>JBEKZQ010000142.1:0-13434 GCA_049509675.1 Thermoguttaceae bacterium | reverse complement strand
AAATCAGGGGAGTCTTGAAGCAGTTTCAGGACGGCATGGACAAGGAGTTGCGGGCCGATGTCCCCGGGGTCTTGCAACAGCGGGTCCGCGATACGCTCTCGGACTGGGGGCAACAGTCTGGCGTATCGCTTCCCGCCGATGCCCGGGCGCGGCTCGATTCGGCCGTTGTCGGCTTGCTCCGGGACAGTTTGCGGGCGTTTGCCCCTGCATCTGGGGGCGAATGAAGGAGGGGAAGGGGATAGGGGGTACACAATTCCGTGTCGGGCCGGCCCTCGGCGACGATTGGTCGCGGGCGCGGGCGCGCGAGGCGGTCGATTTGCAACTCCCAGCGGGTGGAACTATACTCGCTGGCGTCAGGTGCCCGGCGGGGCCGTAGCCGACCGGCGACGACCGCCCTTCACCTACCCTTTCGGCGGCCGTCACCGGCCGGGCCTGGCACAGCGAAAGGGTAGGCTCTATGAACGCGCTCACGTTCAAGCGGGTGGGGTTCGTGGTTTGGGTCTTGTTGTCAAGCGTTGCCGGGAGTGCTTGGGGCCAAGTTCAGTACACCGTGACCGATCTCGGCAACTTGTTTCCGCCCGGAGGCAGCAGTCAAGCGTTCGGAATTAACAACAGCGGGCAGGTCGTCGGGAATGCCAATAACGGCAGCGGTGTCACATACGCCTTCCTCTACAGCGGCGGTTCGATGCAGAACCTCGGCGGACTCCCAGGCGGCGGCAATAGCGGCGCCGCGGGCATAAACGCGAGCGGGCAGGTCGTTGGGGAAGCCGCGGTCAGCGGCGGTGCTG
Organism: Thermoguttaceae bacterium; assembly: GCA_049509675.1. Taxonomy (GTDB): domain Bacteria; phylum Planctomycetota; class Planctomycetia; order Pirellulales; family Thermoguttaceae; genus JBEKZQ01. The sequence goes on along the minus strand of JBEKZQ010000142.1, from coordinate 12,646 downwards.
GAAACGCTTTCTCTTACAGCGGCGGGACTATGCAGAACTTGAACGACCTGATAGCCCCCGGTTCTGGATTGACGCTTGCTTCTGCCAATGGCGTCAACGCGAACGGGCAGGTCGTTGGGGAAGCCTATGGTGCTGCCACTGGCGGCGGCTTGCAGGCATTCCTCTACAGTGGCGGCTCCGTGCAGCTTATGAACAACTTGATACTTCCCAATTCTGGATACGCACTTCGCTATGCCACTGGCATCAACGACAACGGACAGGTCGCGGGGTATCTCCAGTACAGCGCCGGTCCCCCGTACTACGGTGCCTTTCACGCTTTCATTTACAGCGGCGGGACCGTGCAAGACCTCGACACACTCGGCGGAGTCTACAGTTTTGCCACTGGCATCAACGATTCGGGCCAGGTCTGTGGTTACGGCCCCAACGCCAGCGGGCAAACTGATGCCTTTCTCTACACCAGTAGCAGTCCTCTTCAAGACCTCGGCACCCTTGGCGGAACAACCAGTCAGGCCAACGGCATCAACAACCTCGGGCAGGTCGTAGGTTACGTCTACACCAGCAGCGGTGCCCAAGACGCCTTCCTTTACAGTGGAGGTTCCATGCTGGACTTGAACAGTTTGATCCCTTCCAATCCGGGATGGACGCTTGAGGAGGCCACCGGGATCAGCGAAAACGGGAAAATCTGTGGTTACGGCGTCAACCCCAGCGGGCAGACGGACGCATTCCTCCTCACCCCCAACCCCAAGCCTGAACCGTCCACCCTTGCCCTTCTCGGCGCGGGGGCCGTCTGCCTGCTGGCCTACGCTTGGCGACGGCGGCGGGCGGGGTGATGAACCCGTTTGGGGAATCGGTCGCATCGTGGTAGAATGCGGTCATCGGGACGACCGCGGCGTGTTCGAACCGGCGCGGCCAAGCGGTCCCAAGGCGCGATCGTTGCTTCTCGCCTTTCGCATCGTCGCGCCTGGGATCGGCCCGAGCAACGAAAGGCGAAATCTCATGCGACCGTCCGAGTTTGAAGCGATCCGCCCACACCTTCAGAAGGCGTTTGACGACGCCGACGGCTGGTTGAAAAAGCAACAAGCGTGGCAGAACGCCGCGAAATCTTGGCTGGAGCTGCCAGAGGACAAACGGCCGAAAGCGAACCTGCTCACGAGAGACGGTCGGAAGGCTTTGGAGGCTTGGGAGCGCGGCACACTTACGGAAGAGAAACAGAAGGCCGCGGAGCGGGAGATACAGTCATTTCACGATCCGGCCCCGCCCGAATCCACCTATCCTCCCTGGCGGCACTCTTCAAAGCAAGCGGCGGCCTGGTTGCGGAAGGTCGACTGGACCGCGGAAGCCGATGGAATCGACCTGGCCTTGAGTGGGCTTCCCAGGGGGCCAGTGGACGGGAACAACCCGGACAACATGGCCCGCCAATTCGATGCGATCCGAGCGGGTGCCGAACGGGTGAAGGCGATTTTGACCACCTGCCTTACAGAATCGGCCGATTCGCCGGGCACCGCCGGAGACCTTATCGAGCGATTGCTTGCCGGCCCGGATGACGCGGAACTGACGCCAAGGGAGCTTGCGCGGCTGGCGGCGGAAGTGAAACAGCCGAGTTCGTTATCTGCTGTCCAAGGGGAGAAGCGCGCGGCCGGCGAGTCGAAAGCCTTGGCGAAGCGGGACAAACTGAAGCGGATTCTCGATTTCAACCGCGGTCTACAAGCGGCGGCGGACCACGACCCAGGGGCCGAGCCGGCGGCTGATGCCGACAACGGCGATGCACACGAAACGGGCGGCGGTACGCTCAAGGCGAAGAAATCCAAGCGGAGTACCGAGCGGGGCGAAGGTCAGGCGAAATTGATTGCGGCCCTGACGAAGCATCACAACTACGCCAACGGAAGTTGCCTGAACACGGAACCCATCGGAAACAACGAACTGGCCCGGCTGGCGGAAGTATCCGATTCGACCGCATCGGCATTCTTCACCAAAGAGTTTGGTGGGCATACCAAGTATCGGGCGCTATGTGTGGACGCGACGCGGCTGGTTGCTTCCCTCAAATTGCTGAATCAAGAATACTCGCCCCACCATCTTTTCGGTGGGAAACCGCCCGACGAAGACGACCGGGATACCGAATCCTAACCGGGGTATTCGATCATTCGGCACGGTTTGCCGAATGCCTGCCAAAATTTCTTGTGGGTACGAAACGCGGCTTTTCCCGGCCCTTTCGTGCGATGGCCCCACTGTTCGGCATCTTTTTGCCGAACGCTGCGCCAACGGTTATGCCGGCTGCAATTCGCGGCCGGCGAATCGTTGGAGCAAGTGATTATGGCAACGCAAAGTGTTCAATCGCCCCTGGCGCTGCGGCCCCGGGATGCGGCGAAGGCCCTGGGGATTTCGCCTCGGTTGCTTTGGCAACTGACCCATGATGGCCAAATCCCATGCGTTCGCGTCGGCAACGGCAAGCGGCGAACGATTCTCTATCCTACGGCGGACCTGCAAGCTTGGCTGAGCCGGCAAGCCGAAATCGCGAAGGGGGCCGGCAATGACACCCTTTGAGAACCTGTTGGCGAAGCTGCCCGACGCCAAGCAGGCCGGCAAGGGCTGGTCGGTCCGATGCCCGGCCCATGAAGACCGGCGGGCAAGCCTTAGTATTTCCGAAGGCGAGAATGGCGGCGCCGTGCTGCATTGCCATGCCGGTTGCGAGCCGGCGGCGGTGGCCGCGGCCCTGGGGTTGTCCCTGGCCGATCTTATGCCCCCGCGCACGGCGACGGCCGGCAAGGCGAAGACGAACGCGAACGGGAAACCCCGGATCGTCGCCAGCTATGACTACCGCGACGAAGCAGGCGAATTGCTGTTTCAGGTAGTTCGGTATGACCCAAAGGATTTTCGCCAGCGGCGGCCGAAGCCTGGCGGCGGTTGGGATTGGTCCGTCAAGGGAGTACGGGCGGTCCCTTACCGATTGCCCGAACTGCTGGCCGAGCCGGCGCGGCCCGTCTTCGTAGTCGAGGGCGAAAAGGACGTGGACAACCTAGCCCGTATCCGGGTACTGGGTACATGCAATGCCGGCGGGGCCGGAAAATGGACGGCCGAACATGCCCAGTACCTTCGCGGCCGGCGGGTGTTCATCCTGGCCGACAACGACGAACCCGGCCGGAAACATGCCCTGCAAGTTGCGGCGACGCTGCAAGGCATCGCGGCATCGGTGCGGATTATTGACCTGCCGGGGCTGCCGGCCAAGGGCGACGTAAGCGATTGGCTGGCGGCCGGCGGTACGCGGGAAAAGTTGGCCGAGTTAATCAAGGCGGCGCCCGAGTGCAACGCGGCGCCCGAGTGCAACGCGGCGGCGGAACCCTGGCCGGAAATCGTATCCTTCGATTCGGTGGACCTGCCCGAGTTTCCGACCCACGCATTGCCCGGCGCGCTGCATCGGTGGGTTGACGCGGAATCCCACGCCACGCAAACCCCGGCGGACCTGGCCGGCTTGCTGGCCCTGGCCGTTTGCTCTGCCACGATTGCCCGTCGGGTGGTGGTGGAAGCGCGGCCCGGCTGGCGCGAACCCACGAACCTGTTTGTGGCGGCGCTGTTGGAACCGGGCAACCGCAAGTCGGCCGTCTTCTCCGACGCGATGCGGCCCCTACGGGAACTGGAAGCCGAGTTGATCGAAGTCGCCCGGCCGACGGTGGCGCGGGAGCAATCGGACCGGCGACAATCAGAAGCCCGGTTGCGGAAGTTGGAAAAGCTGGCGGCCGAGAAAGGCGACGCCGAAGCGCGGCATGAGGCGGGCAACCTGGCCGCGGAGTTGGCCGAGCAACCCGAGCCGGTATTGCCCCGGTTGATTGTCGATGATGCCACGGCCGAGAAGTTGGGCATGATGCTGGCCGAGCAAGGCGGGCGGATTGCCAGCATGTCGCCCGAAGGGGGCGTGTTCGACCTGATGGCCGGCTTGTATTCCAAGAGCGGCATCCCGCAATTCGGCGTGTACCTGTTGGGACATTGCGGCGATGACCTGGTTACGGATCGGGTATCGCGCAAGAGCGTTCGCGTTGAGCGTCCGGCCCTGACCTGCGCCTATGCGATGCAACCGGCGGTAATCGAAGGGCTGGCCGAGACTGCGGCCTTTCGCGGCCGGGGCTTGCTGGCCCGATTCCTCTATGCGGCCCCGCAAAGCTGGATCGGCCGGCGGGAAATCGCGCCCGAGCCGGTATCGGATGCGATCAAGGAAGCCTATCACCAAACGGTGCGGGCGATGGCCAACGCGGACACCGATTGCACGTTGGGGCTTGACGCCGAAGCATCGGCCGTGCTGCAAGAGTGGGAAGCGGAAATCGAATCCATGTTGGGCGACGGCGGCCAAATGGAAATCATGCGGGACTGGGGCGCGAAGCTGGCCGGCGCCACGCTGCGGTTGGCGGCCGTGCTGCATTGTGTAGAGCATGGGGCGGCCGGCTACATCGGCGGGGCGACGATTCGGGCGGCGGTTGAACTGGCCCGGTATCTGGTCCCCCATGCCGAAGCGGTCTTGAACATGATGCAAGCCAAGGAAGCATCGGGCGACGATGACGCCCGGTATGTGCTGCGGTGGATCGAACGCCACGGCCGGCGGGAATTCACCAAACGCGATGCCCAGCAACACGGCAAGCGACGATTCCCCAAGGCCGACGATATTGACCCGGCCTTGGCCGAACTGGCGCGGCGGGGGTATATCCGATTGCGGCCGTTGGATGCGGCTGGCCCCGGGCGGCCCCCGTCCCCAAGTTACGAAGTCAACCCGGCGGCCTTTGCCAACGCGGACGCGGAAAAGCGCTCCCATAATTCCCACAATTCGCCCCCGCGGTGCGAAGCCGGGGATTCTGAGAATATCGAGAACACTTTGGACGCGGCCGAAAATGCAAGCCGGGTGACGGTGACGATATGAGCGACCTGGCCGAACTGCTGGCGGACTGTGACGCCCGGGGCATCCGGTTGCACCCGGCGGGCGACGGCGGCTTGACCATCGACGCCCCGGGGCACCCGCTCGGCGGGTCGTCGGCCCTGACGCCCGATATGGTGGCACGGCTGAAAGCCCACAAGGCCGAGCTATTGGCCCTACTACGGCCGGCGGCGGCGGTCCAAGCCCAGCCTATGCCTTCGATGAAGCCCACGGCCAAGCCGGTATGCCGGTGCGGTGGGGCGGCATGGCGGGACGTTTCGATTCACGACGTGCAATCGGTCCGGCGGGATTGCGACAAATGCGGGCGGTTCATCGAATTTCCCATTTGGTACGGGAAGACTACTTTACAGAATGAACAGTAGTCGATAGAATACCGGGTATGGCAAAGAAACGAACCAACCTATTGACCGACCAATTGCGGCAGGCAATCGACGATTCCGGCCTGACGCGCTACCGCATCGCCAAGGAAACGGGCATTAGCGAAAGTGCCTTGGCGCAGTTTTACAATGGGCATCGCGGCCTTTCGATGGAAGCCTTGAATGCCTTGGGCGAATTCCTACAACTGAAAATCACACTGGGGCGAAAGCCCGAGACGAAAGGGAAGTGAACTATGGCAAGTATCGTGCGAGACCCCGACGGCCGGAAACGGATTCTGTTTACCGCCCCCGACGGCAAGCGTAAGCCGATTCGCTTGGGCAAGATGTCGATGAAGGATGCCGAAAAGATCAAGACCAACGTGGAAGCCCTGGTAGCGTCGCAACTGGCCGGGCGGTCCCCTGACGATGAAGTTTCCCGTTGGGTAGGCGAACGCGATAGCGTCATGTACGACAAGCTGGCGGCCGTCGGCCTGGTCCCGCCAAGGGCGAAGGCCGAAGCCGAGACAACCACCTTGGCGGCCTTCATCGACCAGTACATTGCGAGCCGGCCGAGCATGAAGCCGAACACTTTGAAGAACTACAAGGCAACCAAACGAAGCCTTATCAACTTCTTTGGGGAAGGCCGGATGCTGGCCGACATTACCCCGGGCGACGCCGACGATTGGCACGCGGAACAGGTGGGCATGAAGCTGGCCCCGGCCACCATCGGGCGGAACGTGAAGCGGGCGCGGCAGTTCTTCCGGGCGGCGGTCCGCAAGAAGCTGATTGTCGAGAATCCCTTTACCGACGTGAAGGCGGCGCCCCAAGTCAACAAGAGCCGGGAACACTTCGTCACCAAGGAAGCGGTGGAAAAGATCATCGCGGCCTGCCCCGATACCGAATGGCGGCTGATCGTGGCCCTGGCCCGTTACGGCGGCCTGCGCACGCCTTCGGAGACCTTCGCCCTACGCTGGGGCGACGTGGATTGGGAACGCGGCCGGATTCGTGTACGAAGCCCCAAGACGGCCCATCACCCGGGCGGGGATTCGCGGCTTGTGCCCCTGTTCCCTGAGCTACGCCCCTACCTGGAAGCGGCATTCGACAAGGCCGAGCCGGGAACGGTCCACGTTATCGCCAAGCATCGGTCGGGGAGTGCCAACCTGCGGACCCAGCTAGAACGGATCATGGAGCGGGCCGGGGTGGCGAAGTGGCCCCGGCTGTTCCAAAACATGCGGGCGAGCCGGGAAACCGAGCTTACCCAGCATCATCCCCTCCATGTGGTTGTGGCATGGATTGGGAATTCGGCGGCCATTGCGACGCGCCATTATCTGCAAGTCACTGATGCGGACTATGATAGGGCGAATTCTGGCGGCGCAAAATCCGGCGCACTGGGGGCGCAAAATCAGGCGCAGCAACCTGCCGCGGGTTGTGGCGGGGAACCGCAAGAAACGACACAAGCCCCTGATAATCAAGGGCTTGTGCTTAGTGGTGCGACTTGCAGCGAAACCCCGCTACAAGGCGTAATACCCCCTAGGGGAGTCGAACCCCTGTCGTCGGACTGAGAATCCGATGTCCTGGGCCACTAGACGAAGGGGGCCCATGAACCACCGCCCGTATCGGCTCACCGGCAGTGGAAACCTTACTTTCTATCGCGCAGCCGGCCTCACGTCAACCCTCGGAATGAAATTGCTCGCTCAGCCACTCGTTCCATTGCCGGGCTGTCTGCGAACCAAGCTTGGAACGGTTCTCCCGCATCACGTAATCCAGCATTTTTCGCATTTGCACGTCGCGCAGTTCCTGGTGGATCGGCCACAGTTGGTCCAGTACGTCCGCCGATTCCTGGTATTTCTCCTGGAGTGTCAAGACGCCGCACTTTCCGGCCAGCCCGAACGCCTGAAATTCTTTGTTCAGGTCGTCGGCCTGGGCTAGTTCGTCAAAGACGGCCATCGCCCGAACATAATCGCGCTCGCGGAGATAGATCCTCGCCAGTTGCTGCTTGGCGCGCAAGACCACATAGGTTTTTTCGGGAAAATAGTCGATCACGCTCTGCCACGCCTGTTGCGTGCCGATCTGACTGGCATAGAGCCACTGCCGCAGTACCGTCGACTGCCGCGGCACGCGGCTCTTTCCCCAAGGGGGGTGAGCCAGCAGCGGCGCATCGCGCATGGTGAACCAGGCCGCTGCGGCGCCGATCGCAAAGAAAAGCAGCCCTGCGACAAGGGGCCGGAAGGCGTGCCAGCGGCCGCCGCGCCGGGCACCGCCCTGCATCAAACTGCTGAGCCGCTCCAGCGCCTGCAAATCGGCCGCAGCCGGTGGATCCACGCCCGCCGATTCCCACTGGCCCAACTCCTCCGGTGAGATTGCCGTACAGTACGTGAAGCGAATGCGACATAATTCGCGCAGTAGCTCGCCGGCCGATTGCCAGCGGGCGGAGGGCTCTTTGGCCAACATCCGCTGGACCGCACGGCACAGGGCCAACGGCAGGTCGGATCGGGCCAACTGCAAGGGTCGCGGCTCCTTTTTCAGATGCTGCACGGCCACAGCCAAGGCCGTATCGCCTTCAAAGGGCGGACTTCCCGTGAGCATGTGATAACAGGTTACGCCCAGCGAATAAATGTCGCTGCGGGGGTCCAGCGACTTTCCCTCGACCTGCTCGGGGCTCATGTACAAGGGGGTGCCCACGGTGACGCCGACCTGGGTCAGTTGGGCATCGTCCTCGCGTGAGAGGTGTGCCAGGCCGAAGTCGGCCACCTTCACCTCGCCGGAGGTGGTAAGCATGATGTTCTCAGGCTTGATATCGCGATGGACGACCCCCTGTTCGGCGGCCTTGGCCAGGGCCGCCGCTACCTGCCGCATGATCGACAGTGCGTGCGGCAGATCGGCCGGTCCGTTGCGGGCGATCCAGTCGCGGAGGTTTTGGCCCTGTACGTATTCCTGGGCGATATAGTGGAGTCCGTTGGCGTGGCCGACTTCGTGGATCTGTACGATATTGGCATGGACCAGCGAAGCGGCCGCCTGGGCCTCGCGCTCGAATCGCCTCAAATAGGTGGTGTCCTTGGCCAATTCCCGATTGAGGATCTTGACCGCCACCCGCCGCTTCAACTGCTGCTGTTCGGCCAGATAGACCTCGGCCATCGCCCCCCGGCCCAACCGCCGCAGAAGTTGGAAATCGCCCAGTTGCTGACCGGAGAGGTCGGCCGGGACCGCCGATTCCGAGGATTTCGAGGCGGGCTCGCTCATGGAAGTCGTGTGTGCGGCTGGGGGCGTCGTCAGCGTCCAGGGTCCAGAGTCCGGAGTCGCTCATGGAGGTGGTGTGCGCGGCTGGGGACGTGTCCGAGTTGTCATTTCGGCGGGGGCTCTTTCGGCGGAGGCCCAATCGCGTTGTCCACTTCGTCTTTGGGTCCTTCGGACTTAACGGGCGGAGGGTTGGAGTCCGGCTGGGGTTGCGGCGAATCGAATTTGGGCACGGGCAGATCCTCGATGACGGGCGGAGGGGCTGGCAAGCGGTGGAGTGCGCGCTGCGAGTTCCTGGCCCGCTCTTCGGCCGCCCTTTGGGCCTCGGCCTTCTTCCTGTCTTCGGCCGCTTTCCTGGCGGCGGCAGCTTTGCGGGCATCTATGGCGGCATGGTCGGCGGTGACGGCTCGACGTGACGGGGCCGGTGCTTCCCTGGGGGCCGTCACTCCGGACCAGCCGACCGGGTCCCTATCGATCAGGTTCGCGACCAAGAACCACAAACCGAGCAGGGCAATGGCAGCCGCCGAGACGCTGGCAATGATGATGGTCTCACGCGAGGCCTTCTTCTGCTGCATGAGGGCCTTGCGACCGGGCCGGCGGGCCGCGGCGGGGTAGATGGGAATCTGCGCCAGGGGAGGCAGGGGCGCTACCACGGGCGGGGCCTGAGTGGGCGGGGGCGCAGCGGCCGGCGCGGGTGCCGTCGCCATCGGTGCGGGGCTCGGCATGTAGGGGTTCATGCCCGCCGACGGCATCGGCATCTGCCCCGTCAGTGTCGGCGCCGGCGGCGCCCCATACATGGGCCGCTCCGGCTGCCATCCGAGCAACCGCCGCAACTGCTCGTCGTACTCGGTCTTACGATAGGGATCCAACAAGCACTCGCGCGCCGTCACCAAGTGATTCAAGATCTGCTGCGCAATAGCGCCGTAGGCCCCTCCGAGGAAGGAGTGTACTTGATACATCTGCCGATCGGCGGCATACACGATCATCTCCGGGTTCGACTCGAACAAGGCGAGCCCCAGCAGCCGGTAATGGTTGGCGGGTTGCTCTGCCGGAGGAATCCCCAGCCACATGAAATAAGGATCGAATTGCTCCATGGGAGAGCCTTCTACATATTGCGATACTTATATGGTATCTTGGCGACCGAACAGTAGCAACTAACCTCCAACGGAAAATCACGATGCGACTGATCCTTGTAGACCGGCCGGGCAGGCAACGAATCAATTTCTATCCTTTGGCTATATGCCGTCCCATTTGGGAGCTTCGCCACGGCATGACGTCGCTGGCGGCCAGGCTGGTGGCCCGGCTGCGTGCCGCGGACGTGGCCTGTTTTGTGCCGCCGTACATGGCCGAGGCCTATCGGGCCCAGACCTCCTGGCCGGTGAACGATCCCGCCTCGCTGGCCGGCGACGACCTGCTCCTGCTGGACGGCCGGCTCAAGGCCGACGGTATCGACCCCCGGCCCGCAGGCCCCAGCCGCCTGGTGCTCGATGCCGACGGCAACGTCCTGCTGGCCTGGATCGAGCGGACAGACCTGCCGCGGCTGGAGGGCGGGTCGATCGAGGCCCTGTTGGCCTCGGCCAGTCGCACGCTGCCGGCGGCGCAAGAGAATCTGCCCGTTTGGAACTATACCTGGGACCTGGTGCTTGCCAATCCGCAACAGTTGGTCGACGACTTTGCGGCGGCCGGCCGTCAGGGGATTGAGGGCAAGGTCGAGCAGCCCCATGCCGTGCGCGGTTCCGGCCGCGACGTCTACGTCGCCCCCGGCGCCGTGGTGCATCCCATGGTAGTGATAGACGCCGAGCATGGGCCCGTGTATATTGACGAAGGCGCCCAGATCCATTCCTTCACGCGCATCGAAGGCCCCTGCTACATCGGCAAGAAGTCGGTCCTGCTGGGGGCCAAGTGCCGGGAAGGGAACTCGATCGGGCCCATGTGCCGCATCGGCGGCGAGGTCGAAGAGTCGATTCTCCACGGCTACTCGAACAAGTACCACGACGGGTTCCTCGGCCACGCCTACGTCGGCCAGTGGGTGAATCTCGGCGCGATGACCACCAATAGCGACTTGAAGAACGATTATACCAACGTCTCGGTGATGCTCGACGATCGGCTCTCGGTCGATACCGGGTCGACCAAGGTGGGGGCCCTCATCGGCGACCACACGAAGACGTCGATCGGCACTTTGTTGAACACCGGCGCCAACGTGGGGGCCATGGCCCTGATCGCGGCCACCGGCAAGCCGTTGCCCAAGTTCATTCCCTCCTTCGCCTGGTTCCTGGAAGGGGTGGTGACCAAGGGCTTCGGGAAGAAGAAGCTTTACGAGACGGCCGCCACGGCCATGGGCCGCCGCGGTTGCCAGTGGACCGCCGTGGAAGAGGCGATGTGGGACGAGATTTACAAGCTCACGGCCCCGGCCCGCGACCAGGCCGTGAAGAAGGGCCGCCGCGCTTTGGCCGCAGCGTAGGATGTAATCCAGCCACGGATGAAACACGGATTGAACACGGAAAGAGACACTTCAGCTTGAGGTTCTCAGTCCAAAGGTATTGCCCTAAGAACTCAACACTGAAAACTGAAAACTGAACACTGAAAACTGAAGGAGACCAGTCTTATGGCAACTGTCCAGGATCGCGTTATTGCCGTCACCGCCCGGGTCTTGCGACTGGACCCGGCCGAAATCCGCCCGGAGCAGGCCTTCACGACCGACCTGGGCGCGGAAAGCGTCCAGTCGATCGAACTGGTCGCCATGTTTGAAGAGGAGTTCGGAATCGAGATGGACGAAGACGCCGCGCTGTCGGTCGCCACCGTCAGCGGAGCCGCCGAGTTCATCACCAAGACCTGCCAACAACAGGGCGTAGTGCTTTAGAATCGGCGAATCAACGACTGTCCCAACAATCGTACTCATCTCGCTCCGCGAGATGCATTCCATCTCGCGGAGCGAGATGAGTACTTCTTAGTGCGGTCAATACTCCCGCCAACCACCAAATTCTCAATCCCTCCCACCCTTCATCCGCCATGGCCAAGCACAAATCGTTTCCCCTGGTCGATCGGACCGAGCCGAATCTCCTGGAAGAGACCTTCCATTACAGCCTCCCGCCCTTGATCCAGTTCGAGGGGCCAATGGTCGAGTATATCGACGGCAAGGCGGTCGAGTTCGACACGGCCGGCTTGAAAGAGCGGGACATCGTGGTCACCGACACGACCTTCCGCGACGGCCAGCAATCGCGTCCGCCCTACACGGTCGACCAGATGGTACACATCTACGACCTGCTGGCCAAGCTGGGCGGGTCGCACGGCGTGATTCGCCAGACCGAGTTCTTCCTCTACACGGCCAACGACCGCCGCACCTTGGAAGGCTGCCAGGAACTGGGGCATCACTATCCCGAGTGTACGGGCTGGATCCGCGCCAACACGGGCGACTTCCGCCTGGTGCGCGAGGCCGGGTTGAAGGAAACCGGCATGCTCACCAGTTGCTCCGATTACCACATCTTCCAGAAGCTCAAGTTCAAGAGCCGCAAGGAGTGCATGGAGGCCTACTGCCACGTGGTCGAAGAGGCCTTCGCCGCCGGCGTGCGGCCCCGTTGCCACCTGGAGGACGTGACCCGCGCCGACATCGAAGGCTTCGTGCTCCCCTTCTGCGAGCGCCTGATGCGCCTGAGCGAGCAGGTGCCCGAGAATCTCTCGGTGAAGATCCGCCTCTGCGACACGATGGGCTTCGGCGTGACCTTTCCCGGCGCCAAGCTCCCCCGCAGCATTCCCAAGTTGATCTACAAGCTGAATCGGGAAGTGGGCGTGCCCAGCGAGCGGCTGGAATGGCACGGGCACAACGATTTTCACAAGGTCCACGCCAACGCCGCGGCGGCCTGGCTCTACGGCTGCAATGCGGTGAATGCCACGCTGTTCGGTTTCGGCGAGCGCACCGGCAATCCGCCCCTGGAAGGCGCGATCATCGAGTACATCTCGCTCAAGGGCGGCCTGGGCGGCGTTCACCCGCGCGTGATCACCGAACTGGCCGACTACATGCGTTCCATCGGGCTGCCGATTCCGGACCACTATCCCCTGGTGGGCCGCTCGTTCAACACCACCAGCGCCGGCATCCATGCCGGCGGCCTGCGGCAGGACGAACGGATCTACAACATCTTCGACA
>JBEKZQ010000141.1:0-13504 GCA_049509675.1 Thermoguttaceae bacterium | reverse complement strand
CGTCATCGCCGGAAAGGCCGTGTGTTTCGGCGAGGCCCTCACCCCGCCCTACAAACAGTATGTGCGGCAAGTGGTCGAAAACGCCAAAATCCTGGCCGAGGTGCTCGCCGGCGGCGGGGTCCGCCTGGTCAGCGGCGGCACCGACAACCATCTGCTCCTGGCCGACGTCACGCCCCTGGGATTGACCGGCGCGCGGGCCGAGAACGCCCTGAGTTGCTGCGGCATCACCGTCAATAAGAACATGATCCCTTTCGACGAGCGCAAACCGATGGATCCCTCGGGCATTCGCCTGGGCACGCCGGCGCTGACCACCCGCGGAATGACCGGCGACACGATGCGGACCATCGGCGGCTGGATCCTTGCGGCGCTCGCTGCCGCCGACAATGCCGCGGCGCTACAGCGAATCCGCGGCCAGGTCTCGGAGCTATGCCGGCAATTCCCCGTGCCCGGCGCAACTGAAAACTGAAAACTGAAAACCTAAAACTGAATCGCACATGTCCAAGAGCAAGATTCTGATCGCCGACGACAATCTTCCCAACGTCGAGTTGCTCGAGGCCTACCTGGGCGAGGTGGACTGCGAGACCGCCGTGGCCGGCGACGGCCGGGAAACCTTGGACAAGGTGGGCGAGTTCCAGCCCGACCTGATCCTGTTGGACATCATGATGCCCAAGCTCAGCGGGTTTGAGGTGTGCCGCACGCTGAAGAAAAACCCGGCCACCAGCCACATCATGATCCTGATGGTCACGGCCCTGAACGAGCTGGGCGACATCGAGCGGGCCGTGGCCTGCGGCTGCGACGATTTCCTCAGCAAGCCCATCAACAAGTTGGAGTTGCTCAAGCGGGTGGAGAACATGCTCAAAGTCCGCCATCTAAGCGATGAAGTGGAACGACTGCGGCGCTATATCGACGCCGTGGAAGCATCGGCCAAACGCGAGCGGGGGCGGTCCCGCCCTTGACCGCAGCCATATAGATTAATTGGACTTTTGTAAGCTGTCCCCCTCTCCCTCCGGGAGAGGGGAAGTTGGATCGGCATTCTGCAAAAGTCCAGTTAAGAGGCTGCCTTTTTCCCAAGAATGGAGGATTCTCTTATGGCTCGTTCTCGACTGTTCCGCCTGGCAACGGCGGTTCTGGTGACATTGATGGTGAGCGGCTGCTATGCGGCCAAGTTGAAAATCGGCGAGTCCGGGCCGCAGTGGTCCGGCATCCCCGGCATCGACGATAAGCAACACAGCCTCGCCGATTGCAAAGATGCGAAGTTGATCGTGCTGGCCTTCACTTGCAACCATTGCCCCGTGGCCCGGGCCTATGAAGGCCGGCTCGTGGCCCTGCAAAAGGATTATCAGGACAAGGGCGTCCAGGTGGTGGCGGTCAACGTGAACACAGGCGAGGCCGACCGCCTGGAAGCGATGAAGAAGCGCGCGGCTGACGCCAAGTTCAACTTCCCCTATCTCTACGACGAGACGCAAAAGATCGGCAAGGACTACGGCGCCGCCGTCACCCCGCACATCTTCGTGCTCGACGCCGGCCGCAAGATCGCCTACATGGGCGCCATCGACGACAAGCAGGCCGAAGACCAGGTCAAGAACCATTACTTGCGCGACGCCTTGGACGCCTTGCTGGCGGGCAAGAGTCCGCCCAAGGCGGTCACGCAGCAGTTCGGCTGCGGCATTCAATATAATAAGTGATCCCCGGGCGACGTATGCGAAATGTTCTGCGGTGGATGCTGCTGGCCGCCTGCGTGCTGACGGGGTGCGCGCAACCCACGCCCGTTGGGCCGGCGGCGCCGGTCCCGCTCATCGATGAATCGGGCCTGAACCAGTTGTTGGCGCAATCTGCCGGCAAGGTGCTGTTGGTCGACTTTTGGGCCACCTGGTGCCAGCCCTGCCGGGCGTTGTTTCCGCATACCGTGGCGCTCCAGCGGGAACTGGCCGACCGCGGGCTGGTCGTGATTACCGTCGCCCTGGACGATAGCGATCAAACGGGCGAAGTGCAGGATTTCCTCCGTGCGCAGGGCGCAAGGTCGTACGATTTCATGAGCCGCTATGGCAACGGCTCCGAATCGGCGGCGAAGTTCGATATCGACGGCGGCGCCATTCCCCACGTGCGCCTCTACGATCGCCGCGGCCGTTTGCGCGAGAAATTCGGATACGGCAATCCGCCCGACCCATCCAGGATTGACGAAGCGGTGAAAGCGTTGTTGGCCGAGAATTAAGCCGGCGGGGGGCATTGACACGAGAGGCCTGGGTTGTGTGCCATTGGCTCCGCCAGTGCTTTGGGCTTCCTCGACGTTTCATCTCGCTGTGGAAGAAGGTACGGAATGATATTTCCAAAGGCGGTGCGGCGTTTTCACGAAGTCCACGAAGCACTGGCGGAGCCAGTGGCACGCTTCGACCATGCCACCCTGCCTCGCCCCTATCGCGCGGCCTGTGCGGCGCTGATGGCGTTGATCGCGGCAACTGCGACGGCCGCCCCGGCGGCGCCTGCCGTGCCGCCTTCCGAGCAGGCGCAACCCTCCGAACAGGCGCAAATCCGGCGCCTGATCGGGCAACTGGGCGACAACGATTACTTTGTCCGCCAGCGGGCGGAGGGCGAGTTGGCCAAGTTCGGGTTCGATGCCTTCGACGCGCTGAGCGAGGCGACGACGCACGAGGACCTGGAAGTCGCGGCGCGTGCCAGGCACCTGATCGAGTCGCTCCGCGTGGAGTTGGCCGATAAGAACGACCCGATCGACGTCCGCACCCTCTTGCGCGACTACGAGTTCCAGAGTGTGGAAGTGCGGCTCACGCGGATCCGTCTCCTGGCGGCGCGGCCCAATGGCGCGGGCCTGGCCCCGTTGTGCCGGCTGGTGCGCTATGAAAAAGCGACGTTGCTATCCAAGCTGGCCGCCGTGGAACTGCTCACCGCGCAGAAGTCCAAGGACCCACCCACGCAACAAATCGTGGAGATATTGCGAAAGAACCTTGCGGGGAGCCGCCGCCCGGCCGCGCAGTGGCTGTTGACCTACGCGCGTTGGAGCGAGGAGTCCCGCGCGCTAGCGACCGACTGGACCCGGCTTGTGGATGCGGAAGAATCGGCGCTGCGGACTTCACCCGGGCAGACCAGTGCGGAGATTGTGGCCGCTTTGCTGCGGTTCCAGATTGCGCGCTTGAAGAAAATGGGGCAAACCGAGGCGGCCGTGGCGGCCATCCGCGGCCTGATCCGCTTGGAAAAAGGCGATCCCAACACGCTGGCCGATCTCCTCCAGTGGCTCGTCGAGCAAAAGGCCTGGAAGGCGGTCGATGAATTGGCTGACCGTTTCGGCCCGCAAATCGCCGGCAATCCGACCTTGCTCTACGCCCTGGCCGAGGCCCAAGCCGCCCAGGGCGACAAGAATCGGGCCGAGCAAACCGCCGAGCAGGCCTGGAAACTCAACCCGGGCGACAATCTCGTACAGTGGCAGAATCACCTGCTCGCGGCCCATAACTTGCAACAACGAGGGCTCTTCGACTGGGCCAAACGCGAATATCGTTACGTGATCTCCAGCGCCGCCGTCAACCAGGACGTCGTCTCCGCCACGCGCGTGATGCTCTCCGAGATGCTCCACGACCAGGGCGAGGACCTCTCGGCCGCAGAAGACTTGCAGGAAATGGTCAACGCCGCCGGAAAATCCCAGCCGCCCGATACCGAGATCGGCGCCCGCACCCTGGGTGAACTCCGCTCGCGCATGAACTATTTCTATGCCTGCCATTGGGAAGCCAAAACGGACGCGACGAAAGCCCGCGAATTCCTGAAGAAGGCCCTGGACGATGATTCGGCCGACGTCGACGTACTGATCGCCTGCCATCGCCTTCCCGATCAGCCGCCGCAAGAGCGGCAAAAAATCCGCCGCCTGATCGAGAAATCGGCCGCGGAGATGCGGGAAAGGATTGCCGAGGCGCCGGAGAATTCCACCGCCTACAACCAATTCGCCTGGCTGATCGGCAATACCGAGGGCGACCTGGACGAGGCGCTGCGCTTTTCCTGGAAGTCGCTGGAACTGAACCCGGACACGGGCGGCTATTACGACACCCTGGCACGCGTCTACTATACCAAGGGCGACTATGTCAGCGCGGTGAAGTACCAGACCAAGGCCGCCGAGCTGGATCCCCATTCCGGCCTCATCCACAGGCAACTGCAGTTGTTCCGCAAGAAGTTGGACGAAAAGCACTGATGCAAACGATCGCGGTCAACGGCGTCGCGTTGAAGGTGGTCGATTGCGGCGCCGGATTGCCGCTGGTATTGGTCCACGGTTTTCCGCTCGACCATGGCATGTGGGCCGGCCAGATCGCGGCGCTGGCCGCGCACGTGCGGGTCATCGCCCCCGATTTGCGCGGCTTCGGCGGCAGCCAGGCAACGCCCGCACCGGTCGCCATGGAACAGTTCGCCGACGATCTGGCCGCCTTGTGCGATGCCCTGGGCGTCACCGGGCCGATCGTGCTGGCCGGCCTGTCGATGGGCGGTTACATCGCACTAAGTTTCTGGCACAAGTATGCCGAGCGACTGCGGGGATTGGTCCTGTGCGACACGCGGGCCGGGGCCGATACGGCCGCGGCCGCCGCCGGTCGCCGCGAAACGGCCCGGCGCCTGCGGATCGACGGCCTCGCGCCGCTGCTGGAAACCATGCTCCCCAAGTTGCTCTCGCCGCTCACGCTGCGCGACCGCCCCCAGGTCGTCGAAGACTTGCGGAGACAGATCCTTTCCGCCAATCCGGAGGGCCTGGCGGCCGCGGCCGAAGGCATGGCCCGGCGCCGCGACTTCACGGACTGCCTGGGCACGATCGATTGCCCCACGCTGGTGGTGGTCGGCCGCGATGATCGGCTCTCGACGCCCGCCGAGATGCGCAGCATGGCCGGGACCATTCGCGGTGCGCGACTGGTGGAGATCGACGACGCCGGCCATCTGGCCCCGCTGGAGCGACCGGCCCAGTTCAATGCGGCAGTGCTGGAATTCCTTGGACTAGTTTGAAGTTTTCAGTTTTCAGTTTTCAGTTGTAAGCTGCGGCGCCGAAGACTGGAGGTCCCGTCCTCGATCGGGCGCCGCAACGAATCGAAGGGCTCAGTTCTCAGTCATGACTACAACACTGAAAACTGAAAACTACTCACGGCAATTGGAAGACCGACTGGCTCTTGACGATGGCGTAGTCGTCGGGGAAGGTGTGGAAGGCCTGGATCAGCAGCTTCCGCATGCGCGTCTCGACGTTGATGTAGCTCAGGGCCCCCAAGGCCATGCGGCCGCTGGCGTCGAACTTGTGCAGCATGCCCTGCCGCAGCCCGTCCTGGGCCAATTCCTGCTGGAAGGTCCAAAAAAATTCCGGATCGACCGGTTCGAGCTGGAAACTCATCTCGTAATGCACTCCGCCGCGGCACTCTACCCGGTCCTTGCGTTGCCCCTTGAGCGAATAGGAGAGCAATCGCCGCTTCTCGGGCAGGGGGTGATGCGCCGAGGCGGCAACCTCGGTCAAGGTCAGGCCGCCGTGCCGCCAGGTCACGACGTGCCCCGCGCTGGTGATGTCGACCTTGGCCTCGTAATTGCTGCGTTTGACGGTGCGGGAACAATAGACTTCGAACAACTCCGGGTGCAACGCCCGCCCGTAAAGTTGGAACACCAACTCGGCGACTTTCGGTCGAACGGTCAGCACGACGGCGGCTCCTTTTGCAAAGCATGCACTGAGGACTTGGGAGTTGTTCCCTCACCCATGAAGTTTTTTCCAAGTCCTCGACAATCGTAGGGCTGAAGCGGACAGTCCCCGCGGGTGCTGCACGGCGAACGCAAGCTATTATAGCCCGCCACCGGCACTCGCACAAAGGGGAGTTTTCTTTGCCTCGATCGTGGCGCGCGGAATCGGACTTGACAGCGTAAAGGGCCTTCGTTCCACGGCGCCAAAGCCGACAACTACGCCTGCATGAGTCCGACCAGGATGTCGTAGGCCGCGTGCGTTCCCGCCGCAATGCCAAACCCGCGATACACGAACAGGGCCGAGAAAAACATTCCGGCAAGGAAACGGAACAAGAACGTGAAGAAGAGGAATTGGTCTCGGTTGGGCCCCACGTAGTGTGCCCAAGAGAACAGTACGCTGGTCAAGAGCATGGCGCCGACGAGGCTCAGCGGGGGCGACAGCCGAAACCGTCGCAAGACCCATGCCAGCACTGATAGCAGGACCAGGCGAAACAGCAGCTCCTCGTAGATTCCCGCGCCCAAGTAGCCGATGGCCGTTCCCAGCAGCCCCGGCGGCTTGGCGCCGGTCCCGGTTGCGGAGGTTGCCAGGAAAATGCCCTGGATCTGTAGCATCAGCCACAGGCAAATCGCCAGCAGCACGCACTCGCCGGTCATGCCGTAAAAGACGCCTGGGGAGAACCGCCAGGAACGCCGGGTGAGGTGGTGCCAGGCCAACAGGATGCACACCGTTAGGGTCGGCAGCAGGAAATAGGCGCCGAATCCGACCAGGTCCAGCAGTTGCCGCAACCAGGCTTCCGCGCCGTTGCGGACCGCGTTGGGCCCTAGCAGGATCAGCGCCGCTTCATACGTCACCAGCAACGGAACAATGAACACCAGGCTGGCCAGCGGCTGGCGCGACTCGGTCCAGTAATTCTGGCCCAGTCGGGCCAAGGCGGGGCGTTCTAACGGCGGCGATGCCATGACAATGATTTTCGACAGTTGCCCCCCGGCCGCTCCAATGACAACACCGCTAAGGCGCGCACGAGAATAACCATTGCAATTCTAACCGTAGGGTGGGTCGACGGGCACCGACGCGCAGCGTTGGTCGGCGAGCCCCACCAACTTTTCTAGCCAAGCGGTGGGGCTCGCTGCGCTCGACCCACCCTACATCTTGTACTCATCTCTTGCGCGGCCCGCTTGGCTTGGCCGGCAAAACAGTTAAGATTAGGCAGGAGTGCAAGCCTGCGGGAGTTTATCATGAAAATCGCGCTTCGGGAAGTCTACCAACAACTGCTGGCCGCCCTCGGGCCGCAACACTGGTGGCCGGGACAGTCGCCGCTGGAGGTGCTGGTCGGCGCCGTGCTAGTACAAAATACCAATTGGCAGAACGCCGCCAAGGCCGTCCGCAACCTGCGCGCGGCGGACCTGCTGGAACCGCACGCCTTGTTCTCGGTCCCCGGCGCGGAACTGGAAGCGCTGATCCGGCCGGCGGGGTACTACCGCGTCAAGACCCGCCGGCTTCGCAGCCTGTTGGAATTCCTGGTCACCCGCTACGGCGGTTCGCTGGAGGCCATGTTCCGCACGCCCTTGCCGGAACTGCGCGAGGAACTGCTGGCCGTGCCGGGCGTGGGACGGGAAACGGCCGATTCGATCCTTTTGTACGCCGGCGGCTTGCCGATCTTCGTGGTCGATGCCTACACGCTGCGGATCCTGGCCCGGCACGGCTGGATGGCTTTCGACGCCGACTATCAACAGATCCAGGACTACTTCCACGATTCGCTGCCCGAGGACGCCGCACTGTACAATGAGTTCCACGCGCTGCTGGTACGCCTGGGCAAGGACTATTGCCACAAAACCAATCCCACCTGCGCCGTGTGTCCGTTGAAGGATCTCCTTCCCGGCGGCCGCCCCTTGGAGCCCGATTAAATGGACTTGCGTGATTCCCGAATGCTGGCGTCCTTTCTCCCCTCTCCCCTTGCGGGAGAGGGGCAGGGGGTGAGGGGTTCTTGGAAGATCGCGGAACCGCGCAACGCCAGGTAGCGTACTGTTGTTCAGGACGATTTCCCCACATGTCGTTATTTGCAGCCGCCGAAGAAGCGAACCGCAGCCGAGCCCAGCCGCTGGCGGCGCGGATGCGTCCGGACAGGCTGGAGGAGTTCGTCGGGCAGCAGCACTTTCTGGGCGAAGGAAAACTGCTGCGCCGGCTGTTGAAGGCCGACCGGCTGGGCTCGGTGATCTTTTTTGGTCCGCCCGGCAGCGGCAAGACCACGCTGGCCCGGCTGCTGGCGCAGGAGAGCCGCAGCTTCTTTCAGCAGATCAGCGCAGTGACCAGCAGCGTGAAGGAGTTGCGCGACATTCTCACGGCGGCCCAGGACCGCCTGGCGTCGGCCGCCCAGAAAACGCTGCTGTTCATCGACGAGATGCATCGTTTCAACAAGGCCCAGCAGGACGTGCTCCTGCCGGCGGTGGAAGACGGCGTGGTGGTGCTCGCGGGCGCCACGACGGAAAACCCGTTCTTCGCCATCAACAGCGCGTTGATCAGCCGCAGCCGCGTCTTCCAGTTCGAGCCTCTCTCCAGCGACGACATCAAGACGCTCGTGCGGCGTGCCGCGGCCGACGCCCAGCGGGGCCTGGGCCGTTTTCGCGTCCACCTGCACGACGACGCCCTGGAGTTTCTTGCCGAAACCAGCGACGGCGATGCCCGCCGCGCACTGTCGGCCTTGGAAGTCGGCGTGCTCTCCAGCGAAAAATCGCCCGTCGAGTTCACCCGCCAACTGGCCGCCGAGTCGGTCCAGCGCAAGGCCATTCAGTATGATCGCGCGGGCGATGCGCATTACGATTCGATCAGCGCGTTGATCAAGAGCGTCCGCGGCAGCGATGCGGATGCCGCCTTGTATTGGCTGGCCCGCATGCTGGAGGGCGGCGAGGACGTGCGGTTCCTGGCCCGGCGACTGGTGATCCTGGCCAGTGAAGACGTGGGCAACGCCGATCCGGCGGCCCTGGGCCTGGCCGTGGCGGCGGCCCATGCCTGCGAGTTGGTGGGCCTGCCCGAATGCCAGTTGACGCTCGCCCAGGCGGTCACGTACCTGGCCTGTGCGCCGAAATCGAACGCGGTCACGGTGGGGATCGGCGAGGCCCGGCACGATGTCTGCGAGGGCCGGCTCCTTCCCGTGCCCGTGCATTTGCGCGGCTCGGGCTACGCCGGTGCCAAGCGGCTCGGCCATGGCACGGACTACCAATACGCCCACGACGCCCCGGACGCCGTGGCCGCCCAGGATTACTTGGGCGTCCAACGCGAGTACTACCGGCCGACCGATCGCGGTTTCGAGCGGGAGTTGGCCCAACGTCTCGAGGCGATCCGCGCCCGCTTGCGCGAAGGGCGAAAGTGAGCAGGGCGCGGCTCGCTGCGCTCAACCCGCCCTTCTCTGCATTCGCTGGTACTTGTCAAGTCGCCGGGCTATCGGTTAAACTGAGCCGACGCTCTCCACTGAAACCAATGCCTGGATGCAGAACGGTTGACGCTTGGCACAGTTGCACGTACAACTCGCGGCGGCGGTCGATGCGTGGCGGAATCAGGGCTACCCCTGCGATGCCTACCCGACCGTTGCCGAAATCCTGGAGTGGTCGCACGACAACGAAGCCGGCAGCCTGCGCTACCTGCGCCGGCCGCAACTTCGGGCGCTCGAAACCTACTGGTATCTGCGGCTCGTCGTAAACACGCCGCACGTCTTCGAACTGTACCGGTGCTTCTTCCCACTGTCGCGTGAACTGCGCGAGTCGCTCGGGCTGACACAGGATGCGATCCGCAACTTCGTGGAAGACCACGGCATCGACGCGCTTTGGAAGCGGATCAAGACCGACGATGCCTTCGTCCGCGACTTCCGCATGGAATCGCTCCGGGAAACGCTGACGCTGGATTACCCGAGCTACATTCTTGCCCTGGCGATGGGCGCGGGGAAAACGGTGCTCATTGGCGCGATCATCGCGACCGAGTACGGAATGGCCCTGGACTACCCTGAGGGCCCCTTCGTCCAAAACGCCCTCGTCTTTGCCCCCGGCACGACGATCATCCAATCGCTGCGCGAGTTGGCGGACATCCCCTACGACAAGATTCTCCCCCCACGGCTGTACAAGTCGTTCGCCGCGTCGGTCAAGCTCACCTTCACCCGCGACGGCGAAAAGGATATCCCTGTCGTGCGCCGATCATCTTTCAATGTCGTCGTGACGAACACCGAGAAAATTCGGATTCAGAAAGAAATGATCCGCAAGGCCGACATTGGCGGGCTGTTCGGCGGGCGCGAAGACGAGGCCCGCGCCGAAGTCGCCAACCTGCGCCTGCAGGCAATTGCCAGCCTGCCGCACCTGGCGGTTTTCTCCGACGAAGCCCACCACACCTACGGACAGTCGATGGAGACGGGGTTGAAAAAGGTCCGCAAGACGGTGGACTATCTGGCCGCGCAGACCAACGTCGTCGCCGTCGTGAACACGACCGGCACGCCGTACTTTAAGCGGCAACCGCTGCGCGACGTTGTTTTCTGGTACGGGTTGTCGCAGGGCATCAGGGACGGCTACTTGAAAGACCTGGCAGGAAACATCCAGGCGTACAGCTTCGATGACGATGCCGCGGCCTACGTCGCGCACGTCGTGAAGGACTTCTTTAGGGACTACGGTGAGGCAGCCCTGCCCGATGGATCGCGGGCGAAGCTGGCCATCTATTTCCCGCAGACAGATGACTTGCGCGAGCTGCGCCCCGAGATTGACCGCGCTTTGGCGGAAGCCGGCCAAAGCCCGGCGCTCTGTCTTGTGAACACGTCCGACGCCGGCCTGACGAAACAGGCGGATATCGACGCCTTCAACGCATTGAACAAGCCCGACGCGCCGCACCGCGTCATTCTGCTGGTGAACAAGGGGACCGAAGGGTGGAACTGCCCGAGCCTGTTCGCCTGTGCGCTGGCCCGCAAGCTGCGCACCTCGAATAACTTCGTCTTGCAGGCCTCGACGCGCTGCTTGCGGCAAGTGCCGGGCAACACGGCGAAGGCCCGCGTCTACCTCTCTACCGACAACTTCGGCATCCTGGACCGCCAGTTGCAGGAAACCTACGGCGAGTCCATCGCCGATCTGAACCATGCGGGGCAGGAAACCCGCCGCGCACACATTGTGTTGCGGAAGCTGGACATTCCGCCGCTCGTCGTGAAGCAACTCGTGCGCACCGTCGTGAAAAAGGACGGGGCAGCCGGCCCGCTTGCACTCGCGCGCCCCGCCGCCCGCGGCGGCGACACGCTCCAACGCCGCACGTTTACGCTCGCCGAACAAGAGGCCACCGCCAGCGTTCTTCGCCAGTTGGGCGATGCCGTCACCATTGAGGCGGCCCCGAATTCGACCGATGCCTACGCCGTCGCGGTGGACCTGGGGGTGCGTTACCGCCTGCCGATTTGGACCATCTACGACGAAATCCGCCGGCTCTACGGCGGCGACGAAATCCCGCTTATCCACGTTGACGAGTTGGGCCGGCAGATTGAGGCGCAAACCCGCTTCTACGAAGTAAAGGAAGAAACGGTCGAAGTCGCTCTGGCGCTGGTGAAGCCCGAAGGTTTCGACCGGGAAACCGCGGCCGACGGCGCCGCGTGCTACACGGCCGAGATCGTCTACCCGAAGGACCGCGAATCGCTGCTGCTGCACTCCGAACAGCTTCAACGGGAAAACCGGGCGGATTTCGGCTTCCACTACAGCCCATACGATTTCGATTCCAACCCGGAAAAGAGCTTCTTTGAACAGATGCTGGCCCACCTGAACCTGAGGCCGGAGGAAGTCAAAGACATCTACTTCACGGGCGCGCTTACCGACCCGAACAAGACCGACTTCTTCGTCGAGTACAAAGACGACAGGGGCAAATGGCGGCGCTATACGCCGGACTTCATCATCCGCAAGAAAGCCGGCCGCGGCTGCAGGCGCGGCACGGGTCGAGTGTACATCGTCGAAATCAAGCGAGAGCACGACCGGTCGCACCCCGTGGACGGCGAGCATGGCCGCAAGGCGCTGGCCGTCCGCAAATGGGAGAACCTGGACCCGGACCGGCTGCGTTACGAGATGATCTTCACCGACACGGACACGGTGGCAGCGGACCAGTTGGCCGCGGCGCGCCGATTCAGCGAGGAGGTGGAGAAATGACCGCGCAGCCCCGTATCCCGATTGATCGCCTGCGGATCGCCGAGTTCTGCCGCAAATGGCGGATCCGCGAATTCGCCCTGTTTGGCTCCGTGCTCCGCGACGACTTCCGCCCGGACAGCGACGTTGACGTCCTGGTGCGACTCCAGCCGGAGCACGGGCTGAGCTTGTTCGACTGGGCGGACATGGTTGCGGAGCTCACGCAGATGTTCGGACGGCCGGTCGATTTGGTGGAAGGGGAGGGTTTGCAGAATCCGTTTCGTCGGCACTCGATCTTGAGCACTAAGGAGGTGATCTATGTCTCGTGAGGAGGCCGACAACGCTTTCTTGTGGGACATGCTCGATGATCTCGTACCCGTCCCACCCCCCGAGGAGCCCGAGACGTGAGCAAGAAGAAGAGCCCGAAGACCGCCAAGGCCACGAAGGCGCGAACCCGCGCGCCTACCGCGAAGCGCAAGAAATCGAACCGGGCCGACAAGGCGCCGGAAGCACCCGCGGCGCCGCCGAAACCCACGAAGGTGAACATTGCCGCGGCGAAGGGCCGTCCGATGCTGACCTGGGTCGGCAAGCGCCCGCTGTCGCACGTCACGGCCTTCCCCGCCCAGCTTGTCGAGCGCCACGATGCCTTGCGCATTGTCGGCATCGACGCGGCCAAGATCGACGCGGACGATGAGAAGATGCAGCTTTTCCGCGACTTGCGGAGCCAGTGCAACGAAGAGTGCTGGAAAAACGCGCCCTTCATCGGAACGCGCGCGCCCGAAATCGGCGGGCTGCTCTTCCACGGCGACAACAAAGACGTGTTGGCGTATCTCCTTGCGACTGGATTTCGGCGTAGTACTCGCCTCATCTACATCGATCCGCCGTTCGATTCTGGGGCTGATTACATACGCAAGGTTGCCCTTCGAGGCCCAGTGGGAGCAACGAAGCTCGAAGGCGAGTCCTACGCGATCGGCGAACAATTGCAGTACACAGATATCTGGGCAAACGATAACTACCTGCAATTCATGTATGACCGACTGTTGCTTCTTCGGGAACTCCTGAAAGATGACGGAGCAATCTACGTGCAGTGCGATCCGCGCCGCTCTCATCACCTGCGTTGTCTTCTTGACGAAGTCCTTGGGGCGAACGGCTTCATAGGGGAAATCGTCTGGCGACGTAGCACCGCCCACAGTGATGCGAAGCATTTCGGCGCAATTCATGACGTGCTGCTGTATTACAGCCCTGGCGATGGACCGCTCTTCAATCGACAGTTTACAACGCACGACAAAACATATATTGAGAGTCACTACGCGAACGTCGATGAGCACGGACGGCGTTTTCTGCTCGACAACATCACGAGTCCACATCCCCGGCCGAATTTGACCTACGTGTGGAAGGGATATGAGCCCCCACAGTTCGGTTGGCGTTACAGCAAAGAGAAGATGGAAGAACTGGATCTCCTGGGACGCATTCACTACCCGGAAAAAGGAGGGCGACCACGCTTAAAGCGATACCTCGACGAACTGGAGGGTGTCCCTCTCCAAGACGTTTGGGACGATTTGAACCCGGTCAACTCGCAGGCAAGCGAAGCGGTCGGTTTTCCGACGCAGAAACCCGAATCGTTACTCGAACGAATTATCTCGGTGTCCACAGATCCCGGCGACTTGGTTCTCGACTGTTTCCTGGG
>JBEKZQ010000140.1:0-13560 GCA_049509675.1 Thermoguttaceae bacterium | reverse complement strand
AAACCGACGAAACTCTGCTCCGCACCCGGTAAACGAATCAGACCGGCGGCAAGCGACCGAAGCCCCACCAGTACAACGGTTTGCTCGACCCACCCTACATGTTTATGAATAATCCGGGTTAGCAATCCGTCCTACGGTAATCGAGTGACTTATTCCCCAACTGCGCCTTTGGGTGAGCGGGCCGGCCCGGGAGTTGTCTTCTTCTTGAGCTGGTAGACGTAGGCCAGAACCTCGGCCACGGCCGCGTACTTGCTCTCGGGAATCGGATGATTCACGTCCACTTCGCGATAGAGGGCCTGGGCCAACGGCTTCTTCTCCACAATCGGAATGCCGTGCTCCAAGGCCAGGCGGCGGATGCGCTGGGCGATCAGCCCGGCGCCCTTGGCCACCACGATCGGGGCGGCCATCTTCTCGGCCTCGTATTGGATGGCAATCGAAAGCTCGGTCGGGTTGGTGACCACCACGTCGGCCTTGGGCACCGTTTCCGACAGGCGATTCAGGGCCAGTTGCCGCTGCACTTGACGCCGCCGCGCGATGACTTGCGGATTGCCTTCCAGGTTCTTCATTTCCTCCCGCATTTCCTGGGGAGTCATGCGGATGTCTTTCTCGTACTTCCAGCGCTGGAAGCCGAAATCGAAAATCGCCAGCACCAGCAGGGCCACGCCGATCTTCATGCACGTCCACAACAGGATCTGTGCAGTGTATTGCGCAGTCTCCGGCACGCTCATGCCGCTCATCCCCAGAAGCGTGTTCCATTGGCCGTATACGCAGGCGACGGCCACCACGGCGATCAACAACAGCTTGCCCACGCCGAACGCCAGCCGGGCCACGTTCTGCAGCGAGAACAGCCGCTGCACGCCTTGCAGCAGATCGAGGCGGGTGAGGTCGGGGACCAACTTGTCCGGAAGCAGCAGAAAGCCCACCTGCAAGAGATTGGCGGCGATGGCCGAGAGCATCATCGCGGCGAAAATCGGCAGCAGATACCAGGCGAGCGAGAACATCACCCGCTGCCACTCGGCAACAGCCGCCTCGGCGTCGATCGAAAGCCAGGCCCTGCCGCCGAGTTGCTCATGAAAGTACCCGCCCAGATAGTCGATCAGGCGGCTGCCCAGCATCATCAGCGCCATGAGGCCCAGGATCAACACGGCGGCCGAAGCGAGGTCCTGGCTCTTGGCGACGTGGCCTTGCTCGCGCGCCTGTTGCCGGCGATGCGGCGTCGCTTCCAGGGATTTTTCGCCGTCGTGCTCGGGCATGGGCAACTACATGCTTACAATTGGAATTTCAGAGTGTTCAGCAGTAGCTCCAGTGTCGGTTCGATCTGCGCCTGGAAGGTCCACAGGACGGCGCCCAGCGAAAAGGAAAGCACGGCGAAGGTGAGCAGCGAATTCAAGCCAAAACCGACGGCCATGATGTTCAACTGCGGCAAGGTGCGGCCGATCAAGGCGATGACGAGCGTTGCCAGAAGCACGGTGGTGACGACCGGAACGGCCGCGCGGATGCACAACTGGAAGCTCTCGACCACCAGAGTGAGGAATAGTTGCAGCAGCACGGCGAAGAAGCCGGCCCCGCCGGCCGCGGTCGGGCTGCCCAGCATGGTGGCCATGGCGCCGCCGGGCGGGAGTGTCGCGAAGGAATCCAACAGTCCGGCCATCACGGTACGATGTCCGCCGATGCCCAGGAAGACGGCCACGCCCACCAGGTACATGAACTGCGAGAGGAGCGGGACGTTGGTGTCGGTGGTCGGGTCGAGGACGTCGGACATGGCCAATCCGCCCACGCGGCTGACGAGTTCCGCGGCCATTTGCAGGCCGGCCACCAGAACCATCAGTCCCAGGCCCAACGAGGCCCCGATCAGGAATTCGCCGCCCAGAAGCACCAGGTAATGGATCAAGCTGCCGGGATCCGCGACGGTCTGCTGCCATTGGGCCGGCAGAATCAACGCCGCCAGGGCGCCGGCCAACAGGGCGCGCACCTCCATCGGCGCTTCCTTGGCGCCGAACACCGGCGCGGTCGCCAACAGTCCCGTCACCCGCGTCAGCACGAAGGTGAACAGCAGGAATTTTTCGGTGTCGAGGTACTGTAAGAAAATGGCCACTACTTCACAACCGGCCGGGGATTCCGGCGATCAAGTCGCTGGTGTATTGCACCATCTGGTTAATGAGCCAGGGCAGCGTGAGACTGAGGATCAGCACCATGGCGACAATCTTGGGAACAAAGGCCACGGTCTGCTCCTGGATCTGGGTAAGGGCCTGCAAGAGGCCGATCACCAGGCCGACCACCAGGCCGGCAAGCAACACGGGGGCGCCGATCAGCAGGCTGACCCAAATCGCTTCGCGGCCGAGTTCGATGGCAATTTCCGTGTCCATGGGGAGGAGGCAGGAGTCAGGAGTTAGGAATTAGGAGTTAGGACGCGGAAAACGGCTTGCATCAAGCCCCATCTGCCACCTACCACCTGCCATCATGTGAACGGTTGGAAACTGTCCATGAGCATGCCCACCACCAGGTGCCAGCCGTCGACCAGCACGAAGAGCAGGATCTTGAAGGGCAGGGAAATCAACACCGGCGGCAACATCATCATGCCCATCGACACCATGACGCTGGCCACGACCAGGTCGAGAATCAAGAACGGCAGGTAGATTCGGAAACCGATGCTGAAGGCCGTCTTCAGCTCGCTGAGCATGAAGGCCGGCAGCAACACCTGGGTGGGCACGTCGTCGTAGCTGGCCGGCGTGGGTTGATTGGCAGAGTGTCGCAGGAACAACCACACGTCGTCGCGATTGCCGGTCCGCTCGATCTGTTCGCGCATGAAGCGGCGCACCGGGGCCGCGCCCAGGGTCCAGGCCTCGCCCAGCGTGAGTTGCCGCTGGGTGTACGGCAGGATCGCATCGTCGTAGACCTGCTTCCAGACCGGCGTCATCACGGCCAGCGTCATGAACAGCGCCAGCGCCGTGATGACCTGGTTGGGCGGCAGCGTTTGCGTGCCCACCGCTTGACGCAACAGGCTCAACACCACCACCATGCGGACGAAACAGGTGGTCATCAGAAGAATGGCCGGCGCGATGCTCAGCACGGTCAGCAGGAGCATCACCTGGATCGTGGCGCTGAGCCCTTCCGGACTGGTCCATTTTTCCGGGCCGCCGGCCAGGCCGTTGGGCATCTCGATCGACAGGGGATGATTGGGGGCATCGGCGCCGCGGAGGGGCCCCACCAGCGAAACACAAGCCAGAAGCACGGCCGCGTAGGCCAGCAGGCGAGGGCCATGCGCGAAAGGCGCTCTTCCGGCAATTGCTGGCAGTGCCGCGTGGGTGCCACTGCTGGCTTGTCCAGCAGTGTGGCGAGCACGGTTGGGCAAGCCAACCGTGGCACCCATTCTTCCACGTCTTGTACCTGATTCGGGGCGCTGGTCCTTACGCATCATGGGCCTCCGCATCGCGATTGCCCTCGGCCGCAGCCGCACCGGACCACATCGGCCGCTGCGGATGCCGCGGGGCGAATTGGTGCAGCACCTGGCGAAACGCGGCCGAGGCACTACTGGGCTGGCTCTGGCGGCACAGCCCGGCCAGGCGATCCACTTCCACCGGATCCGTGACCTCGGTCAAGGTTTCGGCGCCGGTGGGAGTTACCGACACCAACAGCAGCTTGCTGCCGCAACGCAAGAGGTGGACGTTCTGACGGCCTCCCAGCGTCGCGCGGCCGAGGACTTCAAAGACGTCGCCCGGCAAGAGGCCGGAGCCGCGCGGCCGGCTGCGGCGCATGGTCCAGGCGAAGAGCAGGAACAAGCCCAGCACCACCGCGAGACTGCTGGCCATGGTGATCAAGGGAGTGGCGCCGGCCAGGGATGGGACCCCTTCCGTTCGACGGACGCGCGTGGGCGGCGCCAGGGGCACGGCCAACTCGCGCTTGGGGCGTGCCATCGCGGCCGAAGCGGCCGGCGGACCCGCAGTGACAGATTCCGCCAGCACCGGCAAAGCCGGTGGCGCCCGCATAGGCGTTTGGAACGCGGCGGGAACCACCTCCGCGGCAGAAGGCGGCGCCGCGGGCGCGGAAATGGCGGAGGCGGTCACCGGCGGCCAGGGCGGCGCGGGACCGTCTGCGGCGATCCCCGGCCCTGTCAAGCCGCAGAGCCCGGCAATCGTCAGGATCGGTCCGAAAAATCGAGCGAGCGGTGACATCCGTACGCTTCCTTGCGTAAGGCGCAACAACAGGGGAGTCGTGTTACGAAAAGACGTTCGCGCCGACGATCAACTCGGCGACCCGAACACAAAAATTATCGTTGAGCACCAGCACCTCGCCGCGGGCGATAAGGCGGCCGTTGACATAGATGTCCACCGGGTCACCGGCCAGCTTATCCAAAGGAACAACCGCCCCCTTGCGGAGCTTCAAGACATCCTCCAGGTACATGTGGGTACGGCCCAGTTCGATCTTCAAATCGAGTTCCACGTCTCGGATCAAGTCCAGCGAGGCGGCCTCGGTCGAGGCCGTTGCGCCGCTGAATTCTTCCAGGTGGAAGGAAGTTACTCCGCTGGGCATCTCGTTCTTGCACGGTGCATTGACAGAATCCAGGGCCGCTGCCGCCTGGTCGAGCAGGTGCTCGATGTCGGCCTGCATCAACCCTTCCCCCGACGGCGGTCCGGATGGTTTCGTCGATGGCGTCGGAGCGGATGGTCCTCCCAGATTGGGCATCTTGCCCGGATCGCGTGGCGGCGCCGTGGGGGCTCCGCCGGAGGATGGGGCGGGGGCGGTTGACGCTGGGCCCTTAACTGCTTGCGCCGTCAGGTCTTTCGCCTGCCCGAGCAAGCGTTCGATCTCCTCCTGGCTCATCAGGGGGTCGTCTGCCATAGGAGTCCATTCCTGCTTTTAGTGAAGAGCGGCCGAACCGGACAAAACCCTTCGTCCGGGTGGCATAGTTGCCTCTACTGCGTGGCAAGTTACTGTTCGATAAACGAAAAATCGCTCACTACCACGGTGCGGAGCAATGGTTTGCCAAGCGTGCGATTGGTCTTATCGAGAATTCGTCTCTTAATCAAGCCCAACCCGGCGTCGGCGAGGTCGGTAATTGCGGCGCCGCGCACGATTACCAGCACTTGTTCCCGGAAACGATGGCGGTTCTCTTCCATCAGTTTCGCAAATTCCTTGCCGCTTTCCGCCCCGACCGTGCCAAACAGGTGAAAATCGATGCGCATGGTGCTGTTGGAGGCCGACTGGAAGGCGGTGACGCTGAACTCGCCCAGATCGACCTCGACCTCATCGGTCTGTTCGCCTTCCTCGCCCGGCTTGACGGGGCGATCGGTCTTCTTTCCGGCGGCGGCCGGCGGTGATGCGGCGCCGGCCAAGGCCGCGGTCTCCGTTGACGAAGGGAGATACAGGTAGGCAAGGGCACATTCCGCGGCAATGACGACGGCCACGAAGGCCAGGATCTTCAGTTTGCTCAGCAGGCCCGACAGTCGCGCCTTGGTTGGGAGGGGCTCGCCCGCAGTGGGGGTTTCGCTGGTCATCAAGGGTTGCTCAGCCATCGCGCGTGTGTCCCGGCGCAGAAATCACTGGGCTCTTCCGGTTCTACGGAAACTACGCAACTCTACAACGCCCTCTGGCCCGCGGGAGTAAAAGGGCCCGGGGCGCTGCCCGCCGGGACCTCCGCGGCGGTTCGGTCTATGACGATTTTGGCGGAGGAAGCATGTGTTTGGCCTGCTGATAGGCGACCGCACGCCGCAGCACCTCGTCCATCGATTCGGTCACGACCAGGCGCTGGCCCGTGGTGAGGGTAATGAACGTGTCGGGCCGGGCCTCGACATACTGGATCAAGTCGGCGTTCAGCAGCAGGGGCTCGCCTCCCAGTCGGGTAAGCTTGATCATGCTTGCGTATTGAGGGTCAGCAGGACGCTGAACAACTGCTCGGTGGTGGTGATCACGCGGGCGTTGCCCTGGTACTGCGTGGAGGCCAGGATCAGTTCGGTCAGGTTGCCGCCGATGTCGGTATTGGATTGCTCGATGGCGTCGGAGACGATGGTGCCGTTGCCCTGCTGGCCGGGGTTCGCGGTCACGGGCAATCCGGAATCGACGCCGGCCGCGAACAGGTTTTGGCCCTGTTGCTCCAGGCCGGCGGGGTTGCTGAAGTGGGCCAGTTGGATCTGACCGAGATCGCGCGTCACGCCATTGTTGAATACGCCGCGAATGGCACCGTCGGTTCCGATGTTGTAGCTGGAGAGCACGCCCGGCGCGGAACCGTCCTGTTGCGACACGGTCAGGCTGGACGTGGACGAGGCCAGGCCGGAAAGTTGGGAAAAGTTCAAATTGAAAGTCAGCGGATTGACCGAGGGTTCGTGAGCCCGGGCGATCGTGACGGTTGAGTTCGTGGCCGAGATGAAGTTGCCCGACCCGTCGAACTTGATCAAACCCGTTCCGCAGGCGATCGAGGCGCCGGAGGCGGGGTCGTTGCTGCCGGAATCGGCGAACCAGCGATAGACCGTGTTGGCGCTGTTGCTTTGCTCGAGGACGGCGGTAATTCGCACCGGCAGCGCGATGCCCAACGAGTCGTAGGCGATCATGTCGGTGGACACGCTTTGTCCCTGGGCGGTTTGAGTTTGGCTGAACCCCATGTTGATGCTCAGTTGTTGGGAAGAACTGCCATTGGTGAGCAGTTGCAAGCCGGAGGACCCGAGGCTGATGTCGTTGGCCGTGCCGTTGTTGCCGACGATGCGGATCTGGCCGTTGACGATCGATGCCCCGGGCGCATCGCCCGTGGCGCCGTCGTCCGGGATCGGACTGTTGCTGTCCGGCCCGGGGCTCGGCACAACGCCGAGCGAGTCGGAGAGAAAGTCGGCCAGTTGCTTGACCGTGGTGGTGTCGGTAAGCTGGAGACTCTTCGTTGTCAGTTGCGTGCCGCCCAGGGTGCCGGTGAATTGCAGCGTGCCAAGTTGCGGGAAGACCTGGTTATAGTTGGTGCCGTCGTAGCTCACGAGGTTCTGGACAAGCGTGGAATCGCTGATGGGTGGTCCGTACATGCTGAGCGTCGGGTTGTTGACAATCGAGGCGTCGGGGTTGTCGTCGCTGAAGGTGGATCCCGCGGTCATGTCGTCGACTTCACCCACGCGATAGAAATTGGTGTCGCCGGCCGGACTGTTGACGCTGCGATAGATGTACCGCTTCACGTAGCTGCCGGGATCGTCGCTGGGCAAGGTGACCTGGACCTGGTTGCTGCTCAGCCCGGTCACTTCCGCCACGGGACTGGGGCGACTTTCATGCCCGTCGGCGTCGACGTAGGTCACGTAGTACTGGTACGTGCCCGAGAGCGCGCCCGCGCCGTTGGCGGCGGCGGTGGCCGCGGTCTGCGGGTAGGTGTACTGGCCGTCGGTGAGAATGCCGGATTGCAGGATGCTGGCCTGGTTGGCAACCGCGCCGGTGGGACTCAAGCTGCCCTGCAGGGTCGCGTTCTGCGTGGCCTGGGCGGCCATGGCGTTGCCCAGCGGGATCTCCAGCGGCTGCAGGCTGGTCGAGTTGATCTGATACTGGTTGTTGACGCCGTAACCCAGCAGCAGGTTGCCGGTGGAAGTCTCCAGTTGGTTGTTGCTGTTCATCTGCAAGACACCGCTGCGGGTGTAGAGTTGCTGTCCGGTGGACCCTTGCACGATGAAGAAGCCGTCGCCCTGGATCGCCAGGTCGTTGGGGTTGGAACTGGTTTCGATCGTTCCCTGGGTGAAGTTGGGCGTGATGTCGGCGACCAACGTGCCCAGGCCGATCTGCTGCGGATTGGTGCCGCCGTCATTGCCGCTGGGGGCCGATCCCAGGCTTTGCGTCTGCAGGAACTGCGTGGCGAACGTGGCCTGGGAGGACTTGAAGCCCACCGTGTTCGCATTGGCCAGGTTATTGCCGATCACGTCGATCATGGTCTCGGAGGCGTTCATGCCGCTCAGGGCCGTGCTCATTGCCGAAGCCAAACTCATGGTTTATCTCCTCGCATGCCGGGTTTTCTTGGGTTTGTTGCACATGGGCAAGATACTCGTCGGTCGCGCGAAAGTCATCAGCCGCGGGTCCTCGTTAGCTGCCGCTGCTACTGGAAACGATCCCCGTAACGTTGTTCAAGGGAACGGCGCTGTTGCCGACGTTCAATTGCACCGTGTTGTTCTGGACCGTAACGCTGGTCACCGGCCCGGTGATGCTCTGGCCGCTGGCGGTCGTACCCTGGATCGTCCGCTGCAGCAGGTTGTTGGCGGCGCTCAGGTTCTGTCCCAGCATCATCGATTGCAGCGTGGTGCTGAGCTGCTGGTTCGCTTCCACGGCGTCGATCTGACTGATCTCCTGCAGGACTTGCGAATTATCCATGGGCTGCGTGGGATCCTGGTTCTGCATCTCCGCGACCAGCATCTTGATGAAGTCGCTGGAGGTGAGTTTGGCCATGGGATCGCTCTGGGTCGGGTCTTGCGGTCCGCTTTGACCGGAAATGCCCGCAACTGAGGTGGTAGACATAATGGACGACTCCTTGCTCTGGTAATCGAAACACTGGCGTTCACACAATCACGTTCAATCGCCCCCCGGCGTCCAGTCGATATCGGGCGGTTGTGTCCGAAAGGGTCGGCGCGGCCTGGCTCTCGGCCGGCGCGGAAGGCGCTGGAAGCGAACTGCCCGCACGCGCGAACGACTCGGAGTTCCGGGCCGTCCAGTCGCGCGCTCCACCGCCGGAACCACCGGCCAGGCTGACGTCGAACTGCTGGATCTTGATGTCCTGTTGTGCCAGGCGGTCCCGAAGGGCCGGCAAGTTGTCCAACAACAGACTCCGCGCAGCGCTGTTGTCGGTCTCGACTTTGGCCGTCAGTTCTCCGTTGCGGACATTGATCTCTAATCGCAGGGAACCGAGTTCGGGCGGGCTGAGCCTCAGCCGCAGGCTGCCCCCGCCGCTGATCGACTGGAATGCCTGCTCCACCCGCTGTACGAAGCGGACGCGATCCGCGGAACTGAGGTCGGCCGTGCCTTGTGCCGGCGATGCCGAGCCGGACTGCGCGGCCGGGTTCGCCTCTCGATGCGGCGCAACCGGCGCCGTGGATGTCGCGCCGGAGGAGTCGGCCTGCGCCGAGGGCGCATCAAGATTCGCCTTCGGATCGGCCGCCGCCGATTTTCGCGGCGCAGCCACCCCTTGGGCGTCCGCTGCCGCTGGGACGGATATGTCCTCGCCGGCCGCGCCGATGACCTCCGCGGCAGATAGACCGGAAGAATCGGACGCTCTGGCGTTGGAATCGACGGCCTTGGCGGCCGGCGGCAGTGGCACGCTTGACTTGACGGTCGGCGCGACCGGGGCGGTCTGTACTTGGCTGTCGCTAGAATCCGTGCCGGTGCTCGAAACGGCGGCATTGGCAACATTCACGGCGGCGGCCATTACGACAGGCGGGGCGACGACAGGCGAGCAGCAGGCGCCGAGGGAACGCGAGGCCTCAGGCGCGCGCGAGGCGTCAGCCTCTTGGCGGGTGGCATCGCCCGTGCGGCTTGGTTCCGCCGCGAGGGGTGCAACGCCGGTCACTGTCGCGCTTGCGGCCGCGGGGAGGACCAGCGATGGCCCGACGCAGCCGGCAACAGCGGGCGATTGCCGCTGGGCATCGGTTGGTTTCTTCGTTTGCGGCGCCGCGGCACCGTTGTCCTGCGAGGTCCCGGGGGGATGTGCAGGCGGCGGATCAGCGGCCGCGCTCTGGTTGGCCCCTTGCGCCGTCTGCGTTTGCGCTGCGGCCTGCACGTGGTTGGCCGCGGTCGTCGGCGACTCGGATTGCGACGGGGCC
Organism: Thermoguttaceae bacterium; assembly: GCA_049509675.1. GTDB lineage: Bacteria > Planctomycetota > Planctomycetia > Pirellulales > Thermoguttaceae > JBEKZQ01. Next base: position 3,799 of record JBEKZQ010000140.1, on the reverse strand, counting down.
TTCTGTGCGCGGTGCAAGTACTCGCCGAACGATTCGGCCCCGTCGGGGCTCGGCATGGAGGTTCCGGCCGCGTCGTGCTCGCCGGGCGTGTTGGCGCCAATCTTGCGCAAGTTGTCCGACACGGTGATCATGTTATAGCTCCGGCCTCTTCGTCGGTGGAAGTTGTTTTTGCGCGCTCTCGGCAATGGTCGTGGTCGGAATTCCCTGTCCGATGCGTCGCAGGACCTCGCCCAGTTGTTCCATTTCCGCGGGGGTCTTGAACTCGGCGAAGATCTTGGCCCGTTTGCCCTCCGACATGCCGGCCAACAAGACTACCGCTTCGTCCAGATCCTTGCGTTCCAGCATTTGCGCCAGCAGTTCCTTGGCCTGCTTGGGCTTGACCGTCTCCAGCGTCGTGCGGACGTCTTCCAGGCCGCTGGCCGCCGCGCCTTTCTGCACGGCAAGCAGCGATTTCTGAAACGCATCCCGGGCTTGCAGGTAGCGATTCTTCTCCTCGGCAAACTTGTCCAGCTCGGAGCGGAGTTGCCGGCTGTCATTCTGCAGCGATTGCTCGCGCAGCTCCAGGTTGCGGTTCTTCACCGCCCGGGCTTCGAGGATCTGCTCGTACGAGGGTTCTTCCCGGGAGGGCTCCTCGCGCTGGGCCCCCGTCTGCTCTTTCAGGGCCTGCACGTCGATTCCCTGGGCGACGGCCAGGGCTTGAATCAGCCGGCCGCGGTCGAGTTTCCAGGCGTGGGCGAACCAGGCCGCGAGCACCGCCAGGGAAATGACCGTGGCAACGCACGCATAGACGATCAGAAAGCCGGCCAGCCGCAGCAGTTTGCCGATCATGGGACATTCTCCTGACAGCGATGGCTCAACCGCCGGCCCGTGCCGCCGAGCATCGCCTGCCGCTGGATCAACTCGCCGCTTTGCATTTCTCCCGGCTCAGCGGTCATTACCTGCCGCATGAAGCGCTGTTGGGCGATTTCATCCATGCGTTTCGCGTCCTGCCTTTGTTGCTCGAGGGCATGCTTCTCGGCCTGCCGGTCGCGGAGTTTTTCCAGGGTCCGCACGTCGCGATTGGCTTCCAGGAGCATTTGCTGGCGGCGTTGGATTTCGGCCGCCACTGTTTCGCACTGTCGGGCGATTTGCGCATGTTGCAGGCGCAGGGCGAGCTCGTAGCGCTGCGCCTGCACGAGCCGTTGGACGTCGACGGCGCCCGGTGCGGCGGCCTGGCGGCACTCAGCCTTCAGGGCCTCGATTTCAGCGACGACCCGGCCCAGTCGCTCGCGCAACACGGCGTCCACGCGGTAGGCCTCGGCCAGGGCCGCCCGCCGTTGGTCGCGAGTCACCTCGCGGAGCCGCAATAGCGTCGCTAGTCGGAACTGGAACTGGCTCATGGGGCAGCGGCCGTTTCACCGTGAAGACGCTTGGAGTATTGTTGATGGATGCGCAGCAGGCCGGCCCGCGACTGTTCCGCCGTGGAGGGCTCTGCCACGGCTTGCCGCAGATACGCATTGAGATCCTCCTGCAAGTCGATGGCGCAATCGACCGCGCGATTGCTGCCGCGGCGATAGGCGCCGATGGAGATCAGGTCTTCATGATCGCGATAGGCGGCCAGCAACTCGCGCAGGCCGAAGGCCGCCCGGCGATGTTCTTCGGAGGTCACTTCGGGCATCAAGCGGCTGAGGCTTTGCAGCACGTCGATGGCCGGGTAATGGCCGCGCGAGGCCAGGTTGCGGGAGAGCCAGATGTGGCCGTCCAGCAGGCCGCGCAGGGCGTCGCCGATCGGTTCATTGGGATCGTCGGCTTCCACAAGGACCGTGAGGAAGGCGGTGATGCTGCCGGCGGAGCTGCGGCCGGCGCGTTCCACCAGTTTCGGCAGCACCGCGAACACCGAGGGCGGATAGCCGCGCGTGGCCGGCGGCTCGCCCGCGGCCAGGCCGATCTCCCGCTGGGCCAGTGCGAAGCGGGTAATCGAATCGATCAACAGCAGGACGTCCCTGCCTTGGTCGCGAAAGTATTCGGCGATCGCGGCGGCGGTGGATGCGGCGCGCACGCGGACCAGGGCCGGTTCGTCGCTGCTGGCCACGACCACCACGCTCTTGGCCAGCCCGCCGGCCCCCAGGTCGCACTCCAGGAACTCGTTCACCTCGCGCCCGCGCTCGCCGATCAGCCCGATGACGATGACGTCGGCCGCGGTGTATCGGGCCATCATTCCCAACAGCACGCTCTTGCCCACGCCGGAACCGGCAAAGATGCCCAGCCGCTGCCCTTTTCCCACGCTCAGCAGGCCGTCCAGGGCGCGAACGCCCGTGGCCAGCGGCTCGTGGATCCGCGGCCGGTTGCAGGGATGCGGCGGCGGGCGATGGAAAGCGCTGCGCGCGTGCAGCACGGGCGGCGGCTTGTGATCGACGACGTTGCCGAAGGCGTCGATCACGCGCCCCAGCAATTCATCGCCCACGCGCAGCCAGCGCGAAGTCCGCGCCAAGCGAACGCGGTTGCCGTGGCGGATCCCGCCGGGGTCGCCCAGCGGATAGAGCAGCGTATGCTGATCGCGGAACCCGATCACCTCGGCCGGCAGGGGCTCCGCCGCCTCGCGCTGGATCTCCGCCACCGCGCCCACGGGCGCCGGAAAACCGGCGGCGGCAATGGTCATCCCGACCGTTTGCGCCACGCTCCCGGTCAGGGCCGTCGGCATGATGGCGTTGAGTTGTTCGGTGAACATGGTGAACGGTTATTGGTTTAGCTCTTCTTCGATTCGGGCCAATTGCGCCTCGAACTGCTGGTCGATCACGCCGAAGCGGGTCTCCACGCGGCAGCCGCCGCAGGTGATGGCCGGGTCGGAGCGGACCTCGACGGCTCCCAAGCCGGAAAGCTCCTCGACCAGCAGTTGCACCTGGCGGCCCAGGGCCTGTTGATCGGTTGGATGAAGGCACAGCCGCACCTCGCTGCTCCCGGCGGCCAGTTCCAGCGCTTCGCGCACCAGGCCCAGGGTGATCTCGGGCTGATGTTTCAGCTCGCGGCGAATCACGCGCCGGGCGATCGACGCCGCGACATGTACGCCGCTGGCTTCCCAGTGCGAGAGCCACGCCTGCCGGGCCTGCCCAATCTCCAGCGCCGCCTGACGCAGGGCGGCCAGGGCGCTGGCCAGTTGTTTGCGTATGATCTCCTCGGTGGCCGCCATGGCCGCTTGCCGGCCCTCCATTTCAGCCCGCTTGCGAATGCCCTCGGACTCTTGTCCGGCCTTGGCGATGATGGCGGCGGCCTCGGCGCGGATCTTGTCCAGGTAGCCTTTCGCCTCCGCTGCCAGATCGTCGAAATTGAAGGCCACGCCGCTGGCGCTTTGTTGGTGATCGGCGGCTCGAATGACGGTAGGCATGGTGCAAACTGTTTTCCTATGCGGCGGCTTTCACGCCGCGGTGCCGCGACTGGAAGGCCAGGTGCTGGGCCAATTGGGCGATCTGCCGCCGGGCATCCTCCACCTCGCGCAGCCGGACCGGACGCGGATGTTCCAACTGTTCGCTCAGCCAGTCGGCTTCCGGCGCCGAGAGCCGGCTGGCCACGCGCGCGACGAGCTCTTCCCCGGCGCCCAAGAGCGCCAGTGCCGTCAACTCGCGGCCGGCCGCCTGGAAAACCTCGGCCAACTCGTCGCTATCCAATCGGGCCAGGTCCTCGAACCGCATGGGCCGTGGCCCAAGTCGCTCGGCCAACGCCCGGTCGTGCTGGGCCAACGTCTGCAAGATCTGCATCCCCACGCGGCCTTCGGAGGCCTCGATAATGCTGCTGACGGCCGAGAGCCCGGCGACAGGGCGACGCT
>JBEKZQ010000014.1:0-39448 GCA_049509675.1 Thermoguttaceae bacterium | reverse complement strand
CAGGATCTTTACATCAATGGTATCCGTGGGCGCTCCCGGGATGGAGAATTCCACCACGAGCTTGCGCGTTTCCCCGTCAGCATAGGCGACTGTATCGGGAGCGAGCTTGATACGATTTTCCGACATCTTAGCACCTTCCTTTTGGGTAAAAAACCAAAAAAGCCGACGTGGCGGAACACCCAAAGGTATTCGACCACGTCGGCTTACTCGTCAACGAACCCCCCGGCACACACCGGGTTGCTCTCTATCTAGTCATCCGACAATTTCGTTGGAAGGCCGCAGTCAAGTGCGTCGCGACTTTTCCAGCACCATGATTGTACGCCGTCAAGGGGCAAATGCAATAGGACTTTTTCCTTCCGCTCAAATTTGGTATAGTTGCCCCTAATTGTTGTTTAGTTATAGGTGCCGTCCGTCAAACCGCCGTTCGACCGGTCAATGGCGTGTATTCACCCAACGGTGGGGTGGGGGGTGGAGATGAGAACAGTAGGGGAAATCGAAGCCGCCGTTTGTCAAGGAGTTACGCACTTCGAGCAGGATTATATGGGCCGGGGACCCAAGGATATTCGCGCCCACCTGCTCGGTGATCTCCTCGTGGTCCGCCTTCAAGGCGTTTTGACCGCCGCCGAGCAGCAACTGGTCAAGTCGCTCACGGCCGAGAAGGGACGGGACCTGCTCAAGCAGGTGCGGACGCATCTGGTCGAAACGGCCCGTCCGCTGCTGGAAGCGATGGTCCAGGAGGTCACCGGCATCAAGGTGCGGAGCATGCACCACGACATTAGCACCGTCACCGGCGAGGAGGTGGTTCTCTTCACCCTGGCCGAGTCGCCTGATTTCCGTGACGCCAAGAAAAAATAGTCTGAGAAGAGGGGCAAGAAGGCGCGGATAGGCAAGTTGCCGCCAGGTTGGCACGGATTATTCATGAAGTGTAGGGTGGCGTCGAGCAAACCGTGGTTTTGGTGGGTCTTCAGTCGCTTATCAACCTACTACTGGTCTGTCCATTTCGACATTACCGGTCGGGTGCCACTGCTGGCTTGCCCAGCAGTGCTGGAAACACGGTTGGACAAGCCAACCGTGGCATCCGTAAACTCAGGTTGGACAGACCAATAGGTTTGCGCGACCTCGACCCACCCCACGTGAATAATCCGGGCTCCCGGGCCTCGTCCGCACGTCGTCTGCCCAATCCGTTTTTTTTCTCACTTTGCCTTTGACTGGATCGTGGCGGTTTGTTACTATTCCGGCCCTCTTCCAGAAAAGGAGCGACGCATGAAGCGTCTCGCACTCGCCACCGTCCTCGCCATGACTCTCGCTTTGGCCGGCTGCTGTTGCCAGTCGCCGTGTGGCTACCAGCAACCCTACGCGGCCGGTTGCCAGCCGGCGCCGGCGGCGTGCTACCAGCCCTGCACGCCGGTCTGCATGCAGCCGGCTTACGGCGCCGCCGTCCGCCCGGTCCTTCCGCGCTAGTGGTCTGCCCATTTCGACATTACCGGTTGGGTGCCACGACCAACCTCCGGTCGGTGCCCGGCTTGCCCAGCAGTGCTGAAAACACGGTTGGACAAGCCAACCGTGGCACCCGTAAACCCAAGTTGGACAGACCACTAGGCGTCGTTGGTACGTAGTGCCATGTTGTTCGACTGGCACGCACTGCATTGCCAACAGAAACAGCCGGCGGCGATGGTCGATCCGCGGCGACGGCTGCGCATCGGCTTGGCCTCGTTTGCCGCGCTGCTGGTGCTGATCTTCGCCCGGGCCGTACAGTTGGAACTGACCCAGGGGGCCGCCTTCCGTGCCGAAGCGGCCAAACCGATCGCGCGTCAGGTGAGCCTTCCGGCCCTTCGCGGGCGGATCCTGGCGCGGGACGGCACGGTGCTGGCCTGCGACAAGAAGATCCTCGCCTTGGCGGTGCATTACCGCTATCTCCAGGAGCCGCCCGATCCGCGCTGGCTGCGGCAGACGGCTCGTGCCCGCCTGGCCAAGTCGCAATGGAAGGACGCCGCGCGGCTGGCCCTGGAAGAGTCGCGCGTGCGGGCCGATCGCGCCGAGTCGGCCCGCGATTTGGCCCGGTTGTGCGGTCTGGCGCCGCAACAGTGGGATGCGCGGGCAGAGGAGATCCGGGCCCGCGTCGGGCGGATCGCCGCGGGGGCCAACGAGCGCCGCAAGACCAACAACGCGGCGCCGGCGGACGCCGCGGAGGACGCCTCGCTGCCGAGCCGAGCAGAACGGGCGTTTCGCGATTTCCTCCGCGCCGCCCTGGACGATGGCCCGCCCACGCCCGTCACCGTCAGCGAGGAACTGGACTACCACGTCCTGGTAGACGACGTGCCGCCGGCGGTGGCCGCCGAGGTCCAACGCAATTCCGCGCGTTATCCGGGCGTCAAAATCATCGAGCACGCGCGACGCACGTACCCGGCCGGCACACTCTTCGCCCACGTGCTCGGATACTTGGGTCCCGTCGAACTGCCGGCAGGGGAGCAGCAAGACTATGGTCCGGATGACCTGGCCGGTCGCGCGGGCGTCGAACGGCAGTACGAAAGATGGCTGCGCGGACGCCGCGGCGTGGCGGTCGAACATCTGGACCACAACGGTCGCGTCTGCGGCGTGGCACACGTGGAGGAACCGATTGCGGGCGAGGACCTGGTTCTTACCGTGGACGCCGAATTGCAGCGCGCCGCCGAGGAACTGCTCGATAGCGCGCTGGAGCGGCGTGCCCTGCAATACGAGTCGGCGGAGCCCGCCGGCGGAGCGATCGTCGTCATGGACATTCGCGACGGCGCCGTCCTGGCCGCGGCCTCGGCCCCGCGATTCGATCCCAACCTGTTCGTCGGCCCGGACGCCGCACGCCGCACCGCCTTGTTGACCGACTCGGGCCATCCGTTTCTGGACCGCACGATCCAGATGGCCTTGCCGCCCGGCTCGGTCTTCAAGACGGCCACGGCCATGGCCCTGCTGGAGAACGGCTGCCTCGGATCGCAGGAAAAGCCGCTGGAGTGCCGCGGCTATCTGCACGATCCCGATCACTTGCGGTGTGCTCTCTATGTGCGGCAAGGCATCGGTCACGGCCCGATGCTGCTGGGCGACGCCCTGGCGCAGAGTTGCAACGTGTATTTTTTCCACTACGCGGAACAACTGGGGGCGGCGGCGCTGGCCGACTGGTCGCAGCGGCTGGGCTTCGGCCGACCCACGGGAATCGATCTGCCGGGCGAGGCGGCCGGCGCCGCCCCCACGCCGGAGAGAATTGCCCATCGCAACGGCCGCGTCTGGCGCAGCAGCGATACGCTCATGATGGCTGTGGGCCAAGGCCCGATCACGGCCACGCCGTTGCAGGTGGTGCGATTGATGGCGGCCGTGGCCAACGGCGGCCGCCTGGTGACGCCGCACGTTCTGGGCCGCACGAGCTTGCCAGCGGAGCCGATCGCCGGCCTGCACGCCTCGACCTTGACCGCCGTTGCGGAAGGGCTGCGGCGGGTGGTGGCCGACCCCAACGGCACGGCCCACGCTTCCGTCTTCCTGGAGACGGTTGCCGTGGCCGGAAAGACGGGCACGGCGTCGACCGGCGACTCGCACGCCGAGCATGCCTGGTTTGCCGGCTACGTGCCGGCCCAGCGGCCAAAGTTCGCCTTGGTCGTCGTGTTGGAGCACGCCGGCGACGCGGCCGTCGCCGCCGGACCGGTGGTCAAACGGCTGGTGCTGCGCATGGAGCAGATGGGATTGCTGTAAGGGGTTAGTGATTCAAACGAAAAAGGCGTGGTCTTCTTGCTGAAGACCACGCCCTGGGGTGGCGACGCCGCCGCGAGGCATATTCCTGCCAAGCGTACTTACCAACCAGCTTCCAGGCCGAGCGTGGCGCCTTGGACCACGATGTGGCCGTGCGTATTCACGCCGGTGATGCTGTCGACGAAGTTGTTCTGGCTGACCTGTTCCGGAGCCAGGCCGATGCCGTTCAGCAGCAGCATCTCGTAGCCGGCCGTGGCCGCGAGATGCTTGGTGACCTGGCACTTGCCTTTGATCCCCAACTCGCCGACGAAGGCCGCGTGGTCGACATCGGCCGTCAAGAGCGTGCCGTTGGCGCCGTCCACCTTGACGAGGGCTTCCTGATCGATGCGGTTGTCGTAGACGCCGATCTTGGCGATGCCGTCCAAGGAGAACCGGCTGCAAGGCGGGTTGTAGAGTTTGGCTTCGGTGCCCAACTGGAACCCGTAGAGATGGTTCAGTGCGCTGTCTTCGAAGTGGAACGGGGCCGTGGTCCTGTCGAAGTTTGACTGCGCGGTGGTCGAGTAGCGGTCGTCGAACTCGATCGTGCGGAAACCGCCCAGGACCGTCAGCCAGCAGTTCACGTGTTTGCGGAAATTAAGTTCCGCATTGTACAGGGCCGACGCATCGCGGACGTCGGCGTTGCGCACGCGTTCCGACTCGTTGTTGCCGGCGAACAGGAAACATACGCCCGGCACCGTGGCCGTCGAGTCCCAGCCGTCGACCTGGAAGTAATTGAACTCCACGTCCCAGCAGCAGTTCAACTGGTAGATCAGGCCGAGCTGCACACCGGCTTCGTAATCGAACGTCAGATCGCGGCCGGTCAACAGAACGGTGGCCGGATCCGGGGCCCCATCGCCCTTTACGGTGCGGGAAAAGAGCACGCTGCTGTCGCGGGCGGCGGTGCGCTGCAGGAAGATCGCGTCCGCAGTCACCGTCCAACGCGATTCACAACCGCAACCGCAGCCGCAGCCGCAGTCCTGGCTTCCGCAACTCGAGCAGCTTCCGCAGCTAGAGCCGCTTCCGCAACTGTCGCAAGTCGAGCATGCGCCCCCGCACATCGGGCACGCGGCGCCGTTGGTCGATACGTGCGTCTGGGCCTGATTGCTGGGAGACTCGCTGTGGAAGGGATTTTCGTCTGTCGCGGCCGCACCCTTGCCCGGCTTGGCAGGCGGCGCCGTCGGTTTCGCAGGCCCTGCTTCGCTCTCCGGTCGATCGGACGCGATATACGTGCCCGGGCCCTCGGGCATGTCTTGGGCAGCCGCTCGGCCGACCCAGCACGCAGTCACAATACACAACGCCGCCAGCATACAGTACTTGTTCATTCGTTCGCCTCCCTGGAAAGTTGTACACCTGCCTAAAAGGATTTTTCGTGTTACCCCACGCAATCCATCGTCTGGTTATTTCAGGCACATTGAGTACAACTGACACCGGCGGAAATACCGGAAGAACTGGTCTTTCCGGCATAAGCCGTACACTTTAACAAGGCGGGGGCCAGCGGAGCAGAAAAGCTTGCCGGACCGGAAAAGTCTAGCAGGGAAAGGGATTAGGGATTGGGGATTAGGGACTAGGGATTAGGGATTGGACGCAAGCGGATGGGGGCCAGGATCTTGGCGTCAGTCCCTAATCCCTAATCCCCAATCCCTCAAAACAGCCCCACGACCTGGCCGTTCTCGTCCAGGTCGATCGTTTCCGCGGCGGGCACTTTGGGCAGCCCGGGCATGGTCATAATGTCGCCGGTGAGCACCACGACGAAGCCGGCCCCGGCCGAGACCATCACGTCGCGCAGAGGCACGTCGAAGTTCTTGGGACGCCCGACCAGGCCCGGATCAGTGGAAAGCGAGTACTGCGTCTTGGCCATGCAGATGGGCAGTTGTCCGAAGCCGGCGTCCTGGAGGGCATGGAACTTCTCGCGGAGCTTCTTGTCGGCCAGCACGTCGGTGGCCCCGTAGATCTCGCGGCAGATGATGCCCACTTTTTGCCACAGCGTACAGGTGTCGGGATACAGCAAGCTGAAGTCGGTCTTGGTCTGCTCGACGACGTCGACCACCGCCCGGGCCAACTCCTCGGCCCCTTGGCTGCCGTGCCGCCAGTGCTCGGCCTTGACGATCTTCACCGACAGGTACGCGCACTTGTCGCGAATGAACTGGATCTCCTCCGCGGTGTCGCTGGCGAAGAGGTTCAGCGCCACCACCACCGGCAGACCGAAGCGATGGATGTTCTCGATGTGCTTCTTGAGGTTCTCCACGCCCGTGTCCAGGGCCTCGACGTTGGGCCGTGCCAGTTCCTTCAAGGGTACTCCGCCGTGCAGCTTCAGGGCCCGCACCGTGGCCACGATGACCACCGCGTCGGGCTTCAGGCCGGCCTTGCGGCACTTGATGTTCATGAACTTTTCCGCCCCCAGGTCGGCGCCGAAGCCGGCCTCGGTCACGGTGTATTCCGAGAGCCGCATGGCCAGCTTGGTGGCGATCACGCTGTTGCAACCGTGGGCGATGTTGGCGAACGGGCCGCCGTGAATGAAGGCCGGATTCCCCTCCAGCGTTTGCACCAGGTTCGGCTTGATGGCGTCCTTCAACAGCACGGTCATCGCCCCGTGGGCCTTGAGGTCCGCCGCGGTAATGGCTTTCCGCTCGCGGGTGTAGGCGACGATGATGCGGCCCAGCCGCTCGCGCAGTTCGTGGAGCGATTCGCTCAGGCAGAAACAGGCCATCACCTCCGAAGCGACGGTAATGTCGTAACCGGCTTCGTGCGGCATGGAATTGTTCGCCCCGCCCAGGCCGACGATGATGTTCCGCAACGCGCGGTCGTTCATGTCCACCACCCGCTTCCACACGATGCGGCGTACGTCGATCCCCATCGCGTTGCTGTGATGGATGTGGTTGTCGAGCATCGCGGCCAGCAGGTTGTGGGACAGCTCGATGGCATGGAAATCGCCCGTGAAGTGCAGGTTGATGTCTTCCATGGGAATGACCTGCGAAAAACCGCCGCCGGCGGCGCCGCCTTTCATGCCGAAGCAGGGCCCCAGCGACGGCTCGCGCAGGCAGACGCTGGCCCGCTTGCCGATGCGGCACAGGCCGTCGGTCAAACCGATGCTCGTGGTGGTCTTGCCTTCACCGGCGGGCGTGGGCGTAATGGCCGTGACCAGCACCAGTTTGCCCGTCGGCGCGTCGTCCAGGCGATGGAACAGGTCCAACGAGACCTTGGCCTTGAATCGGCCGTAATGTTCCAGGTCGGCGGCGGCGATCTGCAACTTCTCGGCAATGGCCTCGATCGGGCGGATGGCCGTGCTTCGGGCGATCTGAATGTCGGGCGGCAGGGGGCGATTGGCGTCGGGCATCATGTTAGTGATTCGTGGTTGGCGGTTGGATTATCGCAAAACAGCGGTTCAAGTCCCCCTCTCCCGGAGGGAGAGGGGGATGGCTTGCCTACGCATAGAACTCGCGGACGCGCATCAAGACGTCAAAGCCGTCCAGTTTCAGGCAGTCTTCCAGACACATCATGGCCGGATGCTGCGGGGGCAACAACTCGTACGCGCGTTTCACCGAGCCGATCACCATGTCCAGCCCCAGCGGCATGGCCTTGGTCAAGAAGGCGCTTTCCAGCGGGCCCTTGACCTGCGATCCGTCGCCGCGTTTGGAAGGCAGCATGACCGTGAAATTGCTCAGCCCCACCGACGCATGCACGCCGGCGAACTCGGCATCGGCGTGGATCACCCGCAGGGCCTCGATCAATCGCTTGAGGTTCCCCTCGCAATCGCTGCCGATGGGGGCGATGCCCGGGTCGAGGATGCAGTCCTCGTTGCGGCCGTGCGGACAGCGCTCGCGGAACGTGCGGACGAGGTATCGGGCGGCCGCCACGGTCTCATCCACGGTGCGGCAGGGTCGCGAGTGTCCCTCCACGACATGCTCGGAGACCAGCAGGATCGGTCGAAACGCTTGGATCGGGTACAGATCGAACATCGCCCCGCGCAGCGACGTGATCGAATTGAGGATCGGCTTCTGCCCGCCGGCGCGGGCCGCGTCGTAGGCTTCCAGGCCGGCCCGGGCGATTTCCGGATCGGGCGTGTCGATCGATAGCGGCTTGGCGGTCACGCTCTGGATTTTTCGGACCAACTCGGCCATGAACTGCGGCGTGCGGCCGCCCACGTTCACGTCGATGAAGGCCGCCCCGCCCTGGTCCTGGAAACGAGCCAGCTCCAACAACGCCGGAACGTCTCCGGCGTCGAACAGCTTCTTGGTCGAAGGGACCGAATCGTTGATCGTTTCCCCGATGATGGTCAGTCCGGCAATCGGCATCAGGTGCTCCTTTCTATGGCGGTTTGGCAGTGGTTGCCTGGTACGCTGAACGATTGATAAGGACTGATCATGGGATCTCCTCAGCCGACGTCACGAGCTTATAGTCAACCTCGTGCAAGGCCCCCTTCTTATGGAACTGTTTCGATCCGAAGTGGGCGGCGCCACACTGAATCTTGCGCCACTCGTCGGGACGCATGTCTTCTTTGCTGATAGACGCCTTCGTCTCGGAGACGAGGTACAGGACCGGCTTCCCGTCGGCCCCTGCATCCTGCAGCACGATGGCCCAGTCGGGCTGGTAGTTACCCACCGGGGTGGGGACGGTGAACCAGTGGGGGAGCTTGAGATAGAGTTTCACGTCGTCCCGGGCCTCCAACTCCTTCACGAACCGACGCTCGACTTCGGAGTCGCAGGGGATCAGGTCGTAAAGGGCCTTCTCCGGGTCGCCGTCTGCTAAGACAACGTACTTGCTGAAAAGTTCAATCTCGTCCGCGTCGAGAATTTGGGACATTTCGTACCACCCGCCGGTGCGTTCATACTGGATGCCCTCGACCAGGAGGTTAGCCAATGCCTCCTTCACGATCCGCACGACGACGCTGGCCCACTCATGGGGATTCTCCACGGCCGCTTTGGGTTTACCGATGCGGTGGAAGAGTTCCAGCAGCGTCTTGCGGGTGACGCGCACGGGCGGCGTCGTGTTCTCCATGAGGTTGGCCATTACGTCCACGAGATTGGGGAGGGGATAGCGGCCGACAAGGTCCGCGGCCGTCTTGGCGGAGCTCATTTGCATCGCCTCGAAAATGTCCTCGTCTGCGACGGTAACTCGCGCCTTGGTGATGGTGACGCGCGGCGGCGCAACGTCGGCCCGCTCGATTTCAGGGATGACCTGTTGCAGCAACTTCTCGGTGTCGATGGCCACGGCGTAGCGGGTCTTGTGCTTGATCCGTTCCCAGAGCGGCTTGAACTCGTCCATGAGCCGCCTGGCCTTGCGGAGTTTGGCTTTGCGCTGCCGCGCCTCGCGCGGCGGCGGCGGCAGGATGCCTTCGCCGTACTCCTCCTCGATCTTGCGGCGTTCGTCGTCGCTCAAGTCGCCGATGGGCTTGCCGTACCGGGCTTCGATCTCCGAACGGTACTCGAAGGCAATCTCGCTCTGGTAGGTCTCGACGTACCGTCCGTAGCTCTCGTTGGCGACAACAGTCAACACGTTGACCTGCTCGTCATGCACCCGATCGCCGGACTGGTCCACCGCCAATCGCACGCCCCGGCCGACCTCCTGTCGCTTCTTCGTGATGGAACCCGTCTGATTCAGCGTGCAGATCTGGAACACGTTCGGGTTGTCCCACCCTTCGCGAAGCGCGGAATGCGAGAAGATGAACGCCACCTGCTTCTTGGCGCGTGTCTCCTCGTCGTCCTCCGGAGCGGGGAAGCTGAGAAGGGCTTCCTTATCGCGCATGATGAGGTCGTAGGCCGCCTGGTCCTCCTTCTTGTCGCCGCTCTCGCTGGAGTCGAGCAATTCGACCTCGCCCCCCTTGCGTCGTTTCTGCGCGAAGTACGCGGCCTGGACGGATGCGGCAGGGCAATCGCGCCAGTCGGCGTACTTCTGCTTGAGTTCGTCGAAAGCTCGGTTGAAGAGACGACGGATCAGCCCGTCGTCTCGCGCGTAATTGTCGACGTGGTCGATGAAGAACAGCGAAAGGACTTTGATGCCCTGGGCGCGGAGTCTCGCCTGCTTGCGGAAATGCTCGTCGATCGTGTGCCGTATCTGCACCTCGAAGATGACATCCTTGTCGGCGCCGCACTCCTCACCCTTGCGAAGCTCGACTTCGTTCGCGAAGCGAATGAACTTGCCACCCGGATTGATCTCGTCGATCTCGTAGCCGGCGTACTCGCGGCGGCCTGTCTTCTCCTGCAAAGATTCGCCGGGGCGCACCGTGACGGTCGTTTCCTTGACGGGCCCGGTCTTGAGGAGCTTATGCACGCGGAGCCGCGCGGTGATCTTGTTCTTCTGCACCTGAATATCTTCGACGCAAACATACGGCCTGTTCTCGTCGTCCGTGGCGACGACCGAGTCCACTTCGATCTTCTTGACGAGTCCCTGGCGGTACGCTTCGGCCGGCGTGAGGCGATTGACAATGTTGTAGGGATTGCGGTGCGTGGCGCTGTAGCGGAGGGCAAAGAGGGGGTTAAGGAGGGCAAGAGCCACAACCCGTTTCTCGCTCTCCATGTTCTGCGGCTCGTCAAGGATGAGGATCGGCCGGGCGGCCTGCACCAGGTGGATGGGGGTCTCGCCCTGGAGCCGGTCGGTACTCTGCCGGATGACGTTCGCCGCCTTGTTGAACGAGTCGATCGTCATGACCATGATCTCGATCGAATCCGACAGGGCGAACTGCCGCACCTGGGTCAGGTTGGCGGAGTCGTAGACGTAGTAGCGGCAGACCGTGTTGCCGTAGAGGCCGCGGAAGTGGTCCTCCGTGACCTGGAGCGTCTTGAGCACTCCTTCGCGAATAGCCACCGACGGCACGACGATAATGAACTTCCGCATGCCATAGCGTCTGAAGAGTTCGAAGATCGTGCGGACGTACACATACGTCTTGCCCGTCCCCGTCTCCATTTCGACGGAGAAGTTGGCGAACGAAACAACCTTGTTGCCGCTGACCGTCTCGCTGGTTTCCTCGATGAACTCAAGGTCGCCGTCCGGCGCGATGCGGCTGCGGGCCTGCACTGCCTGGAGATTGCTCAGGATCGCCGCGGCGTCCAGGTCGAGCCGATTGGGAATGGCGGCGAGCCCGGACTGTGCGCCGAGTTCAAAGCGCATGGCGCCCGCGGCGCGGGCCTGCCCCTGGAAGAGGTCGGCGACCGCCTCGATGGCTTCAACCTGGTAGTCCTGATTGGCGTCGAACTTGAAACGCATGGCTACGGATTCAGAAAGGAAACCGCGGATCAACGCGGATAAACGCAAGGAAACGCAGGGCAAGGGACAAAGGACGGTTCCTGTATCCGCACACGTCAGCGTTCATCGGCGGCTCCTCGTTGTCGTCAGAAATTGCGAACTACCCTTTTGATTTCCAGTCTCGGTGCTCCGAAATTGATCAAGAGGCAGAGGGTGAGGCCAGTGGCTTTCAAGTAGTTGAGGCACTGTGCCATGTGGACGTCGTCGAAGGCTTTGACGGCCTTCAATTCAACCAGCAGACCGCCCTCGACCAGCAGGTCGGCGGCGAATTCTCCCACGACGACCCCATCATAATGAACCGCGATGCCGTGTTGCTGTTCGGCGGCAAGGCCGGCCTTGCCGAGTTCGTGGGCGAGGGCATTTTCATAGACCTTTTCCAGAAAGCCCGCCCCCAAGGCGTTGGCCACCTTGAAGGCGCAGCCAAGCACCTTCTCGGACAGCTCGTTCAATCTCTCTCTGCGTTCATTGGCGTTCATCGGCGGTTCCAATCATATCAAATTGTCTTTAGCCGGCAATTGAGGGCGAGGTTGGCGGCAAGCTCGTCCGTGAGCGCCACGTCGCGGCAGATGAAGATATCGTTCTCCTTGAGGTCGAGCGCCTTCGCCGTCGCTGCCTTCAGCTTGTCGTCCAAACAGATGAGGAAGGACTGGCCGCGATCGACGTCGGTCACGCGGTAGATGGTGTTGTTCTTTACTGCCTTTGCCGGCAGTTGTTCGATGCGGCTGGTAAGGCTATAGCCTTCCTTGAGGGCCACTTCTTGGATCACGTTCAGCGTATCCCAGTTGGGCAACAAGGGGTCGATGAACAGTTCCATCTGCTTGAGCCACTCCTTGGGATCCTTGTTCTCGGTGCCGCTCCAGCGGCGGAAATGGCTCTCGGCAAGCTTGAAAACGCGGAAGCCGAGATCCTCGGGCTTTTCACGATCGCCAAGGTCCAACCTGCCCTTGGCCTCTTTCTTCATTTTCTTGATGACGCGGCGGATGCGTTCCTTGCCAATCTCCGCGATTGTTCCATAACCGGCCTTCCGAGCCGTCGATTCCTCCTCAGTCGCCTCGGGCAGCTGCACCATGACGAACTGCCGACCGTCTCCCTGTACGCGATTGGCGTTGAGCACGGCGTGCGCGATGCTGCAGGAGCCTGCAAAGAAGTCGAGAACAAGATCGTTAGCCCTTGTGGCGAGCGAAACCAACGCCTCCATCAGGGAGATCGGTTTGGGGTATTCCAGAACCTGTTCTCCGAAAAGTTCTCTGAGTTCCTTCGTCGCTTCTTGATTCATCCCAGCGAGCAGCGAAACGCGGTCATCCTCTTCACCGTTGCCGTTGCCGTTCTTCCGATAATCGATCCACGTGGACACGGGTGTTGTGCTGTCGAGTTGGCCATCGGGTTCAAAACGGGTCTTGAACCGCGGGCGGCTGAGGTTGCCGCCGGGACGATCGTCAGGCCAGATGATATTGTCGTCATGAATGTGCGACTGCATGGTGCTCGGCTGGAATCGCCAGACCCGTCCTTCGGGCGGCCAGTAATCTATCTTCGTTCTGGCATTCTTGATTGCATACCACTGATTGGGACGCATGTCCTTCGTCATACCCACCGTTAGATCGGTGCTTCGGAATTTCCCCTTGGGATCCTCGAATGGATAATCGGCCTCGTTCTTGGGATTTCCGAAAAGACGTACGCGATCCAGGGAACGCGCGAACGCCACCACATACTCGTGATCGGGAGAAACAGGTTCTCCACGCATGCCGGTTGCCATCCGGCGTTTCCGAACAAAAGTGGCCAGGAAGTTCTCTTCGCCAAAGATCTCGTTCAAGAACAACCGCAAGTCGGCCAGTTCATGGTCATCGATACTGACGAAGATGATGCCATCCTCGGTCAGGAGTTGACGTGCTACGAATAACCGAGGGTACATCATCGACAGCCAAGCCGAGTGATACCGGCCGGAAGTCTCCGGATTGGAGGTGAGGAGATCGCCGTTCTCGGCCTTCTGCCCCGTCAGCCTCAGGTAGGTGTCGAGCGGGTCCGCGAAGTTGTCCGGGTAGATGAAGTCGTTGCCGGTGTTGTAGGGCGGGTCGATGTAGATCATCTTCACCCGGCCGGAATACGACTTGTAAAGCAGCTTCAGCACCTCCAGGTTGTCGCCTTCGATGAAGAGGTTCTGCGTGGAATCGAAGTTGACCGACTCGTCGGGCGCCGGCACAAGGGTCGCCCGGCTGGGTGTCTGGAGGAGCCGGATCGCGTCCCGCTTTCCGGCCCACGTGAACGAATACCGCTCCGGCCGGTCGTCGGCAATGTCGCCCAGCGCCGCCCGCAATTTCTCCACGTCGACCTTCCCCTCGCTGAAAACGTCCGGGAACAATTCGCGCAGTTGCTCCAATCGCTCGCCCGCGATATCGGGGGATTCGATCGTTACGGGTTGGCCTTTTTGCCGTTTCTTGCTCATAAAATGGCTTCCTGACAGGTCGCACTTGCGAAGGGGACAGTCCCATTTTCGTCGAACGAAAATTGGGACAGTCCCCCACTTATTGTTTCGCCGGTCGTGCGCTACCGCTTGGCGTTGTGGTCTCGGTCAAGATAAAAGTTGGCCCAGGAGGAGGTGTTCTTCAGTCGCGCGTCGTATAGCGCGGGCGGACCCTCGAACATCCGCTCCGACTCGCCGTAGGCCTTGAGCCGCTCGTACACGCGGGCCCAAAAGCATTCCTTGTCGTCCAGCTCGCAACGGCCGGCGGCCGAACCGCCGCAGGGGCCGTTTCGGCCGCACTTCGAGCAGGCGTAGCGCGGACACAGGTAAGCACAATCGGGCAGGCTACAGTCGCCGCAGTCCTGGCAGCCGTAGAGTATCTGCTTCGCCTGCCGCTCGACGGCATGCGCCGTGCGGGCCATCAGGCCGGGGTGCTTGTGCAAACGGGTAAAGACTCGCCGCATTAGGCCCCACAGCCCCCGGTCGCGCGTAAAGGCGATGCGGTGTACAAGGCGCGACAGGCGATAGTTCAGCGTGACTTCCTTGGACCGCGGCGGATGCTTGAGCGACTGGCGATATGCGGGGTTCACCTGCGTGGGCGTACACAGGCCGGTGTGCGGATCGTGGTCGAAGAAGAAGAACTCATCGGGCTGCGAGAAACGTATTTCCTTGAGGAACTCGCGCCAATCGTCGGGAGCGAAACTCTCGGCCAGATCGATGATCTGTGCGAAGGTCTCCGCCTTGCTGATGCCGCCCAGGTAGCCGGCGGCAAAGCCCAGGCCCTTGAAGACGGCAAGCTGTTTGGCGGCCAACTCGCGGAAGAACTTCTGGCCCTTGTCCGGCCCGGCGGCGTATTTCTCCGCCTGTGCCAATAGTTCGTCGCTTACCACGCAGCCGGCCAACTTGCCGCCGTGGAACAACTGGGCAACCGTCTTGTTGAGCAAGTAGACGTTGCCGATGACCGGCACGTTGATGCCCCGCCCGCCGAGCAAGAGCTTGACTTCATGGAACTTCCGCATGTCGTAGCCGAGTTGCGGGATGACCCACTGCGCGCCGGCGACGATCTTGCGGAGCAGTTTGAAGTATTGGGGCATCAGCTCGCGCTCGTAGCGCTTGAAGGGCGACACGACGCAGCCGATGAAGAAATCGGTGCGGGCCAGCGTTTCCGCATTGCCGCGGCGGCCGGGCACTTCCAACCCGGCGTTCATCGCCCGCAACAAGGCGATCAAGCCCACCGAATCGATGTCGAAGACCGGATCGGGGATGCCGCCGAAGCCGGTGGTGGGATAATCGCCGGTGATGGCCAGGAGGTTGCGAAACCCTTCGGCGGCATAGCGCCAGGCGGCGGCCTCCAGGCCGTTGCGGTTGGCGTCCTTGCAGGTCACGTGCAGCACGACCCGCTCGCGGCGCTCGGCCACCTGGCCGGCGAGCCAATCGGGCGGCAACATGGGCGCCCCGCCCGGACTGTCAGTCACCGAAATCCAGCCGATGCGCGGATCTGCCAGCAACGCCCGCGCCAGGCCGACCGGGTCCGCCGACCGCTCCGGCGGCGCAATACCGCGGGTCGTGACCAATTCAGCGCCATAATAGAAGTTGCCGCTGGCCAGAATCGCTTCGAAACTCAGGCCGTTCGGAGAAGCGATCACAGTGATGGACGTTCTAGGTTTTCAGGAGTTTTCTGGCCGTGGCCACCGCGCTGCTGGCGTTGTCGCTAAAGCCGTCGGCGCCGATCTCGTCGGCATACTGTTGCGTGATGGGGGCGCCGCCGATCATGACCTTGGTCTGACCGCGCAGGCCGGCCTGCTCCAATGCCTCGATGACCGCCTTCATCATCGTCATGGTGGTCGTCAACAGGGCGGACAGGGCCACGATCGTGCCGCTTTTCTGCCGGGCGGCCTCGACGAACTTCTGCGGCTGCACGTCCACGCCCAGATCGACCACCTGGAAGCCACCGCCTTCCAACATCGAGGCCACGAGATTCTTGCCGATGTCGTGCAAGTCGCCCTGGACGGTGCCGATCACGACCCGCCCCACCGGCTCCGCTCCCGCTTGGGCCAGCAGGGGGGTAATCAGCGCCAGCGAAGTCTTCATGGCCCGGGCGGCGATCAACAACTCGGGCACGAAATACTCATTGCACTCGAATCGCTTACCCACTTCATCCATCGCGGGAATCATGTATTTCTGGACCAACTCGGCCGGATTGACCTTCGCGGCGATGGCAGCCTTGGTCACTTCCTCCGCTTTCTTGGCGTTGCCTTTCAAAATGGCCTCGTACAGCTCCGCAGGATCAGACATGGCGAACTCCCCGAAAAAAGCCAGGCATTCCCGTTGACAAACCCTTTATGTTACTTGCCGCTTGGGAGCGAAGCTAGCCCCCGGCGGGCAAATTCCGCGTCAGGTTCAGCGGCCCGGGGTCCTGCCGGGCAGATTGCGCACATCCAATTCCTGCTGTCCGCTCTGTCCGTCCAACGAGTCGTGTTCGGCCGCATACTGGCCAAGGCGTGCCACCTTTTCGTCTGCCGTGAGCTCGTCGGCGGCCTTCGCGGCGGGAGACCGGCCCCAATAGATCCTTGTGCCCGCCCGGGTGTAGAGTTCGTAAACCCGGCCATTGCCGAGCGCCGGCCCGGCGGCGGTCGCCGTCTTGATCCGATACAAGCGCAGTTGCTTCCAGACGGGCAGCAGGGCGGCGGCGATGCCCGCCCCGTCGATCACCCTTGGGTCGCCCCAGCGTTGCCCGGCAGGACCCATGGGAACGCTGTCGATGCCGCCCAGCACCGGGTAGGAGTATTTTTCCACGGGCGAGAAATCGCCGCTCGGCAGCAGTACCCCCTCGATATCTACCGGCAGCAGATCGCCGGGGACCTCGATCATGCACACCGGTCGGCGATACACCAGATCGACGTCGACCCGGCCCGCCGGCCGGATCCGCACCCGGGCCTTGGCAATCCACGGGTGGAGGAAGAACGCATTGGCGATTCGCCGGGCCAGATCGTCGTCCAGCGTGGAAAGCCGCACGTTCTCCAGACTGCCGTCGCGAAACACGTCGTGCAGCACGTTGCTGTGGATCCAGGCGGGCAAAGGCGTAATGTGTACTTGCTCTTCCTTGACGACATATTCGTCGGCCAAGGGGAGGTTTGGGCCTGCTGCTGGTTTGGCGATCACGTTGAGGCGGACGTACTGCCACCCGAAATATACGCCGCCCGAGAAGATGGCCAGCACCAGCAGGATCAGGACCGGCGTGCGTGCGGGTCCCAGCACGAACGCCGCCAGTTTTGCCAACGGCGCCGGGACGGTCTTGCGGGAAGTTTTGGGCATAAGTGTTCAGTGTTCAGTGTTCAGTTGTCAGCTTCCCGATAACCGCGTCAGCGAACTGAAAACTGAACACTGAAAACTTCAAACTATCACCATACTAAGTTCTCAGTTGTCAGCTTCCCGATAACCGCGTCAGCGAACTGAAAACTGAACACTGAAAACTTCAAACTATCACCAGATTTCCAATTCCAACTCCAGCCGCACCGTCAGGCGGTCGTGGACCTGACCGCGAATCAGGTCGATCAGTCGCAAGACGTCCTGGCTGGTACACTCAGGCTCGGCGATAATGAAGTTGGCGTGCCGATCGCTGACCACGGCGCCGCCGATGCGGGTGCCCTTGAGGCCTGCCTGCTCGATCAATTCGCCGGCCGAGGTGCCGCGGGGATTCTTGAATACGCAACCGGCCGACTGGTGGCCCAGGGGCTGGTCGGCCTTCTTCACAATCCACTGCTTCTGCATGCGTTTGGCCAATTCGCGGGGATCGTCTTCTTCGAGTTGGAAGACGGCCTCAAGAATGACCAATTCATCCAGGCTGCTCTCGCGGTAGCCGAAGACCATGTCGTCGCGCGAGCGCTGCAAGACTTCGCCGCCGGCAGTAACTACCGTGGCGCTGGCGGCCCACTGTCCGATGTCGCCGCCGCGGCTGCCCGTATTGCTGTGCAGTGCGCCGCCCACGGTGCCGGGAATGCCGATCAGCATCTCCAGGCCGGCCAGGCCCTGGTGGACCGCCGTGGTCACCAGTCGGCCCAGGATCGCCCCGCCGCCGCCGGTGATCCGCCCGGGCTGGACCTCCAGTTTAGCGAACGCGGGAGACGCCAGTCGCAGCACGACGCCCGGCACGCCTTCGTCGCGTACCAGGATGTTCGAGCCCTCGCCCAGGACCCGCACCGGCAACCCTTCTTCCTGGCAGCGCTGGACCAAGTCGATCAATTGATCGGCGTTTTCCGGTTCTGCGAAATAGTCGGCCGGGCCGCCCAACTGAAGCCACGTGTGCATTGCCAGCGGTTCAGCCGACCGCACGATTTTCTCGAAGCCGCTCAACAAACTCATGCGTCATCCTTCCTATGTCGCCCGCGCCCATCGTCACCAATACGTCGCCCGCGGTCAAGTGGGTTTCCAGGTATCGCAAGATTCCATCCCAGGTGGGAATCGCCAGGGCCTCGGCGCCGCCGGTGCGGATTTGCCGGGCCAGGTCGGCCGCCGTGACCTCGCCGGCTCGCACCGGGCCCTCACGGGCGCGAAAGATCTCGGCCACCACAACCCTTTCGACATTTTGCAGACTCTCCGCCAGTTCGTCCAGCAAGCGCTCCGTGCGCGACACCTGGTGCGGTTGAAACACGCAGCACAACGGCCGACAGGGATACATCTCGCGGACCGCGGCGAGCGAGGCCGATACCTCGGTTGGGTGATGGGCATAGTCGTCTATCACCACCACACCCCCGAAATTACCCAGAACCTCCAGTCGCCGTTGCAGACCACGAAACCGGCCTAGCCCGGCGCCGATTTGCTCCGGCGCAGCCCCCACCGCGCTGGCCAGGGCGGCTGCGGCCAGGGCGTTGAGCACGTTGTGCCGGCCAGGCACGCCGAGTTCCACCACGCCCAGCGACCGCTCCCCATGGTAGATCTCCAGTGCGTAGCAGCCGGAGGAAAAGCGGGGACAGGCACCCTTTGCCGGACTTGGTGGTCCCAATACTAGCCCGAAGCGCAAGCGAGGGTTGGCGTTATCGCTCCCTCGCTTGCGCTTCGGGCTAGTGTCGTGCAGTGGTTCTTCTTCCTGCCCTTTTCCCAGTCTGCGCAACCCCCGGGCCGACCAATCGGGCCCTGGCTGGATGCCAAAGGTCTCGACCGCACAAGCGGCCCGTGCGGCCACCCGCCGGGCGATCGGGCAATCGTGACGCACCAGGAGCCAGCCGCTCTCAGGCAGCTTGCCCGCAAACTCCCCAAAGGCCTCTTGCAGCCGGTCCAGCGACGGATAGCAATCGAAGTGATCGGGCTCGATGCCCAGGATCACGGCGTGCCGGGGCGCGAGGTGCAGGAAGTTGCCCCGGTATTCGCAGGCCTCGGCCAGAACCAGATCGCTTCGGCCGGCCCGGCCGCCCGATCGGGCTCCCAAGGCAGCGGCGCCGAACAGGACGGTCGGGTCCATTCCGGCCCCGACCAGAATCTCGGCCGCCATGGCCGTGGTCGTCGATTTGCCGTGCGTGCCGGCCACCGCCAGGCCGTTGCGGCCGCTCATCAGCCGCCCGATCGCCTCGAAGCAACTGTATGCCGGGATGCCCAACTCGCGAGCCCGGCACAGTTCCGGGTTGTCGGCCGGCACTGCGGCGCTATAGACGACCAATTCGGTCTCATCCGGAAGGCGAGCTGGATGATGCCCCCCTAAAGTAAGGTCAGAGCCGCTCAGTGTCCAGCCCATGCCGGAGAAGACATCGGCAAGCGACCGCATTCCGGCCCCGGCGCTGCCGATCAGGTGTACATGCCGGCCCAAGGGAGCGCGCGGTGTCAACCCCATGTCAAACGCAATCCTGCCAAAGCTGCCTATATGCGTCAGTACTTGTGCCTGGCGGCTTTATTCGTTCCCGGCGGGCGCCTCTTGTACGGGCGACGTCACATCGTACTTGCCGCGGAACAGCGCCGCAAAGACGACGGCCACCGCGGCCGACATCAACGCGGCCCAAAGCCAGAACATCCGCCAGTCATGCGCGATCTCGCCCACCCGTTCCGCTAGTTTATAGCGTTCGAGGAACTGGCCGGACAGAGCGGTTCCGACCAATAGCCCCAGCCCCCACGTCACGAGTGTCAGCAGTCCCTGGGCGCTGGCCTGGAGCTCCTTGGGCGCCTTCCGGTCGGCGTACATCGGACCGAGCACGAAAATGAAGGCAAAACAGGCGCCGTGCAGCAACAAGGCCACATAGATCGCGGCGTCCTCTTTGCTGCTGAAGGCGAGCAGTGCGTAGCGCGCCGCCCACGCCGCCAGACCTAGAAGGAAGATGCTCTTGAAACTTAGATAACGCATGAAGAAGACTGGCAGCAGGAAGATGAACAGGACCTCCGCCATCTGCCCGATGCTCTGCTTGAATTGCGCGGACTCCATGCCGATCTCGTTGAGGAAGTCGTTGCCCCAGGTCCAGAAGAAGGCTGCCGGCAGCATGATCAGGAACGAGGTGAACATCAGGACGGCGAAATTGCGGTCTCGGAGGAGGGCCAAGGCCGGGAGCCCCAGCACCTCCCCGAGGCGCACCTTCTTGCCGGCGGCTTGCGGCGGCGTGTGCGGCAGGAAGAAGTTGTAGATTCCCGCGACGATCGCCAGCCCCGCACCGATCCACAGCGGCCAAACGGTCTTTTCGATGTTCCACTGATAAAAGGAAGCGGCCAGGCTGATCGCGCTCACCGCGATCCAGCCGATGGTGCCCATCAGGCGGATGATGGGAAACTCCCGGTCCGGGTCCCGCGCGTGCGCCAGCGCGATCGAATTGGTCAGCGACCAGGTAGGGAAGTAACAGAGGCAATGCGCCAAGAGCGCCCAGAAGAACATCCGCGGGTTGCCTATCGCCAGTGTGGCAAGGTACAAGAGCACGCCGCCCAAGAGGTTCAAGACGGCGAGAATCTTCTCGCTGGCAAAGAAACGGTCGGCAATCATGCCGACAAACAACGGCGCCCCGATGGCGCCCCAGGCAAACGTCGTATACACCAACGCGGTGTCCGACTCGCTGTATTTCAACTCCGCCAAGCACGTTACCAACGGGATCGACCAGACGCCGTTGATGGCGAACTGCAGAAACATCATGGTTCCCAGACGGATCTTGACGTGCAGCGGCGTGGCCGGCATGGTCGGGCACTCCTTTACGGGCTGGGGAAAGACCTTGTTGCCCCCTATCCATAATGCCGTCCGCTGCCGTTGTCAAGCTGTCCCTGCCAAGATCGAACCTCGTACGTGCTTGACTTTCGACGAGCATGGGATTATGGATAGGGGCTACGCCCGTTACCTGGGAAGCAATGACCGTTTCTGGCCCGGCTGATCGTGTTCAGCCGCAGTGCCAAGAACCCAAAGGACGCACCTATGACCACCCCGCCCCCGATCGCCCGACGCGAGTTCCTGCGATTGACCGGCATTGCTGCCGGCAGCCTGGCGGTCGCACCCGCCTTTGCCACCGCCGATGACATCAGCGAGGTGCCCCGCAGCCGCACGGATCGCCTGGCGACTGGTGCCAACGTCTGCCTCTGGTTCCGTTTTCCCCGGAACGACTCGGCGGAGCATTTCACCAACTACATTTCCGCTGCCGAGGCGGACTACATGGCTCGCATCGGGCTCAAGCATGTCCGCCTGTGCGTTGCCCCGCGCGTGATCATGAACCCGACCTCGGGCGACGTCATCGAGGAGCGTGGCAAGCAACTGGAAGCCGCCATCGAGCGGTTCCAGCACGCCGGACTGCTGGTCGTGGTCGACATCCACAATGAAGACCGCCGTGCGGAACTCGACCTGAAGTGGCAGGAGGCGTTCGTCCGCTTCTGGGGCTTGCTGGCTGGACGGCTTTCCCGCTTCGACCCCGAACTGACCATCCTGGAAATCATCAACGAGCCGGTCTTCGACCGCCGCGAGGAAGAGTGGAACACGTTCAACGCCCGCCTGGCAGCCGCCATCCGGCGGAGCGCGCCGCGGCACACCATCATCACGTCCGGCCCGAACTGGGGCGGAATCGACGGACTGAAGAAGCTCAAGCTCCTGCCGGACAGGAACATCATCTATTCCTTCCACTGTTACGACCCCTTCACCTTCACGCACCAGGGCGCGACCTGGACTAGCCCTGCCGTCCGACCGTTGCACGATGTCCCCTACCCGTCGAGCCCGGAAGCGGTGAAACCCCTCTTGTCCACGTTGGAATCCTCGCCGGACTCGAAACGAATGGTCGAGTGGTACGGCAAGGAGCGTTGGAACAAGGAGAAGCTTGCCGCCCGGTTCCGCCAGGGAATAGAGTGGGGTGCCAAGAACCACGTGCCGTTGTACTGCGGCGAATTCGGCGTGTTTCCGGCGCGCAGCAAACCGGAACATCGCTCCCGGTGGTTCCGCGATTTCGGCGCGGTGCTGGCCGAGAACCGTATCGGCTGGGCGGTGTGGGGTTGGGACGAAGGCTTCGGACTCAATCGCAAAACGGTGAACGGCAAGCCCGTGGTCGACGCCGTGGTCGCAAAGGCGTTGGGGCTCAAGCCGTGACAGCAGGCGAAGAAGGTCAGCCGCCCCAAGTCGGTGTCACTTCGCCTTGTCTACATGGTACAGGGCGTTCCACGTCTTGCCATCGTCGGTAGGGGTAGACGACCTTGGGCTTGAACTGCCGGATGGCATCCGCCGCCTTCTCGACGCTCATGGTGTACGGCAGGTTCATCGGCAGGAAGGCGATGTCGATGCCCTTGAGCGCCCGCATCTCGGCCGTGTCCTCGGTGTCGCCGGCAATGTAGACCTTCTTTCCGCCCATCGTCAGCACGTAGCCGTTGTCCCGCCCCTTGGGATGAAACTTCTCCTTGCCGGGAGTCGAGTTGTAGGCAGGCACGGCTTGGATCTCGACACCCGCCGCCTCGGTCTTCTCCCCGTTGGCAAGGATCCTTACCATCGTCTTGCTTCGTAGCGACTCGGGGATCCTCTCGGCGACTGTCTTGGGAGCGACGACGATGGTCTTTCCCTTGGCGGGAAGGATGGCTTCCAGTGTCGCCGGGTCGAAGTGGTCGGCGTGCATGTGGGTCACCAGCACGAGATCGGGCTTGGGCAGGTCGGCAAAGGGCTTGCCGCCGCCGACTGGATCGACGTAAACCGTCTTGCCGTTCCATTGCATGACGAAGGTGGCGTGGTTGACCGGGCGGATGACCAGGGCACCGTTGTCGGCGGCGACAAGGTCGCCGGAAAGCGGCTTTTCCTGGGCTGCAGACATCGTGGTCCAGCATAGCAGCACGGCAGACAGAAGTGCGCGAAGATGGTGAAGGCGGAGTGCTCCGCCCGGTCGAGTACAAGCTCGTACTTGCCTCCCGGCGGCAGCGAGGGAAAGACGGCCAGCCGGGACTTCATGTCGGCATCGCCGATGGGGAGAGGATACCGCTACTACTTCCAGTTCACGATCCTGGGGTATCCAAAGGAGAATGAATTCCCGGCGACCAATACCTGGCTTGGCGTCCACCGCCTTGTCGGCCTCGTACCCTGGCTGCGGCCATGTGCTTGAGGCGGTTGCTTTTCGGCCGGTCGTCAACGATGGTGGCGAGGGTGGCGGCGGGTTGCGAATCAACCGGCCGACCTTCTGGAGCGTCTCCACGTCGATCTTGCGAAGTCGGCCCCGGTAGTCTGGGCCGACGTCTAGCGAAAAGATGTTGCCGTACTTCACGGCCCCCAGGTAGTCCTTATAGAGCTTCAGCGCAGAAAGGCAGAGATCGTCATGCTTTGGCAGTGAGTAGAACCACATCGCGCCACCTTCGTGGGGCGGCACAATGGGATACGTGAACTCGGCCAACAGGTAGGACTTGCTTGCGGCATTTCCCATGTACGGGCCTGCTCCCCGCGAATCGCTGAGCGGCCCCGGCCGCCCCATCTCACCCAGCCTGATGTCCGCGTTTTCCTGATCGCCGTGATTGAAACCAACAAAGCACCCCGGTTGCAACGACTTGCACCAGGCCGCCGTTTCCTTATGGCTCAGCCCGCCATCTCCAACCGCGTGATCGAACCAGATGTACTCGATCGGCCCGTACTTGGTCAGCAGTTCCTTGAGTTGGGCCTTTTTCATCTCCGGGTTGCTGCCGCCCTTGCCGCCTTGGCCGTCCAAAGCCCCCGGCCAGGTCCAATCGCCCTCGGAGAAATACAGGGCCAGCTTGATGGCGTGCTTGTCGCAAGATTTCCTGAGTTCCGCCAGCACGTCGCGGCCCAGGGGGGCCTTGGTCACCTTGCGGTCCGTGGTCTTCGTGTCCCAGAGACAGAAGCCGTCGTGGTGCTTGGTGAGAAAGAGAATGTAGCCCATGCCAGCTTCTTTGGCCGTGCGGGCCCACTGGTCGGTGTCGCACTCCCTGGCCTGGAAGAATCCCACATCCTTGACTCCCGGGGTCCATTCGCGGCCAGAGAAAGTACTGAAGGACCAGCAGACGAACATCCCCCACTTCAGATTCGTCAGCTCGTTCCGTCGGTTTTGCATGTTGACGGGTTCCGCGGCGTTGGCGAACATGGCGACATTGAGCATTCCCAGCACGAAAACCATAACGGAGCGTTTCATGAGGTTCTTTCCTCTCAGGTATGAGCACGGCTTCCACATGTTTGCGGCAGACCCTATTCTAGCTGCTTGCTCGGCCGTGTGCAGCAGGCGGTGAGTTTCAAGGGCCTTGCTTGTCGGCGGCTCTTCCGGTCTCTGGGTTGGCGGAAGATCACAATTCGGTCTTCCGGACCGATGAGACGGTCTCCGATCCGGATCGTTCATCGGACTTAAAGGATTCGTCGCAAGTCCTTCGATTATGACAACCGGGAAATACCAATAGGCGAGGCATGGGTGATTGAGTTCCAGCGAAAAATGCGTTACTCTGGCAGCAGTCCCGCCTGTGGGGTGGCAAAAATGAGCATCAGTATCCGTGAATTCCAACCGCCGGACATGGACGTGTTCCGGCGATTGAACGAGGAATGGCTGACGAAGTATTTCCGCATCGAGGAGAAAGATCGGCATGTGCTGGGCGATCCGTGCGGATATATCCTTGCCACAGGCGGCGTAATCTTCATGGTCGAATTCGATGGAGAACCGGTCGGCTGCTGTGCATTGATTCCCAAGGATAACGAGACGCTAGAGGTCGCCAAGATGGCGGTCACGGCAACCCATCAGGGCAAGGGATTGGGAAAGATGTTGCTCCAGACCTGCATCGAGAAGGCGAAGTCGCTAGGCAAGAAACGCCTGATTCTTGAAACGAGCAGCGTGCTTGGAACCGCCGTCGCCCTGTACCGGAGGTTCGGTTTCATTGAGTTGGGGCCGGATGCGGCTCCGCCGTCAGCATACGCTCGAACCGAGATGTTCATGGAACTGAAGCTGCCGTGAACGAACGGTCCAAACACCTTGCCGGAAAACTCGGCCGCACCAATCGGGGCGGGCCCGTTGCTCGCCCGGCCGCGGCCGGTGTATCATCGAGGTGTGAAGCATATCACGCCCGACCGCCTGGCCGCCGACTTCGGTCCCCGTTCCAAACCGGCCCGCGAGGGTGTCTTGGCCCTAAACCAGGCCTTGCAGGCGGACCGTTGCGCGGAGGCCGAGACGGCCGTCCATCTCTGGCAGTCACACGTGAGCCGCGCCCTGGGTCGGCAGTCGGCGCGGTTTGACGCCGCCATGGGACGATTGGCCCGGTACTATGGCCTGCCGCTGGCCTCGGACCCGGCACGGCTGCTCTTTGCTTTGCAAACGTGGTATGCCTTGATCGTGGAGCGGTTGCTCCAGCGCGTGCTGACACATGCCGGCCGCCGGTCGGCGGGCGAGTGGCCAAATCATCCCTTGGCATGGTATCGGTTCGCCGGCACGGCGGCAATCGAGAAGACCGTTGGTCAGGTTGTCGAACGCATGCGGCAATACGATCCCGGCGGGCTGTACGCGAATCCGGCCCACGGGACCGACTTGCTCAAGACCCTTTACCAGGAGCTCTTCCCGCGGTCCTTGCGGCACGCATTGGGCGAGTATTACACGCCCGACTGGCTCGCCGAACACGTGCTGGACCAGTTGGGCTATCACGGCGATGCCCAACGGCGCGTGCTGGACCCGGCCTGCGGGTCGGGCACTTTCCTGGTCCGTGCCATTGGCCGGCTGCGCAAGGCCTGCCAGGGGCAGGCGCGGGACGTGCTCTATCGGCGGATCCTGCAGAACGTGGCCGGGCTGGATCTGCATCCCCTGGCGGTTATGACGGCGCGGGCCAATTACCTGATCGCCATCGCCGACCTGCTGCCCGAGGAGGCGCCGGCGGAAGTGCCCGTCTATTGGTGCGACTCGATTCTCGACGAGCGGCCCGGGCCTGACGCGGGGCTGGGCCGCTTCGATTTTGTCATGGGCAACCCGCCTTGGGTGGCCTGGGACAATCTGCCCGACGCCTATCGCCAGGCCACCAAACCGCTCTGGGAGCGGTACGGTTTGTTTTCGCTTTCCGGCAGCGAGGCCCGGCATGGCGGCGGGAAGAAGGACCTGGCCATGCTCATGGTGTACCGCAGCATCGATCGCTATTTGCAGGACGGCGGACGGCTGGGGATGGTCCTTACGCAGACGCTTTTCCAGAGCAAGGGGGCCGGCGATGGTTTCCGCCGCTTCCGGCTGGGAGCGGATGGGCCGTGGCTCCGCGTGCTGCAAGTCGACGATTTCGTGGCAATGCGCCCGTTCGGCGACGCGGCCAATTGGACCAGTACGATCGTGCTGGAAAAGGGTGCGCGCACGCAATACCCGGTGCCGTATGTCAAGTGGTCGGCCGCGACGGCCGGCGCTTCGCCGGCGCAGGCGCCGTACTGGGCCCGGCCGATCGAGCAGGACCGGCCCAGTTCGCCCTGGCTGGTGTCGTTGGACCGGGCAGCCCAGCCGGCTGGGCGGATCGGCCCTTCCGACTACACCGCGCACCTCGGCGCCAATAGCGGCGGGGCCAATTCGGTCTATTGGCTGGAGATCCTGGGCAAGGCCGAGGGCGGCGTGCAGGTCCGCAACCTGGCCCGCTGCGGCAAGCGCGACACCGAAGCAGTCTCGACCGTCATCGAGCCGGACTTGTTGTACCCCTTGGTGCGCTGGGGCGACGTGCGGCCCTGGTCGGCCGTCCCCTCGGCCTGTCTGCTGCTGGCTCAGGACGTTGTTTCGCGAACCGGCCTGGACCAGCGGCATCTCGAGCGCGAGTTGCCGCGATCGTCGCCTGCGCGCCGCCGTGTTGGAACCGATCGATGCGCCACACCTGGGCATGCGGCCCGTGATTCCGCAGGAAACGTGCGTATTGATCGCTTGCGCCACGGTCGAAGAAGCACACTATTTGTGCGCCATGCTCAACAGTACGCCGGTGAACCGCCTGGTCGCTGCACACAACGTAAGCGGCGGCAAAGGATTCGGCACGCCCAGCATTCTCGACTTCCTCGGCCTGCGGCGATTCGACCCGGGCGATCCGCGGCACTTGAAACTGGCCGTTTTGAGCCGACAGGCGCACGCGCTTGCGAGATCGGGGCCCCGGCGCGAGGCTGCCGACGACGAGTCCCTGGAGCGGTTGCAACTCGACGTGGACCGACTGGTCGAGGCCGGTGGCGGGTAGAGGTGGCGGCTGCGAACCTGGAGAATCGCGGTCGGGCTCCATTTCTCACCGCAGGCTGGGGGGGCCACGGGAATCTTTGGGCATTCGGCAGTTCGCGCCGTCAGTGCGCGTGGTATGATTTCTAAGAAGCCGTTATAGTGTGAACGGCTTGTAACGATGCGATCCGTTCCCTATTGCTGCGGTTGGGATCATTTCAAACCGTGCAAAGTATATAGCCTTTCGAGCCGGGTATATCTCTCATGGCACGAGAACCGAAGCAAGAGCCGTCCTTCGCCGGCGAGGATTCATCGCCTGCGGCGAGCGTGACCGCCGGCCCCGACGGCGGCCAACCGCGCCGGCCGGCTTGGCCTGGCTGGGCGAAAGATGGGGCCTTCGCCGCCGCCTTGCTCCTGGCGGTCCTCTTGACTTACCGCCCGGCCTGGAACGGCGGCTTCCTCTGGGATGACAACGCCCACATCACTCGGTCCGAACTTCGCTCCTGGCACGGATTGTACCGCATCTGGTTCGACGTGGGGGCGACCGTCCAGTACTATCCGCTGGCGTGCAGCGCCTTCTGGGTGGAACATAAACTCTGGGGCGACGCCACGCTCGGCTATCACTTGGTGAACATCGTGCTGCACGCCTTGTCAGCCCTGATGGTGGCGTTGATCGTGCGCCGATTGGCGATCCCCGGCGCCTACCTGGCGGCGGCCATCTTCGCACTCCACCCCGTACACGTGGAATCCGTGGCCTGGATCACGGAGTTGAAAAACACCCTCTCTGGCTTTTTCTACCTGGGCGCCCTGCTCCTCTATCTCCGCTTCCACCAGACGCGGAAGGCATCCTGGTATCTCGGGGCACTCGGGTTGTTCCTGCTCGCCCTGCTGAGCAAGACCGCCACGGTGATGCTGCCCGCCGTGCTGCCGGTGATCTTCTGGTGGCAGCGGGGCCGGCTGTCGTGGAAAAGGGATCTGCTGCCGCTGACGCCCTTCTTTCTCCTCAGTGCAGCGGCCGGAATGGTGACCGTTTGGGTCGAACGCCAGGTGGTGGGGGCCGCGGGCAACGAGTTCAATCTCTCCCTGGTCCAACGATGTCTGCTGGCGGCCCGGGCGATCTGCTTCTACCTGGGCAAACTGTGTTGGCCCACGGACTTGCTCTTCGTCTACCCGCGTTGGAATGTCAACCGTGCGGCCGCGTGGCAGTACCTCTATCCGGCGGCGGCGTTGTTGCTGGTGGCCGTGTTGTGGCGGCTGCGCGGGCGGTGGCGCGGGCCGTTGGCCGGGCTGCTGTTCTTCGCCGGAACATTGTTCCCGGTGCTGGGCTTCTTGAATCTGTTTTTCTTCCGATACTCGTTCGTGGCCGATCATTTCCAGTACCTAGCGAGCCTGGGGATGATTGTGCTGTTCGCGGCCGCCGCGACGTTGCTGCTGAAGCGCGCGGCGGGTTGGCGGAGGACGCTGGGGCAGACGGCGTGCTTGGCGTTGTTGGCCGTATTGGCGGTGCTGAGTTGGCGGCAAAGCCGGATGTATGCCGACGCGGAAACGCTCTATCGCGCCACGCTCGAGCGGAACCCCGCCTGTTGGCTGGCCCACAGCAATCTCGGTCTGATCCTGCGCGACCGCGGACAGGTCAAGGAGGCGATCGCCCACTTCCGGAGGGCCTTGGAAATCGAGCCGGACTTTCCTGAGACCTGGTACAACCTCGGCGCCGCGTTGGCTGGCTGCGGACAGGTTGACGAGGCTATTGCCCATTACCAGAAGGCCTTGGAAATCCAGCCCGACCATGTGTTGGCCCACAACAACCTCGGCGCCGCGTTGGCCGGCTGCGGACGGGTCGGCGAGGCTATTGCCCATTACCGGAAGGCCTTGGAAATCCAGCCCGACCATGCGCTGGCCCACAACAACCTCGGCACCGCGTTGGCCGGCTGCGGACAGGTCGGCGAGGCTATTGCCCATTATCAGAAGGCCCTGGAAATCGCGCCCGACTTCGCCGAGGCCCACTACAACCTCGGCACCGCCTTGGTCGGCTGCGGCCAGGTCGACGAGGCGATCGGGCATTACCGAAGGGCCTTGGAAATCGCGCCCGACTACACCGTTGCCCACAACAACCTTGGCAGCGCTTTGGCCGGGCGCGGCCAGGTTGACGAGGCGATCGGGCATTACCGAAGGGCCTTGGAAATCGCGCCCGACTACGCCGGAGCCCACTACAACCTCGGGTTGGCGCTGGCCGGCTGTGGCCAGGTCGACGAAGCTATTGCCCATTACCAGAAGGCCTTGGAAATCCAGCCCGGCTACGCGGAGGCCCACTACAACCTGGGGTTAGCGCTGGCCGGCCGCGGACAGGTCGACGAGGCTGTCGCGCATTACCGAAGGGCCTTGGAAATCGCGCCCGACTACGCCCTGGCCCACCACAAACTCGGTAACGTGCTGTTCGGCCGCGGACGGATCGACGAGGCCATTGCCCATTACCAGAAGGCTCTGGAGATCAAACCCGACTATGCGGAGACCCACAACAACCTTGGCCTGGCGTTGGCCGGCCGCGGGCAATCCGACGAGGCTATCGCCAGTTACCGGAAGGCCCTGGCAATCAGGCCCGACTACTTGGAGGCCCACTACAACCTCGGCCTCGCGTTGGCCAGCCGCGGAGAACGCGATGAGGCTACCGAACATTACCAGAAGGCCCTCGACCTGGCCTCCGCCCGGAACGACAAGGCCCTGGCCGACGTCATTCGGGCCCAAATCAGACGCCACCAGTCAGTCGCCCCTGCCGCCAGCGCGCCGTAAGAGCCGGCAGTAGTCGCCGGATCAGGATTTGTCGGTGCATAACCAACCACCTGTAAGTAGTAAAGCGGAGACTGTATCTGCCGCATGTCGTCCGACCGTAAGCTAGTATTTCTTAGTGTCAGGACGCCAGGCACAAGATCCGGTTTTGTTGTTCCGCAGGGCAGATCATGCTTCGAGTTCCCGTTCACAACATCCAGCCAGGCATGATTCTTGCGCGGCCGATTCCGCTGCCGCACGATCCCTACCGCTACCTCTTGCAGCGGGACGTGGAGATCCCGATGGACCTGGTGCCGCGGTTGAAACAACTGGGGATCCTCGAAGTGTGGATCCGCCACCGCGACCTGGAATTCCTGGAGGAGATCGTCGACGAGGGTTTGAGTGATCGGCAGCGGGACGTGTACGTCCAGGTGCGGCGAAACTTCACGGCCGTGATGCAGAACTCCGCCGTGGAGATCGACCTGGTCCACTTCCAGAGCTCGATCAGCGAGTTGTTCAACTTCTTGAAGGCCAGCGCCAACAGCGGCGTGCTCTTGCAGAAGTTGGACGCCTTCGACAATTACCTGATCTCGCACTGCACCAACGTGTGCTACCTGGCGTTGCTGTTGGGAATCCGCATGGAACGCTACCTGATCGAGGAGCGGCAGCACAAGAATGCGCGGGACGCCAAGGACATTCACCTCCTGGGGTTGGGCTGCCTGTTGCACGACGTCGGCAAGATACGGGTCCGCCGCGAGATTCTCGACAAGCCCGGCAGACTCACCGCCGAGGAGGCCCGGGAAATGCGGCGGCACACGCTCTACGGTTACGAAATGGTCAAGGGCGTGCCGGCCCCCGCCGCCCAGGTCGTGTTGAATCATCATCAGCGCTACGACGGCAAAGGTTATCCGGGCCGGACCGATCAGCTTACCGGCGAGGAACTGCCGCCGCTGGCAGGCAAACAAATCCCCATCTTCTCGCGGATGGCGATCCTGGCCGACGTCTACGACGCCACCACGACCAAGCGCTGCTACTCGCCGGCCAAGATGCCGATCCATGCCCTGCACGAAATGCGTTCCATGCGGGGCTTTTTCGATCCCGTGGTCGAGGCGGCGTTCTATCGGGCCATTCCGCCTTTCCCCATCGGCCAGATCGTCAAGCTCAACAACGGCTACGAGGCGGTGGTGATCGACTTCAGTCCCGAGTTCCCCACCCGGCCCAAGGTGCAATGCCTGCGGACGCCCGACGGCCAGCGCATCGCGCACCCCAGCCTGGAGGAGATCGATCTGAGCCTGCACGCGGACCTGGGCATCGTGTCCGTCGACGGCCACGACGTGCGTCGCTACCTGGATGCCGAACGGGTGGCCGAGGACGTGCCGGTGCTGGTGTGAGGGGCGGGCCTCTTTCCTCCGTGGCCGGAAGCATCTAAACTGAGCGGATGGGACTTTCCCCTTCCGAAGTACACGGACGCAAGAAACGATGGCAGTGGGTCTGCCGGCTGGCGGTCCTATTGACATGCGTGTCGTGCGCGGGCTGCGGCGGCTGTCGCAAGAGCGACGCCGAGCGGGAAGAGGCCGAAAGGCGGGCTGCCGAAGAGCGCCTCAAGAAGGAAAAGGAAAAACCCAAGCCGCCCTTCGAGATGCCGCGCGTGGCGGTCCGCCCGTCCGAGAGCAAAGGGCTCGGCACCTCCAACATCTACTACAAGCCGGGACATTGGACCAGTCTGTTGCTGGCCGACGTCAAGGCGAATGACGCCGATTTCTCCGGTGAGTTGGAAACCGTGGCCCTGGACCGCAACTCCGAGCCGGTCGCGCTGATGACGACGCCGTTCCAACTGGCCGATTATCGTCCCGTGGTGCTGGCCAAGGGTCAGCCCAAGTCGTTGGAAGCGTTCGTCTGGATCCCGCCGGTGCGCGAGACAAAGCTGCTGGGGCTGACATTGACCGCCGGTCGCAGCGGGAGCCACGCTCACGCCGCCAGCCTGCCGGTAATCCGCATGCCCTCCTGCCAGTATTACTTCGTGGTCCTTTGCGAGTCGGTCGCGCGGTACGGCTACCTGGACTTCCTGCCTTCGATCAAGCCGGGCATCGGGCCGGATCGGCTCGAGCCGGGGGCAGATCCGCCGCATTATCGCGTGATTCGTTTGACGAAGTCGCGGCGCGTCGATCTGCCCTCGCACGCCCTGTACTGGACCGCAATCGCCTACCTGTTGTGGGACGACGTCTCGCCCGACGCGCTCGATCCGTCGCAGCAGCAGGCGCTCTTGGATTGGTTGCACTGGGGCGGGCAGTTGATCCTGAGCGGGCCGGACACGCTGGACCTGTTGCCCAGCAGTTTTCTCGGCCCGTACCTGCCCGCCACGCCGGAAGGCACGCGGCAGTTGGCCACGGCCGACCTGGCCGAGTTGGATCGCTGGCGGCAGCCGTCGATGCGCGAGTTGCGGGCGGTGAAGCCGTGGGCCGGCGTGCGTCTGAAGAAATGCCCCGGCGGCGAGTTCCTGCCCGATACGGGCGACCTGCTGGCGGAGCGTGCGGTGGGCCGCGGCCGGATCGTCGTCTCGGCCTTCCGCCTGAACAACTCGGACCTGGTGAATTGGCCCGGCTGGGACAACTTATTCAACGCCTGCCTGCTGCGCCGCCCGGCGCGAAGGTTCGTGACGCGGGCCGACAGTGCGATGCACGTCGAGTGGCAGGCGGCCGGGAGCAAGCAGGGCGCCCCCGGCAGCGACGCCCAACAGACCACGAAGCTGCGATATTTTGTGCGCGACGCGGGCGTGACCTTTGCCGAATATGCCCCCGATCTGGTCGTGCATCGCGAGAACCCGGCGTCAGGAGATCCTTTCGCCGCGTTGCCTGGAGAGATCGTGTTGGAAAGCGACCGTCCGCCGGGCCCGGGGCTGGCCGCCTGGAACGACTTCAGCCCCGTGGCGAAGGCCGCCCGCCGGGCCCTGGCCGATGCGTCCGGGATCACGGTGCCCGAGCGCTCCTTCATCGTGTGGGTCGTGGTCGTGTACTTGCTGGTGCTGGTGCCGCTGAACTGGAGCATCTTCCAGGTGCTGCGTCGCGTGGAATGGGCCTGGGCGGCGGCCCCGCTGATCGCGCTTTGCTGTGCCGCGCTGGTGGTCCACCTGGCGCAACTGAATATCGGTTTCGCCCGCTCGCAGAACGAGATTGCCGTCGTCGAGCTGCACGGCTCCTACCCGCGGGCGCACGTCACCCGCTACACGGCCTTGTACACTTCCTTGGCCACGAGTTATCAACTCGATTTTGTCGATCCCGGCGCGCAGGTGCTGCCGTTGCCCACCAAAGACCCCGGTGCTTTTCGCATGTTGGCCGGGCAAAGCTACCAGCGATTGGTGTGCCGCCGCGGGGAAGGAACGAGCCTTTCCGGTTTCGCCGTCAGTTCCAACGATACCAAGCTCTTGCACAGCGAACATCTGCTGGACGTGGGCGGATCGTTGGCGCTGGTCGATTCCCCCGATGGCCGGCGGCAACTGGTCAACTCGACGCAACTGAGCCTGCACGGAGTGGGCCTGGTGCGCAGGACGCCAGCCGGCGGCCTGGAGGACGCCTGGCTGGGAAACGTTCTGCCCGGGGCCACCGTGCCCGCCGAATTTGCCTTGGAGGCCCAGAGCGAAAGCGGGGCGAAACTCTGGCGCCGGGAGCGCGACCTGTCGGTCCGCACTGCCGCGGGGGCGCCCGGCGGCGAAGTGAACCTGCGCGGGCTGATGGAGATTGCCCAGAACACGGCCGATCTGCGGCCGGCGCAAACGCGGCTGATCGCCTGGCTGGACGATGAGTTGCCGGGCGAATCGGTCGCGCCGGCCGCCCCACAGAAGCGGTGTGCGGCGCTGGTGGTCGCCGAGTTGGACTCGGGCCGCGCACCGCCGCCGCGCCCCGACGTCAACGCCCGACCTTGGAACAATCAAGGCAACGACAGCGAACCGGACGAGTTCTAGATGATCGAACTCCTGCACTTTACGAAACGCTACGGCGAGCTGGTGGCCGTTCAGGACTTGTGCCTGAAGATCGCGCCGGGCGAACTTTTCGGCTTCATCGGGCCCAACGGCGCGGGCAAGAGCACCACCATCCGCTTCCTGGTCACGCTGCTGAAAGCCACCAGCGGCGACGCGATCGTCAACGGCCATCGCGTCAGCCGCGCGCCGCTGGCCGTGCGGCGGAGCGTGGGTTATATGCCCGACAACTTCGGCGTCTACGACGGCATGAAGGTCTGGGAATTCCTGGACTTTTTCGCCGTCGCCTACCAACTGCCTCGCAGTCGCCGAAAGCAAGTGATCGGCGACGTGCTTGATCTGCTGGACCTGACCGGAAAACGCGACGCCATGGTCAACAGCCTGTCGCGCGGCATGAAACAACGCCTGTGCCTGGCGAAAACCCTGGTCCACGATCCGCCCGTCCTGGTCCTCGACGAGCCTTCCAGCGGCCTGGATCCCCGGGCGCGGATCGAGGTCAAGGCCCTGTTGAAGGAACTCCGCAGGATGGGCAAGACGATCCTCATCTCCAGCCACATCCTCACCGAGTTGGCCGACTGCTGCACGTCGATCGGCATCATCGAGCGCGGCAAGCTCTTGATGCATGGACCGATCGACGACGTGTATCGGCGGATCCGCGGCAATCGCATCGTGCGGATCCGCTTCTCGGAGAAGATGGAGCAGGGGCTCGCGATCCTCCGCAGCCTGCCCGAAACCCGCGACGTGCAGATCGAGAACCATCACGTCACGGTCGAACTGGCCGCCGACGACCGGCAGATTGCCACTTTGCTCAAGCGGCTGGTGGCCGCCGGGGTCGGCGTGCAATCGTTCGCCGAGAAAGAGCCCACGCTGGAAGATGTTTTCATGCTCGTGACCAAAGGAGCCGTGGCGTAGATAGTTTTCAGTTTTCAGTTTTTCAACTCCTAACTTCTAACTCCTAACTCTCGACTCCTAACTCTCGACTCTCGACTCTCGACTCTCGACTGCCATGTTCCTTCTCGAGAATCCGGTGCTGCAACGCGAATTGTTGGTGAACCTCCGCATGGTGCGGGCGTTCGTGCAGTTGCTGGTCTACGTGGGGGTGCTGGGTCTGGTGGTCTATCTCGCCTGGCCGAAGGAGGCGCGGATCGATTTGACGAGCGACAACAGCTCTTTCGAGGCGCAGCGGCTGGTGAACCTGTTCTTCCTTGGCCAGTACGTGCTCATGGCGCTGTTGACGCCGAGCTTTGCGGCGGGAACCATCACCGGCGAAAAGGAACGGCGCACGTACGAGATGCTCCTGGCCAGCCCGATGCGGCCCGGGGCCATCCTGTTGGGCAAACTCGTGGCCGCCCTGTGCCACTTGGCCGTCCTGGTCTTCTGCTCGCTGCCGATCGTCATGCTGTGCCTGCCGCTGGGCGGCGTGTCGCCCTACGAGGTGCTGGCCACGTACGTCGCCATGGCGGCCTCGGTGGTCCTGTTCGGCATGATCTCGGTGGCGGCCAGCAGCTACTTCACGCGGACCATTGCGGCCATGGTGGTCTCGTACCTGATCGTGCTGCCGCTGACGCTGGTGGCCGTGCTCTGCTATTCGCTTTTCGAGGGCCTGGCTCGGCTGGTCGTGCTGGGCGGGCTGTTCCCGGCGGTGTGCCTGGTGGTGTGCGGCCTATTGTTCGCCCATGCCAGCCGGCGACTGTTGCACCCTCCCGACGTCGGCGCCGAGGCCAAGGACGTGGTCGATCCGGAGCGGGAAGATCGCAAGGCCCTGGGCATGGTGATCCGCAGCGACCAATTCCCGGACAAGCTTTTTGCCCCGCCCAAGCGGACCGGCCTGATTGCCGACCGCATAAATCCGGTCTACGACAAGGAACTGCGGAGCGAACTCTTTGGCCAAGGCACGCTCATGCTCCGCCTGGTGATCCAGCTCAGCATGTTCCTGGCCCTGCCGCTGATGGCCGTGTGCCTGTTCATCTCGCCGCCCCGGGCCGCCTGGTACGTCGGTTATATCGTCTTGTTCAATTTGCTCGTCGGCCCGGTGTTCTCGGCAGGCTGCATTACCAGCGAGCGGGAACGCGAGACGCTCGAACTGCTGCTGTGTACCACGCTTTCGCCCTGGCAGATCCTCTCCGGCAAATTGATCTCCGGCCTGCGGGTATCCTGCGTTCTGACCAGTTTCCTGACGTGGCCCGTGCTCCTGGCCTGGGCTTTGCCGCCGGGCACGTATTGGCGCGACACGTCCACGATCGCGGCCTATCTGGCGATCATCATCGTATGTAGTTTGACGACGACGATCCTGGCCGTGTTCTGTTCCATCCTGTTCCGCAAGACGACAATGAGCATGCTGACGACGTACCTGGTGTTGGTGCTCTTGTTTGCCGTGCCGGTGGTGGCGAAAGTGTTTACCGATAGTTTCTTTCCGCCCACCCTGGTGACGGTGTCGGGGCACACGGTGGCCCAGTGTACCGAGTCCTATCTCTGGGTCCAATACAGTGCCGGTCTGAGCCCGCTGGCGGCCGCATTCAGCCTGCCGTTGAAGTTCGGGGCGCTGCCCGATCCGGCGGCGAAGCCCGATCTCTGGTGGCCGATGACCTGTGCCGCATTCTTGGCGTTTTACAGCCTGCTGGACATTGTGCTGCTGGGCTCGATGCTGTGGCTGTTCAATATCCGTTGGCGGGTGAGATCGTAGGCCCGCTGCTCCGATTTCGTCCCTGCTGCTTGGCGCTGCGCAAGGCCGCGTCGGCGGCGGACAGCAGCGGCTCGGGGCAGGGCAGGGGGGCTCCCGGCTCGGCCAGCCCATAGCCGGCGCTGAGCGTTGCCTCGGGCGCGGCCGTTTCGGCCAGGCGGGCCACGGCCGCCAAACGGACCCGCTCCACCACCTGCGCTGCGGCCGCTTCTCGAGGCAACCACAAGAGCAGGCCAAACTCGTCGCCACCCAGTCGGGCCACGAAATCGTCGTGCCGCAAGGCGCCGGCCAAGCCGCGGGCGGTCGCCCGCAGTACCTCGTCGCCGACCGCATGACCGTGGGTATCGTTGATCTGCTTGAGACGGTCCAAGTCGACCAGCGCCAGGCACAGTCTTTGCCCGGCCGCAGCCAACTTGGCAAGCCGCCCCGCCAAGGCCGCGTCCCAGGCGCGGCGGTTGGGCAGCCCGGTCAGCGGGTCGCTCAGGGCGGCCGATAACAACTCCTGCTGGGTGGCGGCAGCCAGGCGCTCGCGCCGCCGCAGCCGGGCGATCTCGCCCAGCAACCGGCAGGCGGTTTGCAGTTCCCGGGCAAGAAAGTCCCGCGGCAGGGTCAATGCGGCGGGCGCCTCACATCCGATAGCGATTACGGCCGCGTCCTGGCAGGCGCGCGGGTCGGGCTCCGCGAGATTGGTCACGACGACCTCCGGCGGCGGCCGCTGCGGCGACGCAGCCCAGTCACCGTAAACGGAAAAGTCCGCCCCACGCAGGATTTCCGCCCACTGCCGGGCCAAGTCCGCCGGTTCGGCAAGAATGAGCACGGTGGTCGCGGACGAATCGCCCATACAATGGAGTGTATCAGATTGCTCCTTCTTGCAGCAAATTCGCCAATTGATAGAATCAGCCGTGGGGGTGCAATCGCATCGAACCACCCGGAGCATTCCAATGGCCACCGCACTGCTGGAAGAAGAATTGGGCGCCGTGCCGCCGCTGTGGCGCCGCCGGCATCTGCTGGGCTTGGAAGAGCTCTCGGCCGAGGAGATCACCTTGATCCTCGACAAGGCTGTCGTCTTCCGCAGGGCCCTGGAGGAAGGGCAGCGCAAGATCCCGTTGCTCAGCGGCAAGACGTGCGTCAATCTGTTCTTCGAGAACTCTACGCGCACCAAGACCAGTTTCGGCTTGGCAGCCCGGCGGCTGGGGGCCGATACGTTGGATTTCGCGGCCGCCACCAGCAGCCTCTCCAAGGGCGAGACGTACATCGACACGGCCAAGAACATCGAAGCCATGGGGGTGGACATCATGGTCGTGCGGCACCACACGCCCGGCACGCCGCACCTGCTGGCGCAGAACCTCGCCTGCTCGGTGATCAACGCCGGCGACGGCGCGCATGAACACCCCACGCAAGGACTATTGGACATCATGACCATCCGCCAACGGCTCGGCCGCGTGGCGGGGCTTACCGTGGCCCTGGTCGGCGACATCCTGCACAGCCGCACCGCACGCTCGAACATCTGGGGACTGAAGAAGTTAGGCGCCCACGTGATCGTTTGCGGGCCGTCGACGCTTGTTTCGCCCCGCTGGCAGGAATTGGGGGTCGAATTCTCCTACAGTCTGGACGACATCCTGCCGCGGGTCGACGTGCTGAACCTGCTGCGGATCCAGTTCGAGCGGCAATCGACCCGGCCGTTCCCCTCGGTCCGCGAATACGCCCACCTGTACACGATGGACGCCCGGCGGTTGGCCCATGCCAAGCCGGGCATCCTGATCTTGGCGCCCGGTCCGATCAATCGCGGCGTGGAAGTGAGTCCCGACGTTGCCGACGGCCCCTGTTCGGCAATTCTCGAACAAGTGACCAACGGCGTGGCCGTGCGCATGGCCGTGCTGTGGTTGATCGGCAATACCAAGTGAGATCGCGCCATGGCAATGAACCAGCAGCCTTCCGCCCTCTTGATCCGCAACGGCCGGGTCATCGATCCCGCGCAGCAGATGGACCGCGTCACCGACCTGTTGATCGTGGACGGGCGGATTGCCGCCTATGATGCCGGGGGCGACGCTACGGGCGGCTACGCCGGACCGTTGGAAGTGATCGATGCGACCGACCGCGTGGTTTCCCCCGGGCTGATCGACATCCACGTGCATCTGCGCGAGCCGGGTTTCGAGGAGGACGAGACGATCGCTTCCGGCACGGCGGCGGCGGTCAACGGCGGCTTCACCTCCATCGCCTGTATGCCCAATACCGACCCGCCCATCGACAGCCAAGGCACCGTCGAGTTCGTCCGCCAGCAGGCGGTCCAGGCCGGCCGCTGCAACGTTTTCGTCATCGCCTGCGTGAGCAAGAATCGGGAAGGCAAGGAGCTCTCCGAGATCGGCCGGCTGGTCGAGGCGGGGGCGGTCGGCTTCAGCGACGACGGCGCCCCGGTCTACGATGCGGAGTTGATGCGCCGCGCCTTCGAGTATTGCCTGATGTTCGACAAGCCGGTGATGAACCACTGCGAGGTCCGCGAGCTGACCCAGCGCGGCGTCATGCACGAGGGCTTGACGTCGCTGCTGCTGGGTTTGCCGGGCATTCCAGCCGCGGCCGAGGACGCCATGACCAGCCGCGACATCGCCCTGGCGCAGGCCACGGGCGGGCGATTGCACCTGATGCACATCTCCACCGTCAACAGCATCGACGCGTTGCGGCGGGCCAAGCAGCGCGGCGTGCGCGCCACGGCCGAGGCCACGCCCCACCATTTCACCCTTACCGACGATTCGCTCCGCTCGTTCGACGCCAACTACAAGATGAATCCGCCCTTGCGCGGCCGGGAGCACGTCGAGGCCGTCATCGCCGGACTGGCCGACGGCACGATCGACGCGATCGCCAGCGATCACGCCCCGCACGCCAAGGAAAAGAAGATGCAGGAACTCGATCAGGCCCCCTTCGGCATCGTCGGCCTGGAGACCGCCCTGGGACTGGTCGTCACCCAGCTCATCGCGCCGGGCCATCTCGATTGGCCCACCGCGCTCGGGAAAATGACCGTGAATCCCGCCCGGATCCTC
>JBEKZQ010000139.1:0-13593 GCA_049509675.1 Thermoguttaceae bacterium | reverse complement strand
GTGCGCTTCCTGGCGGATCACCCGGGCGATCGTCTCGATCATCTGCGTCAGCCCTTCCATGGCGAAATACTCGCACTGGATCGGCATCAGCACTTCCGTGGAACTGGCCAGGGCGGTCCGCGTCAGTTGGCCCAGCGAGGGCGGACAGTCGATGAGCACGAAGTCGTACGAACTGAAGCCGCGGGTAAGCTGGTCGCGCAGCCGGGCCGCCTGCGCCGCGTCCTCGCCGGTGAGGGTCTCTACGTCGCGAAAACTGCGGCTGCCGGGCAGCAGGTCCAGCCCGGGAATGTCGGTTGCAGAGACGCCTTGCCGGATGGGCGTGCCGGCCACCAGGGGATGGCCGGCCGTGGGCTGACGGCCCAGGCCGCTCGTGGCGTTGCACTGCGGATCCAGATCCACCAGCAGGGTATGGGCGCCGGAGATGGCCAGGCCGCCGGCCAAATTGACGGCCGTGGTCGTCTTGCCGACGCCTCCTTTCTGATTGGCCACGCAGAATGTCCGCCCCACCTCGGCCTCCATGCTCGGTGTCTTCGCCTGAACCGCCGGATTGTAACCACGGATCGCCGGGCCGGGAAATCCCAATTTGGCGCTACATCGCGCAAGTTTCACGTGGAACGACCAATCGTGCGCGGATTGCCCGTTCCACGTGAAACCCCCAGAATAGAACAGGAGAACGCCGTGGGGCGTGCGGCGTGGGGCGCGGAGCGAGAGGCGCGGACTGTGGGGAACAACGAGAGCAGGGTAGTAGGCGAGTCGTCTTTCACATGTTCTCTTGCTCTCCTGTTCCGTCGTGCGGATTGATGTCCAAGCCGCTCCTAACTTCTAACTTCTAACTTCTAACTCCTAACTTCTAACTCCTAACTTCTAACTTCTAACTTCTAACTCCTTTCTCCTCTCTCATTCCAGCGGGTTGATGACCAATCCGCTCAGCAGCTTGGGGTAGAAGTAAGTGCTCTTGGCGGGCATCCGCTCGCCGCCCAGGCTGATCGTGCGGACGTGCTCGACCGTGGCCGGCATGACCAAGGTCGCCAGGGGGAACTCGCCGCTATCGAGCCCGGCCACCACTTCCTCGATCAGGTGTACGTACTTGGGCTTGGGCAG
The DNA here is from genome assembly GCA_049509675.1 of Thermoguttaceae bacterium. Classification (GTDB taxonomy): domain Bacteria; phylum Planctomycetota; class Planctomycetia; order Pirellulales; family Thermoguttaceae; genus JBEKZQ01. The sequence continues at coordinate 12,492 of JBEKZQ010000139.1, read as the reverse complement.
CGCCGCGCCGTGGAGCAAGTCCTCGACCAGCAAGCGATGGAGGATGCCGACGCCCAGACCCTGCCAATCGGGGCTGTGCTCCTTGGCGACCTCGGCCATACGGGCCCGGCCCGCATCGGTCAGCCGCGCCACCTGCCATTGTTGGTCCTTCTGCGTGAACAGTCCCAGCGTGCGCTGGTCGGCCGTTTCGATGTCTTCCCAAACCTGCGGGGCCTGCCGGGGCGATTGGCCGGCCGGCCGCGTGGTGAAGTAATCGCCCAGCCGGGCCGCCAGTTCGCCGCTAGTGAGCGCAGGCAGGCCGCGGAACAACCGATGCGTGGGCAGCACGATCAGGCCCGGGTCTTCCATGGCCACGAACATCATGAGCACGAAATTCGCCGGGTGTTCCGGCGTCAGGGCGCCGGTCTGGAAAATGTGCTCCCGGTAGTTGCAGGCGGTCTCGTAGCGATGATGTCCGTCGGCGATGAAGATCGGCTTGGGGGCCACCGCGGCGGCCATGGCCGCAATCGCCGCCACGTCGGTCACAGGCCAGATGCGATTGACCACGCCCAGGTGATCGGTGGCCGCCAGCGGCGTCAGCCGGGAGGTGGCGTGCTGGAGAATCTCTTGCGCCGTTCCCTGGGGATCGGAGTACAGACCGAAGATCTGGCTGAGATTCGCCTTGCACACGGTCATCAACATCAGGCGGTCCAGCTTCGGACCGGGCAGCGTCTCCTCGTGCGGAAAGACCCGGCCTTCGCCGAAGGGCGAGAGCCGCGTGCGGGCCATGAATCCGCGGCGGACGTGGGTCGTGCCCGCGTCGCTGAACTCCTGCTCGTACACGTACAGGGCCGGGTCGGCCTCGGTGAACAACACGCCTTCCGCTTGCCAATTCTTCAAGAACCGCTTGGCCCGGGTGTAACGGTTGTTGGCCTCGTCGTCGTCGCCCGGTTCGATGCGGTTGAGGATCAGCCGCACCACGTTCGAGGGGTGTTTGCGGTATAGCTCGTCTTGCAATTCCGGCCCGATCACGTCGTAGGGCGGCGCCACCACGTCGCTCAGGGAACCAACACGTCCGAGGTTATAGCGGATGCCGCGAAAGGCCTGAATCTCTGGCATGGGTTCTGTCTGGTCCTTGACCGATGAATCATGGTTGGCGGTTGTTGCGCGCTATTCAGAAGAGCTGCAAAGTCGGGGATTCTTAGGTACGAGCCCGTCCGGCACACTAGTGGTCTGTCCATTACGACGTTACGGGTTGGGTGCCACTGCTGGCTTGCCCAGCAGTGCTGCAAGACACGGTTGGACAAGCCAACCGTGGCACCCGTAAACTCAAGTTGGACAGACCACTAGAACCGCAACAGCCAAGTTTGTCGGTCCAGGGCCAAACTGTCAAGCCGCACGTCGGGCAAGACAGAACCGCCACTTTGCATTTCCCCTCGTGGCGCGAAGGGGTCAGGTCCATGTTTTCGGGCAGAATCAATAGGCCATGGCAAGGTCCGCAAGCCGAAAAATGGACCAGACCCCGGATTTTGCCGGAAAAAGTCACATTCACTTCACAATATCCTCATAGTACGCTATGCTGACGGGTGAGGGCCGCATGGGTATCAAACGCTCGACTGCTCGGCAGTCTGGAGGAGGGATTCATGAATAGGGTTCTTTTTCAACGCTGTGAAGGTTTTGGGGTCGCAAAGGCGGCGGGCGGCCGCGGGTCGCGCCGCGCCTTTACACTGGTCGAACTGTTGGTGGTAATTGCCATTATCGGCGTGCTCATCGGCCTGTTGTTGCCCGCGGTACAGGCCGCCCGTGAGGCCGCCAACAGGATGAAATGCCTGAGCAACGTGAAGCAACTGGTCTTGGCAATGTCCAGCTACGAGAACAGCGCTCGGCATTTCCCACCTAACTGGGGGATTGTATCTACTCAAGGGTCGGCCACCACTTACGGGTCCCAATCTCCTTCACAAATACTCGGTGCGAGCTGGATCACCTATATCCTTCCGCAGCTTGAGCAGGGGCCGCTCTATGCGAACATAAAGCTTGGCGGATCCATGACGTTCAACAGCACGTACGACACGGGCTACGGGAAGGAGACTTTCAACAACTCTGTCGCACCGCAGTGGCCGATCAACACGCTGAAATGCCCGTCGGATAACTACAACACCAGCGGAACTATGGCCAACCAGGGGGTCGGCAACCCGCCGGTGCCGATGGCGGTCACCAACTACAAGGCGGTGGCGGGAATGAACTGGGGTTGTTCCGTTACAGCCTCGGGCGGAACGGCGACCACGCCCATCACCTGGAACACCGGCCGCAATAACGGCAGTTCGGATGGCCTGGATCATGGCAACGGCATCATGTGCCGGCAGGGGATCCTGGCTAGCAGCATAGCGGGGTATTCGACGCCTCCCACTACGGTGCCGACGGCTGACGCACTTCACTCGCAAATTTTGTCGTTGCTTCTGTACACAACGCAGCAGGACATTCGCGACGGGACTTCGCACACGTTTGCCGTGGGTGAGGCGGTGCCGCAGTACTGCGGCTGGTCCAGTTGGTTCTGGTTTGATGGCGTAACAGCCACCTGCGGCATCCCGATGAACTATAAGATGCTCCCACCGGCACTCCCGCAACGATCGAACTACAAGAATTGGAATTACACCTATTCGTTCGCCAGTCGCCATCGGGGCGGAGCGAACTTCGGGCTGGCCGACGGCAGCGGCCGGTTCGTCACCGACGACATCGACATGGCCACCTACCAGGCGATGGCCACGATCGATGGCGGCGAAGTGCTCGACTTGCCGAACAACTGAGTGGGTAGAGCAGTGCTGTGGAAAGTCACGCAAGATACTCGGTCATTCTCCCGGCTGCCGGACGCAGCACGCGATTCAAGGATGCGCACTATAAGAAGCCGTTCGCGCCCTTGGCCGGTCGCGCGGTGTGGCTCTACTCGGCCGAGCGGTTCCTCAATCGCCGCGACGTAATGCAGGTGATCTTGCTCATCGCCCCCGAGGATCGGGAGAGTTTCCATTTCAAGTTCGCCTCCAACGTGGCAATCCTGGGCATCGACGTGGTGCAGGGCGGGGCCGAACGGGCCGACTCGGTCACGGCGGCCCTGGCCCGGGTGAAGCCCGAGGCCGATTTCGTCTGCATTCACGACGCCGCCCGGCCATGCCTGACCGACGCCTGGATCGACGAGATCTTCGCGGCCGCGGAGCGCACCGGGGCCGCCATCTTCGCCATTCCCGTGGCCGGCACGCTGAAACTCGTCGGCGGTGATCGCAAGATCGAAAAGACCGTCTCGCGCGAGCGGCTTTGGGAAGCGCAGACTCCGCAGGTCTTCCGCCGCCAACTGCTGCTGGATGCCTATGCCCGCCGCGGCGATCTTCCTGCCACCGACGACGCGCAACTCGTGGAACGGCTCGGTCAACCGGTGACGGTGGTTCACGGCTCGCCGTTGAACCTGAAGATTGCCACCAAGGAGGATTTGCGGCTGGCGGAACAGGCCCTGAAGGCCCTTCCCAAACCGAAGCTCGGCGGCCCGGCACATCCGTTCGCGGATGACGACATGTGGCGGTAAGACATGGACATCTACGACGAACTTGCCTGGCGGCAACTGATCCATCAAACCACCGACGATGCGCACCTGTCGCGTTGGCTGGCCGAGCGGCCGCGCACGCTGTACGTCGGCTTCGACCCCACCGCCGAGAGCCTGCACGTCGGACACCTCGTGGCCGTGATGGTGCTGCGGCGTTTCCAGCAGGCCGGGCATCGGCCCATCGCCCTGGTGGGCGGGGCCACCGGCATGATCGGCGACCCCAGCGGCAAGAGCGAAGAACGCAACCTGCTGAGCGTGGAAACGCTCCGTGCCAACCAGGCCGGCATGGAGCGGCAGTTGCGCCGCTTCCTGGACTTCGACGGCCCCAACTCGGCCCTGCTGGTGAACAACTACGATTGGATGTCGCCCTTTGGCTATCTGGGTTTCCTGCGCGACGTGGGCAAACATTTTCCCGTAAACGTCATGCTTGCCAAGGATTCGGTCCGCGCGCGGTTGGAACGCAGCGAGGCCGGCATGAGCTATACCGAATTCAGCTACATGCTACTGCAGGCCTACGATTTCGTGCATCTTCATCAGCAGTACGGTTGCGAGCTGCAGGTCGGCGGCAGCGATCAATGGGGGAACATTACCGCCGGCATCGATCTGGCCCGGCGAATGCACGGCGCACAACTCTTCGGCATGACCTGCCCGCTGCTGGCGAAGAGCGACGGCACGAAGATGGGCAAGACCGAGTCCGGCGCCCTGTGGCTGGCGGCGGAACGAACCAGCCCCTATCGTTTCTATCAATACTGGATCAACCTCGACGACGCAGACCTGGGCAAATGCCTGCGATTCTTCACCGACCTGGGCCGTGCGGAAGTCGAGCAGTTGGAAGCGGAACATGCGGCCGACCCCGGCCAGCGGCTCGGACAGCGCCGCTTGGCGACCGAGTTGACCCGGCTGGTGCATGGCGATGACGGCCTGGCGGTGGCCCAACGCGCGACGGAGATTTTTTTCGGGGCGGAGATCGGCCGGCTTTCCGACGCGCACCTGGAGGCCATCTTTGCCGACGTGCCCAGCAAGGAACTGCCCCGGGAGCGGCTCGCGGAGGGGTTGTCGGTGATCGACGCCTTCACCGAGTCCGGCCTGGCCGGCAGCCGAGGCGAGGCCCGGCGGATCATCGGCCAGGGCGGCGGCTACGTGAACAACCGCCGCGTGGCGGGCATCGACGCCCGCATCAACGCCGACGACCTGGCCGGCGAATCGATCCTCGTGCTCCGCAGCGGCAAGAAAAATTACGCGATGCTAAGGTTCAGAAGTTAGGGACCCGCAAAACAATAACCCGTAGGACGGATTGCCAATCCGTCCATGTCTTGCGGGACGGATTGGCAATCCGTCCTACAATGATTGATCCATCGCCCTGAGGCACGTGCTTGCCGCAATAGTGCCACACGCTACGAGGAGTTCCATTATGTGTGCCATGCTCAGCCGGCGTCGTGGTTTTACACTTGTTGAGGTGCTGGTGGTAATCGCCGTCATCGGCATTCTGGTAGGGTTGACGCTGCCGGCGGTACAGGCGGCGCGGGAGGCGGCCCGCCGTATCGTCTGCCAAAACAACCTCCATCAAATCGGCATTGCCGCCCAGGCTCACGTCGATAAACTCGGCTTTTTCCCAACCGGCGGTTGGGGGAACCACTGGACCGGCGATCCGGACATGGGCTTCTCCGCGCGGCAGCCCGGTGGCTGGCTGTTCAACCTCCTGCCATTCATGGAATATAGTACAGTCCATGATTTAGGCGGCGGAAAGTACACCGTGGATGATAAGGTGGGCGCGCAAGCGGGTAACTACATGGTCAATGAGGCCCTGATCCGCGCGTCGGTGGTGTCGATTCTTATCTGTCCGTCGCGCCGCAAGGCGATGGGCTATCCCCTCACGGGAACCTCGTACAACGCCAACATGCCGCCCCAGGCGGCAAAGACCGACTACGCGGCTTGCGCCGGCGGACTTCTCCAAACCCCCGGCAGTCCACCGCAGGTGCCAGTTATTGTACCGCCAGTGGCGGTTCCAATTATCGTCATTGGCCCATACGCGATTTGGCTATCCGCCGCAAGTTCGGCCAACACGCCCCCGAACAGCCTGGGCGGTTTGAAGACCTTCCTTCCGCAGCCGGATTCAACCACGGGCAATGGTGTTTCCTTCGCATTTAGCGAGATCCAACCGGCCCAGATCACCGATGGGCTGAGCAACACCATTTTCGCTGCCGAAAAGTCCCTCAATAGCACGCGCTACTACACGGGCGACTGCGAATCAGACAACGACAGCGCCTACGAGGGTTTCGACTGGAACCTGCAGCGCTGGGTTCCGTACGTCGACAACAACGGCAACGTCACCGCGAATAATCGGCAGCCAATGCAAGACTCGCCCACGGTAGACAGGGGCGTCTGGACCGCCAACGATGCCTCGGAGCGCTTTGGAAGCGCCCACCCGAGCGGTTTCAACGCCGTCTTTTGCGATGGCTCCGTCCACCTGCTGCAATACTCGATCGATCCGAAGACGTTCGGTTACCTGGGATGTCGCAACGACGGCGCGGCGCTGGACGGACAGTCCTATTGACCGGCACGCCCAGGTTTGTCAGGCATGGGATGCCTGACATACCCAAAGGTGACCGGCGATTGTAACGCCTCGCGCAGCCGCAGCAGGTATTGGCGGCGGGGGATCTCCACCGCGCCGAACTGCGCCGTGTGCGGCGTCAACTGCTGGATGTCCAGCAGCGTGTATCCCCGCTGGCGCAGATGATCGACCAGGTACACCAGCGCCACCTTCGAGGCGTCGCGGAGGCGATAGAACATCGACTCGGCGGCGAACAGCCCGCCGATCGCCACGCCGTAGGTTCCGCCGGCCAACTGCCCCTCGTGCCATGCTTCGACGCTATGGGCAACGCCCAACTCGAACAAGCGGAGATAGGCCGCGATCATCGGCGCGGTCAGCCAGGTCCCGCCCTTCCGGCCGCTTGCGGAAGCACAGCCGTGAATGACGCCCGAAAAATCGCGGTCGGTCGTCACCGCGAAGCGATCGCTGCGGCAGGTGCGCTGCAAACGCCGCGGCACGTGGAACCGCTCGTACTCGATCACCGCCCGGGGATCCGGCGACCACCAGGGGATCGGGGAATCGACGCGGCTATCGGGCCAGGGAAAGATGCCGTGCCCATAGGCGTCCAGCAGCCACTGCGGCGTCAGTTCTCCGCCAAAGCCCAGCAGGCCGTCCCGGTCGGCCTCTTCAGCAGGCGGAAACAACGCGGATCGAGGAAGGATCGGCATGAATCGATTGTAGGGCGGGGAGCGCGGAGTGGGGAGGGGACCGCCAGGTTCGCTCTTGGGTCTTGGGTCTTGGGCCTTAGCTGTGGTCGTCCACGCGAATAGCCAACATCCAAGACCTAAGACCCAAGTCCTAAGACCGGGTGGCGCAAGGGGGTCAGGTCCATGTTTTCGGGCGGAACGTACCGGCCATCGCAACGTCTGCGAGCCGAAAAATGGACCAGACCCCAGTCGCCCTTGTTCGCCCCCTGTTCCCGGCATACCATGACCCATTATGGCCTCGGAAAAAGCGACTGCCCTGGTGCTGCGTACGATCGAATTCAGCGAAACCAGCCTGATCGTCACGCTGTTCACGCGCGAGTTCGGCAAAGTGGGGGCTCTGGCGAAAGGGGCCCGGCGACTCAAGAACCCGTTCGAGTCTGCTCTTGACGTGCTCACCCTTTGTCGAATAGTCTTCCTCCACAAATCGTCGGATGCGCTGGACCTGGTGACGGAAGCCAAGCTCTTGCGGCGGTTCCGCCCGGCGGGCAGGAGCCTCGCCGGGCTGTATGCCGGCTACTACGTCGCCGAATTGCTCAGCGAGTTGACCGACGACGACGACCCTCATCCCGAACTATTCGATTTAGCCGACGAGACCCTGGAGGCCTTGGCCGCCGGAGAGGCGGTCGCCAGGCGGATCGTGCGGTTTGAACTGGGCGCGCTGCATTTTTTGGGACACTCACCCTCCTTGGATCGCTGTGCCGAGTGCGCGGCGGCGGTGGAACCCGCCGGACGCGTCGCCTTCGGCTCGCTCCATGGCGGCGTGTTGTGTTCCCAGTGCCGCGCCGGAAAGACGCAGGTGATCTCCGTCAGCGCCGGCATGTTGCGCACCTTGGCCCAGTTGGCCGACATCCACGGCCAGCTCTGGCGCCGCATGGAGATCGACCCGCGCACTTTCGCAGAGTTACGCAGCGTGATGAACCATTACCTGGTCCACTTGTTGGGCCGTAAACCGCGCATGCACCAGTATCTAGGCATGTTCTCCACGTAACGGGGACTGTCCCAATTTTCGTTCCACGAAAATGGGACTGTCCCCTTTGCCGCCGCCTTTTTCGTCGCTCCCAAGGACCTATGCCATGACCGGATGGAACGCGCACGCCGACCGGGCAAGAATGCTGGTCCTAGTCGCTAGCGCGGCTCTTCTGACCGGTTGCAACAGCGTGCCGCCGGCTCCGCCATCGGCCGCCGCCAATCAACAAGCAGCGGGCAATGGCGACCAGGACGGCTATAACGGTTGGCTGTTCAAGTCGCTGACACGACACGACGCGCAGCCGGTCCCGGCCGGCGCGGCCAGTGCGGCCCCGCCCATCCCCGCGGTTGCTCCGGCGGCCGCCTATCCCAATGCACCGCCCTATCCCGACGTGGTTCCGCCGGCCGGATATCCCAACGGCGATCCGCGGGCAATGCGGCCCGGCGCTGCGCCGTTGTCGGCGGCCCCCGGCATGTATGGGGCTCCGCCGCAGAACGCTCCGTCGCCATACCCCGGCGCGGTTCCGATCGGCGCCACGGGCACGGGCCCGGCCAGCCGCGACGTGGTGCCCGCCTCGGCCGTTTCGCCCATCGCCACGGCCCCGGATGCGTCCGGCACGCCGGTCACGACGCCGGTCATGATGCCGGCCACGCCGCTGATCTCCGCGCCCGGCGGTGCCGATGCCGCCAAAGACAAGAAAGACAAGTCGGACGACGACGGTTTCGATTGGTCCAAGCTCTCGCCCGACAACATGTGGAAAGACATCAAGCAGAAGTGCGGTTACGGTCCCGACGAGAAGATCGCGCACGCGGAGTTCCAGCAGGGCGAAGCCCTCTTCAAGCAGAAGAAGTACGAAGAGGCGGGCAAGCATTTCTATATCGCGTCCTGGCGCTGGCCCGACTCGACCTTGGAAGAAGACGCCCTGTTCCTGCTGGCCGAGTGCTATTTCTTCGCCGACCAGTACTCCAAGGCGCACGACGCGTACACGAATCTGTTGAAGAAGCACGACAACACGCGGTATCTGGATACGACCGTTTCCCGGGAGTTCGCCATCGGCCGCTACTGGGAGCAGTTGGACATCGCCCGGCCGCACTGGCCCACCACGCCCAATTTCAACGACAAGACGCGGCCCGTGTTCGACACGTTCGGCAACGCCCTGGCGGCCTACGAGGCGGTGCGGATCCACGATCCGCTGGGGCCGCTGGCCGACTACGCGGTCATGTCGATCGCCAACGCCTACTTCCGCCGCGGCCGATGGGAGGAAGCCGCCTACCATTACGATCTGATCCGCAAGGATTATCCCAAGAGCAAGTTCCAACGCGACGCCCACGTGCTCGGCGTGCAGGCGCGGCTGCGGGTCTACCAGGGTCCGGTCTACGACGCGACGCCGCTGAACCAGGCCGGCGAGACCGCCGACCAGGCGCTCACGCAGTTCCGCGGCCGACTCGGCGAGGAAGAACAGAACATGCTCAAGACCCGGGCCGAAATCATCGAGCAGAAGGCTGAACGGGAATGGAATAGGGCCGCGTACTACGATAAGCACAAGTTCTACGGCGCCGCCCGCGAACACTATCAGTCGATCATCAAAGAGTATCCGCAGACCGATCTTGCCCAAAAGGCGCGGGAGCGGATGGCACAGATACGCGACGAGCCCGACAATCCGCCCAAACACTTCGAGTGGTTGACGCAACTGTTCGAGCGGAAAGATTAACGATGAGCGGCGATCGTATAAAACCGCTGAAAAACGGTCCGCCTCTTCCGCGCGTCGCTTGCGACGGGATGGAAGAGTCGCTCCACGCCCCACGCTCCACGCTCCACGCCCCACGCTCCACGCTCCACGCCCCACGCGCCTCGCTCCACGCCCCACGCTCCACGCTCCACGCTCCACGCTCCACGCTCCACGCCCCACGCTCCACGCCCCGCGTCCCGCGCCCCACGCTCCACGCCCCACGCCCCACGCGCCTCGCCCTGGCCCTGCTGCTCTGCGCCTGCGCCGGTTGCGCCGGCTACAATATCGGCAACCAGACCCTCTTCCCGGCCAACATCAGCACGGTACACGTGCCCGTGTTTCAGTCCGACAGTTTGCGCCGCGACCTGGGTGAGCAACTCACCGAGGCGGTGTGCAAGGAGATCGAGCGGCGAACGCCTTACAAGGTCGTGGCCACGCCCAACGCCGACAGCGTCCTTTCCGGCAAAATCGTGGGCGAAGGCAAGCACCTGCTGGTGCAAAACCTCAACGGCGACCCCCGCGAAATCGAAGTCAACCTGCGCATCGTCGTAAGCTGGATCGATCGCCGCGGCAACGTGGTTCGCCCATGCCCGCCCGTTCCCCTGCCGTCCGAGTTGGTCGACATGAACGGGGCTTCCGGGGTGGTGCCGGAGGTGGGGCAATCGGTGGCGACCGGCCAGCAGCGGGTCATCCGGCGCCTGGCCGAGCAGATCGTCTCATTGATGGAAGCGCCATGGTAGAAGGGCCGTCCGCGCCAACCCGCGCCGATCATTGGCAACTCCGCACCAGGAGCCTCAGCGTGGGCCGCCTCCCGCTTCTGATGGGCATTCTGAACGTCACGCCCGACAGCTTTTCCGACGGCGGCCGATTCCTCGATCCGGCCCTGGCCGTCCGGCACGGGCTGGCCCTGGCCGCCGCCGGCGCCGACCTGCTCGACGTGGGCGGCGAGAGCACGCGCCCGGGGGCCGCTCCCATCGAGGCGGCTGAGGAGATCCGCCGCGTAGCGGAAGTGATCGCCGCGCTGGCCGCCAAGACGCGGCTGCCGCTCTCCGTCGACACCTCGAAGGCCGTCGTGGCCCAAGAAGCCCTGGCCGCCGGCGCCGAGGTGATCAACGACATCACGGGCCTGACCGGCGACCGCGACATGCCGGCCCTTGCCGCCCGCAGCGGCTGCGGCGTGTGCGTCATGCACATGCAAGGCACGCCGCGCACGATGCAGCAAGACCCGCGCTACGAGAATGTCGTCGAGGAAGTCTTGACGTATCTTGGCGCGCGCCGCGACGCCCTGCTGGCCGCCGGTATTCCGTCCGACCGCATGGCGCTGGACCCGGGCATCGGCTTCGGCAAGACAACCGCGCATAACCTGGCCCTGCTGGCCAATGCGCGGCGGTTTCACTCGTTGGGCTGCCCCGTGTTGATCGGCCCCTCGCGCAAGGGTTTTATCGGGCAGTTCCTGGGCGACGAGGGGGCCGACCGGACAGCAGGCACGATCGGCGTGGCATTGTCGCTGGCGCGGCAGGGGGTGCAGGTGCTGCGCGTCCACGACGTGGCCGCCGTGCGACAGGCGATCGAACTGTTCGCCGCCAGTGGCGGACTGGAGTAGCGTCCCCCTCTCCCTCCGGGAGAGGGCTGGGGTGAGGGGCAATTGGCAAAGAGAATACTTGCCGCAACTCCCGGCGATATAATTCCTTAGCGACGCGGTTCGGTCGCCGGGATGGCCGCAAATCGCCGTTGACTTTCGCCGGCCCGCAAGGGATACTTCCGCCATGAACGACCTGCACGCTTATTGCCTGGAATTGGCCCAACGCGCGCAGCGCGCGGCTGTCGAGTTGGCCCAGGTCACCGGGGCCCAAAAACAGCAATGGCTGCGCCATAGCGCACGGCTGCTCGGCGAACGCTCGGCCTGGCTTATGGAAGCCAATAACATCGATCTGGCCGCCGCGCCCGGCTTCGGACTGTCCGAGGCGCAGATCGATCGGCTGCGTCTGACGCCGTCGCGGATCGCCACCATGGCCGGCGCCCTGGAAGAAATCGCCCTGTTGCCCGAGCCGGTGGGCGAGATCATCTCTTCCTCGATGCGTCCCAACGGGCTGGAAGTGCAGAAGGTCCGCGTGCCGCTGGGCGTGATCTTTTTCATCTACGAATCGCGGCCCAACGTGACCTCCGACGCCGCGGCCATTTGCGTCAAGAGCGGCAACGCCGTGATCTTGCGGGGCGGGAAGGAAGCGGCCCAATCCAACGTGGCGATTGCCGAAATCCTGGCCGAGGCCGCCGCCGAGGCCGGTCTGCCCCGCGAAGCCGTGCAGTTGGTCGCCACGCCCGACCGCGCCGCCGTCGGCGAGCTGCTCCGCATGCCCGAATATATCAACGTCTGCATCCCTCGCGGCGGCGAAAGCCTCATCCGCCGCGTCAGCGCGGAAGCCCGCATGCCGGTCATCAAGCATTTCGCCGGCAATTGCCACGTCTATCTCGATCGCTCGGCCGACGCGGACATGGCCGAGAAGCTGGTCATTAACGCCAAGTGCCAGCGGATGGGGGTGTGCAACGCGGCCGAATCCCTGCTGATCCACGCCGACGCGGCCGCCACGCTGTTGCCCCGCGTGGCCCATGCCCTGCTGGAGCGCGGCATCGAGATCCGCGGCGACCGGCGCACGCAGCAGCTCGTGCCCCAGGCCAAGCCGGCCAGCGAAGAAGATTATCGCACCGAATACCTGGGCCCGATCATCTCGGTCCGCGTGGTCGACTCCCTGGACCAGGCGATCGAGCACATCAATCGCTACAGCTCGCAACACACGGAAGCGATCGTCACCAACGACCTGGAAGCGGCACGCAAGTTCGCCGCCCGCGTCGATAGCTCGGCGGTGATGATCAACGCCAGCACGCGATTCAACGACGGCGGCGAGTTCGGCCTGGGCGCGGAGATCGGCATCA
>JBEKZQ010000138.1:0-18864 GCA_049509675.1 Thermoguttaceae bacterium | reverse complement strand
GCCGAGCCGCCGTCCCCTATTCCATCGGCCCCGCGGCGGACGGCGTCAGTTTCCACATTTACGAAGGACTCGCCGTGGTGTTCGGCGACCCCGATTGCAGCGTGGAGCGACTGCTCGGCAGCATGCGCGGCGTCTTCGACCGATGGGAGTCGCGCGCCCCCGGCTTCCATTACGCCCGGAAACGCGAGTACTGGCATACCGAAGGCAACTTCGATTTCATCGGCTGGCTGTCTGCCGAGCGGCGTGCGGCGTGGCGCATGCAGTTCTTCACGCGGGCCTTTGCCGCCGGGGTTCGCAAGGTCTGTGTCATGGACGCCTCGGAGCGCGAGCGGGCGGCGGTGCGCGGGTATCTCCAGACTCTGCCCCGACCCTTCCCGATGCGGCCGGTCGCTGCCGAGGTGCAGGTCGCCAAAGGCCGCGCCACGGCCTTCGTACACCTCGACGGCGACAAGCCCGAAGCCGGCCGAGTCTGGGTGCTGTGGGCGGTCGCCGGCACGGGCGATGCGCGGGTGAGCGTGCCCGTCATGTGCGAGCGTGTCGACACGATCGGCGTGGACGGCGTGAAAACAACCTGCAGCACATCCGACCATCGCCTCATGGTCGATCTCAAGGGCGATGCGAAGATGGCGCCGCCCGTGCTCGTGGTCGACCGGCCAACCAAGGGGAAGGCGGAGAACCCCGGAAACGGCCTTGTTCCTTGAATTGCAGCAATGCTCATAGTAGCATGTCATCTGCCCGGAGAAAGTTCAAGGCAAGCGTTCACGGGGGACTGTCCCAATTTTCGCCTGCAATGCGCAGCATTGCCGCGAAAATGGGACTGTCCCCTCTAGCCGGGACCGTGAATGGTTACAGTTCAAGACCTGCCAGCAGAGGAGCCCCGCGATGAATTTCAGGCATGGCCTTACGGCATCTGCGATCGTCACCCTGCTGGCTTCGGCGGCCGCGGCGGCCGCGGCGCGGGGCCCGCTCCGGGTGCATCCGGTTAATCCGCGCTACTTCACCGACGGCAGCGGCAACGCCGTCTTCCTGACCGGCTCCCACACCTGGGGCAATTTCCAGGACTACACCTTCGACCGCTTGCCTTCGCCGCCGGTGATGGACTTCGACAAGTACCTGGCTTTCCTGGCCGAGCACAATCACAACTTCTTCCGGCTGTGGACGTGGGAGAGCGCGTGGAACCCCCACGCGCAGCAAGGCACGATCTCCTATGGCCCGATGCCCTACCAGCGCCCCGGGCCGGGCCTGGCCTTGGACGGCAAGCCCAAGTTCGATCTGACGCTGTTCAACCAGGCCTGCTTCGACCGCATGCGGACCCGGCTCGCGGCGGCCGACAAAGCCGGCGTCTATGCGGCGGTCATGCTCTTCAACGGGTTCAGCATCGAAGGCAAAGGGAACGTGGGCGGCGACCCGTGGCAGGGACATCCCTTCAATCCGAAGAACAACGTCAACGGCATCGACGGCGGCGGCAAGGCGGTACACTCGCTTGCCAACGCGGCCGTCGCCGCCCGGCAGGAAGCCTACGTGCGCAAAGTCATCGACACCGTCAACGACCTGGACAACGTGCTCTACGAGATCAGCAACGAGGACACGGCGAGTTCGGCCGACACCGCCTGGCAGAGCCACATGATTCTCATGATCCGCCGCTACGAGGCGGCCAAGGCCAAGCAACACCCCGTAGGCATGACGGCGCAATGGCCCGGCAGCGACGACGCATTGTATCGCAGCCCGGCCGACTGGGTCTCGCCGGCCGCGAAACTGCCCGGGGCCGATGGCCGCAAGGTCGTGCTCAACGACACCGACCACAGCTATTTTTGGATCGGACTGAAGGCCGACGGCGTCGCGGCCCAGCGGGCCTGGGTATGGCAGAACTTCACCCGCGGCAGCCAGTGCCTGTTCATGGACCCCTACCTCGATCCGAGCCACGACCCGGGCCGCAATCGCCCGGCCGGCGGCAAGCCCGACACTTACTGGAACCCGCTCCGTGCGGCCATGGGCCTCACGCGCCGCTACGCCACGCGAATGGACCTGGCCGTAATGGTTCCTCACGGCGAATTGGCTTCCAGCGGATATTGCCTGGCCCAACCGCAGGATGAGTACTTGATCTATCTGCCCAAGGGCGGCGACGTGACGGTCGATTTGTCCGCAGCGAAAGGCAAGCTGATGGTCGAGTGGCTGCGGCCTGCGGACGGAATGATCATTACCGACAACGGCACGGTCAGCGGCGGGGCCAAATGCATGCTGAAGGCCCCGTTCTCCGGCGACGCCGTGCTCTACCTCCGAAAGAAGTGACACTCCCATGAAACGGCAACTGTTCCAGTCGATCGCGTGTGTTCTGATCCTGTCGTGCTGCTTCTCCCTTGCGGCCGACGACAAGCCGGCAGCCGTGGCGCCGCTGAAGCTCCAGCAGATCATCTCGCGCGAGGACCCCATATTCAACTGCGAGCGCGCCCGCCTGACAATCGGGCGCGACGGCATGGTGTATCTCACTTCGGCCGGGCAGGACTGCGGCTACATCCTCCGTGTCAGCCGCGACGGCCAGGACAAGCTGGGCGGGGCGACGATCGAGGCGATCCACAACGCGACGGCCGATGCCGGCGGCCTGATCGCCGCTGCCCACGGCCATTTTTCCCACCAGGTCGCGATCTACGACAAGCGGTTTCAAAAGACCCAGGTGGTGGCCGATTTCCTCGTGAGCGACCTGGACGGCTGGGATGCGCCCGCCACGGTCGAGGCCGGGGCCAGCGGCGACTTCTATGGGCTGGACCATCATCGCGACCGCATTCTGCAACTCAATGCCGACGGCAAGATCGTCATGGCCTACGCGCTGCCGCACATCGACAAGTGTACGGTGCAAGGGTTCCGCGTATGCGAAAAGACGCAGGTGTTTTTCCTCGTCCGTTGGGGCCGGCCGGAGGTGCAGTGCCTGGGCTTCGACGGCAAAGTGCAATGGGAGCGGTCCGTGGGCGCCGGCGCCAATACCGACGACGGCGACTCGGGCGGCTTCGACGTGGACCCCGACGGCGTGTTGTATTCGATCGGCGCGTTTGAGAGCGTGATCCGCAAGACGGGGCTCCGCGGCGAACCGGCCGGGGAAATCAAGCTGAACATTCCGCCCCAGCGGAAGCTCGCCGAGGGCATCCGCGGCATGCGTCTCTGGGGCGGCGAGGCCGTTCTGCGGGGCCGGCATCCTAGCGAGTTGTTCCAGGTGTACGACCTGGCCAGCGGAGCGTTCAAGCGTTCGGTGAACATCGACCACGAGCGGCTGACCGTCACGGCCCAGTCCGGCGCGTGGATCGCCGGGCAGCCGGTCGATTTCCGCATCGAGTTCGACAGCGGCGGCCGGCGGATCAGGCCCCGCTGGCGCGTGTGGGCCCGGCCCTTCGGCGTGCTGGACTACCGCGAACTGAAGCTCGCCGACGACAAGTTGCTCCTTCCCCAGGACCTTGCCGGGATGTACCAGATCAAGGTAACGCCCGAGTGTACCCCCTGGCAGCAGCGCGCCGTAGCGAGCGAGTACAAAGTGCAGACGCTGGTGGAAATCCGTGCGGCGGGCGCCCAAGGCAGCGCTGCGGCCGCGACGGCGCTGGGCCGCGTCTACTTCGGCCGGGGTGAAGAGATCCCGCTGACCGTCTACCTGCGCGCTAGCGCCCCCAAAGACACGGAACTGACCCTCACGTTGCGAGACGGCTCCCACGCGCTCGCTACTGCCAAGACCACTATTGCTGCAACTTATTTCTTAGTGAACCCCAAGGAAATCCGCTTCACGCTTCCCAAGTCGCTCAGCGAGCGGCTGCGGCCGGGCAAGTACCTGCTCGATGTTGCCGCCCATGGCTTGACCTGCGTCAGCCAGCCGTTGGTGATCGGTCCGGGCATGAGGCCCGCATCGCTATTGACGACGATGTATGGCGACTACCGCCCCACCTACCCGCAGGCCAGTGCCTGGGATGCGCCGGACCTTGCCACGGCCTCCTTCCGGCGCGCAGAGCGACTGGGCTTCGACATGATGGTGGATCACCTCGGCCACCCCGGGGAAATGGTCGACTTCTCGCTCGCCCCGCCCCGTGCCGAGGTTGCCGATCGCATGAAGGCCCTGGAGGCCGATCCGCTCGCCGTCGCGCCCGAGAAGCTCGTGACCGCACCGTCATTTCTGCAAGCCATGAGCGGATACAGCGCCTTGGGAATCAGCCAGATGGCCATTCTGATGGGCAACGACGCGGGGCTGCCGGTGGGCGGCACCGGCTGCGACTCGCGCACGCCCCAGCAGGTCGTCAAGGACCTGGCCATGACCACCGAGGCCCTGAAGGGTTATCCGGCCTTCCGCGGCTGGAGTTGGGCGTCGAACTGGTGGCTGTTCGACGATCGCGACACGACCGCGGCCAAGAACGTGGGAGAGAAGGATTCCCACCCGGCGGCGCTGAAGAAGGCGGCTGCCAGCGGGGCGTGGAGCGGCGTGCTGGACAAGGTCGCCGCCTATTGGCTGGCCTATGCCGTGGACGCGCAGGCGCTGTTCACCACGAAGCTCCGCGAGTTGGCCCCCGGCCGGGTAACCTCCGTGGCCTGCCCCTTCCGCAACTGCGCCTCCTATCCGCCCGTCACGCTTGCCAACGTCCAGGAGAGCGACCTGCAGGCCCAGTGGGAGCAGATCGCGCCGCCGTACCACGGCCCCTACAACGTCGACTTCTACAAGCGGCCGGGCAAGAAGGCGTGGGGCCATCCGGAGGTCTGGAACGACGCCGGCAGCGGCGACCAGATCCTCACCACGCTTTGGCAAATGGTGATGCGGGGGGCCGACGGCGTCGGTTGTTCCGACCCGGTGCCGCCCTGGCATTTTGCCCTCAAGGGCAACACCGACGACCCGCGCATGTCCTGGAACGGCACCGCCAGCGTCTACCGCAGCCTCAATGCCGTGCTCCGCCGGTACGGGCCCTGGCTCGTGTCCATGCAGAACCATGACAAGGTGGCCATCGTGGCCAGCGGGCGGATGTACAAGATCGACAATTGGACGGGCATCATGGGGCGGCATTTCGCGCGGGTGATGGAGGCCTATGTCGCTTGTCTGCACGCGCACCGGCCGGCGCACATCGTGTTCGCCGAGGACATCCAGCCCGACACACTGAAGCAGTACGAGGCGGTGCTGGTGGTGGGTCAGACCGTGGAGATGGAGCCGGTGCTGGCCTCGGCGTTGAAGGCCGCCAAGCAATCGGGCGTGGCCGTTTTCGCCGACGGCACTTGCCGCATCTGGAAAGCGATCCCAGCCTGGCCTCCGACGACCATGCCTACTGGCGAACCGTCGTCTACGCCAAGGCCGCCGCGTTGAAGTTGGCCCGGGCGCTGGCCCACGTCCGGCCGGCCGCGGAGGTCGAGAACCCCGAGGTCTTCCTCACCGAGCGGCGGGCCGAGGGGGGCCGCTATCTGTTCGTGGTCAACAATACCACGTTGGACGATCTGGAGCCGGGGCACCTGTGGCGGGTCACGTTGTCCTGCGCCAGCCTGGTGCCGCAACTGGTGCCGCTGAAGCTGGAGGCCGCCGCGGGCCGGGCGGTCTACGATGTCTTCGCCGGGAAGCAGGTTCAGCCGGCGGGCGGCATGCTCGAAGCCGACTGCCGCAACATGCCGGCCCGCATCTTTGCCATTCTGCCCGCCGCCGTGGCCCGCGTGCAAGTCGAGGGGCCCAAGGGCGTCGCGCGCGGCCAGGCGATGCGATGGCAGGTCCAGGTCCAGGACGCCGCCGGCAAGGCGATTGCCGCGGCCGTGCCCGTGCGCGTCCGCCTGCTGGCGGCCGACCGAGGCGTGCTCGACGAGCAATATGTCTCGGCGGCGTCGCAAGGCGCCGGCGGCCAGTTCATCCTGCCGCTGAACGCGCCCGGTGGCCCGGTGGCCCTGGAAGCGGTCGAACTGCTGAGCGGAAAGGTCGTGACGCTCGGCGTTGCCGTCGCGGACGCCCAGTCCGCGCCGCTGGACCTGTTGAACCTGGCGGCGGCGCCCGCAAAGGGGACAGTCCCATTTTCGTCGAACGAAAATTGGGACAGTCCCCGTAGCCGGGCCGCCTCTGCGATTGCCTCCGCCGACTTCTCGCCGGTCGACGAGTCGTTCGGCCCGCACGTCCGCGACCTGGTCGTCACCGCGGGCGGCAAGCTGGCGGTGATGAACACGATGAACTGGGACCACAACCTCTACGCCGTGGACGTGGACACCGGCAAGGTCCGCTGGCGGCAGCGGGCCGGACACTACTTCGCCTTCGAGCCGACGGCGCTTGGCAGTGGAGTGGCCGTGCAGGGCTTCGACATGAAGAGCGCCGAGGGCTATCATCTTTACCTGGTTGGGGCCGAAGGCCGGCTCCAACGGCGGTTCGCCCTGGACGGCCTGCCGAAGCGCCTGCCGCACCGGTTCGTTCCGGCCCTGGTCCGCGATCACATCAACAGCTTCGCCGTCGGCGACGGCGGCAAGTGGGTCGCCAGCGCCGGCGATCTGGGCGTGGTGGTCTGGTCGGCCGAGGGCAGGGTCCTTTGGCAGCAAGATTGGTCGCTCGGCCGGCGGCACTCCGGCAAGGTGCTGGTTTTGGACGCGGCCACGGTCCTGGTGATCGAAGGCACGCGCGCCACGGCCTACGGGGCGAGCGACGGCAAGCAGAAGTGGCAGCAGCCAGTCGGCCGCAGCGGCGAGATCCGCATCGCGCGGACCAGCGCCGACGCCAAGACGTGCGTGCTCTACAACATCGCCGACGGCGGAAAAATGTTCGTGCTCCGCGACGGCAAGATCGTCCGCGTGATTCCCACCGCCGCCGAGGATCTTGGCCTTTCCGCCGACGGCGCGCTGATTGCCGTGGTCACCGAGGACCTGCTCAAGCTGTATGCCGTCGCCGACGGATTGCAGTGGGTCTTCCACGGCGACGACCTGCTGCACTTCCCCCGCTTCTCGGGCGACGGGCGACTGGCCGCGACCAGCAACCTGGGCACCGTGTACGTGACCGACCTTGAGGGCCGCGTCCTGCTGGAGAAGGACATGAAGGCCCTGGCCGTGCCCGCCTGGCTGGCCGACGGCAGCCTGCTGCTGGCCACCTGGGAAGGGACCATGTGCCGGCTGGAGAAGAGCTATGCCCCGCAGTGGCAAACCCGCCTGACTCCCGAGGCGTCGGACATGCGCGGCAAGATCCTGGCCGACGACGGCGCGCCCACCACGGCCGTTGCGGGCTGGGGAAACGCCGCGCCGCAGTCGGTCAACCTCTCGGGTAACTTGCTTGCAAAGACAAAGCCGATGATCCGCCTGGTCACCTCCCAAGGCGCGAAAACATTGACGGAAACGACCGGCCAGAAGGCCGCCATGCTCTACGACGACAAGACCGGCGCCCCGGCCGAGGCCTGGATCCCCTGGCACATGGTGGGCAATTTCGCCGAGACCTCGCCCCTCAACTACATCCTCATCGACGCCTACCGCACGCAGATGAAGGTGACGGGCGTGACGCTCGTCGAGGACCCCGCCCACCCGGAAAGTTGGCTCCGCGACGCATCGATCGACTACTGGGATGCGGCCAAGGAACTCTGGGTGCCCATCCAGCCGCTGCTCTCCAACGCGGCGGTACACACGCACGTGTTTGCCAAACCGGTCGCTGCGGCGCGGTTCCGGCTGCTGCTCCCTTGGGGAATCTGCGGCAACACGAGGCTGGCGAAAATCGTGTTCCACGGCGATGTGCTGGGCTGCTCGCATCCCGACGTGGTCGCCAAGCGCCCGCTGGCGATACTCTTCGATGAGCAGGAAGACATCAGGCACGACTTGTACTCGGACCAGGGATTGGCCGTTTCGCTGGAGGGCGCCTATAGCGGCGGGCGGTGCTTGACGCTCACGCCCCGCGCCGGCGGCCAGGCAATCGCAGGGCAGCCGTTCCAACCGGAGTTCGGCGAAACGGTCCGCAATTGGGACCTTGAGATCGTCGAGAATCCCCAGCCGGGCCAGTACCGCTGGCTGCAGTTCGCCTGGAAGGCGTTGTCGCCCCAGACGAAGGGGATGTCGCTCAAACTCAGCGACGGCGGTTACGGCGGATACGTGATTGCCGCCGGGGAGCCGACGGCATGGGATGGCATGACCCTCGTCAAGAAGGTCGATGCGCCGCCTTCCGCGTGGCGGATCGTCCGGGTCGACCTTTGGGCGGCGGCCAAGAAAGCCTGGCGGGTTCGCGCCCTGGGGTTGGGCGTCAAGGGCGGGGGCGCGGCCTTCGACCAGATCGTGCTCGGACGCACCGAGCAGGATCTTCCCGCGGAAAAGAGGTAATGGAGTCTTGCAACGGGAAATCCCGGATGCGCTTTCGATGGCTGTGAAACTCGCGGCGTTGGCTGTGGTGGTGGCAGTTCTCTTTTGCGGTGGTTGTGGTGCTCGGTCGCCGGAACCTGCTTCCGCCGCATCGGACGCGGGCGCGCCGAAGACGATCCCCAGCAGCCCGAAGTCGGCCCAAGAGTGCCCCACCGAGCCCCCGGAGCTGAAACTGCCGTTGGATCTGCACATCGAAAAGCCCACTGAAGTCCCCGCCGGGATCCAGGGCCCGTCGCCGCCTTTGCCGAGTGAAAAACGGTAGCTCTCAGTCGGCGGCGGTGCGTGACTTGTGCGAACGCTTGGATTTCGGCGGTTCCGCGCCCAGCAGTTTCTTGAGGTCCTCGACCAGCGATTTTTCCGGTTTTTCCGTGTGCCGGTGGAGGGCTGCCTGGCCCTCACTCCGCCCTTCATAAGGCTCGCTGTGCCCGGCGTGAACACGCCAATTCTCCGCGTACTTCCCGGCAATCTCCGTATCGCGGATCACCAGCAGGTTCTCGGCATTGCTGTGCTCGGCCTGGCTGGTGAAGTTGAACGATCCGGTGAGCACCACTTCGTCGTCAATCACCATGATCTTGTTGTGGGCGATGGCGTGCCGGGCGTCGATCATGACCGGGATGCCGGCGTGCAAGAGGAAGTCGGCCGCGGAATAGGTGTTTTCCTTGCGATTGCTCACGTCCAGGATGACGTGCATCTGCACGCCGCGCTTGTGGGCGTCGACAAGCGCCTCGGCAATGGGGGCGGAAGTAAAACTGTATGCCTGCACCAGGATTGTCTGTCGGGCGCGCTCGATCTCTTGCACCACGGCCTCGGTGCAGCCGCCCTTGGGCGAGAAGTAGATTTCCATCGGCGGCAAGGGCCGCGGCGGTCCACACCCCGGCAGCAGGCAGGCCAGCAGAAGCGCAAGCGCGGGTAGCCGTTTCATGTTCGCTCCTTCCATGATCTTTCTTTGCATCGTCTTGGCTTGGCAATGCCGTAACGCCGAAGGCGTGAAACTCGAAAGCCCACGGGCGAAGCCCTGGGGGAACGGATCGACAGAGTCGCTCGATAAGGTCCATCGGACCGCCACTCGATTATCGTCCTGGTTGCGTTAATCCCGCATGTAAGGTGACGGCCCGTTGGGTCTTGTGGCAGGTGGGGCTCGCCTTCGTTTCCCAGGGCTGCGCCCGTGGGCTTTCGGGTCGCGCCCCGTTCGGGGCTGAGGGGCGTTGCGGCTTCTTGCATCACTTTGCATTTTGCAGTTTACATTTTGCCTTTTGCATTGTCCGTTCGCCCTCGACAAACGGTTATGAACGAGGCAGGAAATTTCACTTCTCCGGCTGGAAGTTCATGTGGCTGATGCCGAACATGTAGGCCTTCACCGCCTGCGGATTGGCGCCCACAATCTCGACCGTCAACTTGTGCGGCCCGGCGCCGAACTGATGCACTCCCAGCGGAATCGGCTCGGTGGGCACGACCTCCGGGTTGTACAGGTCGATCGGCTCGCCGGCCTTCTTCCCGTCGAGGTAGAGTTGCACGATCCCGTAGTCCCGCGCCTTGGTCAAGACCACGCTTACCGTGTACGCACCGGGCTTGGGCAGCGGGACGGCCAGTTCCAGTCTTGCCCCCGGGTGGGCCCCCGTCCACCAAAGCTGCTCGTCGTTCCGCCACTTTCTGGGGCCGAAGGACGTCAGGTTCTGCGTCTGCACCTCGCCCGCCGGCTCGTTGAGCACCTTGAGCCCGGCCACCGTGACCTCGGGCTTGACGTAGTAGCCGTGCCGCTTCTCTACCGGCACCGGTTGGTAAGGATCGACGCCGCCCGGCGCCAAATACCAGCAAGCCAGGCAAGCGTAGAGCGTGCCCCGCTCCTGGTTGCCAAAATACTTCTCGATGCAGCCCTCGAACGACTTGCCGAAAGGCACGTTGTCCACGATATGCCAGCGCAGCAACGACTGATGACCCTGGTTGTTCTGGGTCATGGTCTGGCAGTGGTAGGGCTGCTGGAACAGGTGGGCGTTCCCCCAAGCGTAGCCGAAGTAATCCTCCGAGCCGGTGCCGAAGGTGGAGGGGAACTTCTCGCCGTCGACGAAGAATTTTTCGTCGCCCTCGCCCCACCAGCCGCCGCGCGGATTCCACACGTGCAGCATCACGCCGCAGAATCGCCCCCGCCCTTCGGCGCGGAGCATGACCCAGTCGGGCCAGCGGTCCTTGGACAGGGTGAAGGTATCGCGATGCCACTTGGCATGGAAATGGCCCAGGCCGTCGAACGGCCGGCCCAGCGGCGCGTGGACAATCTCCATCTCCACCCGGCGGCCGGATGCGTCGTCGTTGACCAACTCGACCAGGGCGCTGGTGGCGAACGGCATGTACCAGTACGAGTAGAAGCCGTCCTTGGTCATGCCGGCGGGCAGCGACTTGTAGAGGTTCATGCCCGGCGCGGTGCCGAAGAAATCGCCCAACGGCGACCACACGGCCGGCTGTGACTGGCCATCCCAGGTGACCCGCAGCGCCACCTTGCGCAGGCCGGCCATTTCATCCTCGCGGTCCTTGAAGTGCATTTTGACCTTCAGCGCGGTAATCGCCTGCGGGCCAGACAGCTTGGCCACCGGCACGGCCTGGCCGGGGGCGAGGGAGACCGACCTGGTGAGCGTCTGCTGGCCCGCGCGCGTGCCGGCGGGATCTTCGCCCAGGTGATCGCGAAAGAACGCGTCGACTTTCTTCAGGGCCGCGGCGTTCTCGGCGACCAGCCCTGCGCTGAACGTGGGAAGCTCGGTGCCCTTCGGGAACGTGTCGTAGGTGAAGTGGTAGTAGTTGCCCCAGCCCTTCTCGGCCACGACCTTGCACGATTTCCGGTAGGGGATCGGCAGGTACAGGTTCTGACCGCTGCAGCCCTGCTGGCCGAGATTGTAGGAGAGTTTCGGGAAGTTGAACGGGGCGTGCTTGCCGTCGAAATAGTCGGCGAAGGGCATGTCCACGGCCGGCTCGGCCGCACCGTCCAGGTAGATCTTCACGTGACCCTTCTCGGGCGCCGCCGACCAGATTCGCCAGATGCAGCCCGGCCCCTCCATTTCGGCCATCACCACCAGGTCGCCTTCCCGGCGGATGATCCCGCCGCCGTCGCCGTTGGCATCCCAGTTGACGTACTTTCCGGTCTTCTCGTCGTACTTGCTGGCGCGGTCGTAGCTGGACCACTGGCCGCACTTCTCGCCCGGCTGCGGCAGCACCGCCAGATGGGCCAGATCGGTCATGCGTTCTGCCAGGTCCGGATAGGTGAGCGTTTGTTGGGCGGCGGCGATGCGTAGCGGCCACGTTGCGGCCAGCAGGACCAGAACCGATGTCGATGCGCACAGGAGAGTTTTCATGGATTTGTCCTTTCGTAGCTAAACCAGTGTTCAATTGGACTCTTGCGGGAGATCTCTACGGGCAATCCCCCTCTCCCTTCGGGAGATGGCCGGGGTGAGGGGGACGGTGGGAGAGACGGGGAATACAGCACGCCAACCGCCCTATTATGATCGCCAGGAATCGCCCTGCAAGCCTTCCTTATACTCCGAAACGCCGATCCCGTACAATCAATTCCCGGCCGTCGGCCGAGAGGCTCATCACCGGACGCACCGGGCCAACGGCAAATGCCCACCAGGCGACGCTCGGGGCCGATTCGATTGCCGCGACCAGCGTGAGTTGGCCTCGGGAGCCCGGCAGGCGATGCAGGTGCGTGCCGCTGAGGCGGAGATGAGCAGCGGTGAACCAGAGCGGCGTGCCTTCGACCAGCAGCATCGCCCAGCCCTCCTCGAACCACCACGCCGCGGCCCTATTCCCGTGCCAGTGATACTTGAGCTGCGGCGGCCGGCGGGCCTCAACCTGGTCCGCCACCACGACCAGGTCGCGCCCGGAAAGCCAGACGTGGCGCACGCAGCGCTGGAGCGCGGCAGCCGGCGGGTAGCAGGCCGTCAGATCGACGCCCAGTCGCCATAGACCCGGACCGACCTCTTCCAGCCGGAGGCGGCGGGGACGTTTCTCGGCCACTGCCTGGCCGTTCACGAGCGGGGCGTTGTGGGCCGTCGGGCCGAAAGTGAAGTCGCGCTCGTCGCCCGGGGCGTACTGCTGATAGCCCGGATCGGCA
Organism: Thermoguttaceae bacterium; assembly: GCA_049509675.1. Taxonomy (GTDB): domain Bacteria; phylum Planctomycetota; class Planctomycetia; order Pirellulales; family Thermoguttaceae; genus JBEKZQ01. The sequence goes on along the minus strand of JBEKZQ010000138.1, from coordinate 6,464 downwards.
ATGAACCACTGTCCCCGCGTGCCCAGCACCAGCGTTCCGCTGTCGCGTTGCAGATGCTCCATGGGCGAGGTGCTGCGGGAGACGGCCACGGCCAGGTCCTCGGCCTCCCAGCCGCTGCGGAGCACCGCCGCGTAATGGGCTTCCAGCGCGCCGGGCCGAGGCGCCGCCGCGGCCGGCACTGCTTCGGCGCGGCGCAGGGCCGCCAGGGCGTCGGTCCGCGACAACTCCAAGGGAGAGCGTCCCAGCAGCCAACTTCGCAGCGGGTGGGGACGAAGCGCCAGCAGCTTCGCCTGGGCCGACAGGTGGAAGGGCATCTCGCGGGGCTCGACGTCGGATAGCTCCGCCAGATTTCCCGCCGCTCCCGGCGCGCCGAGCATGTACGACTCCTCCAGATATTCGTCGAAGCGCGGGTGCTCGACGATGGGCGCCCGATCGCCCGCCCCAAGCGTGCCGAGCCAGTCGGCGATGAAGTCCAGCACATAGCCGTCGTAGGCCACGGCTTCGGTGAAGCCGCGGGCCCGCAGGTCGAGCGTCGCCGCGAACAGGCTTCTTACGCGAGCGCTGAGCCGCGCCGCCGCGGGGTGCCCGGCAACCGCGGCCGTCAGCGCCGCGCCGATCGTGCCGATCACGGGGATGTTTGCGAGCAATTCGTGCGGGGATTGCCGGCGGAGGATGTCGTTCTTGTCCTCGACGGCGCCGAAGAACTTGTCCGACGCGCCCAGCACGCTCTCCGTATGGCGGCGGCACGCCTCGCAAAGGCTTCGCCGCAGGGATTCATCGGGCCAGTGCCAACGGGTGGCGGCGTTAAAGAGAATGCGCCCAGCGTGCGCAGAACTTAGATCCGGCTTGGGATACTGGCGGTACTCGGGCCAATGGGCCAGGGCTTCCAAATCGGCCCCGGCCGCCCGAGCGGCCAGCGGGTCGTGAAACCACTCGGCCGCCCAACCCAACGACAAAATGCGCTCCTCCAGGGCCCAGAGCATCCAGATCGTCCAGGGATAATCGGCCAGCCCGGGAACCGCGACCTCGGGAACGCAGAGGCCCGGCACCGGCAGGGGATAGGCCAATTTGCGCCCGATGCGGTAGTAATCGACGACAAGTCGCCGCTGCCCGAGGTGCTGCGTGGCGCGGCGCCGCAATTCGGCCTCGACCGCGCCGCGATCCAACGGACTGCCGCCGCTCGGGCCGGCCGCCGCTTCGACTCGATCGGGAGCCAGGACCAGCAGCGATCCGGCGGCCCCGGCCGTTTTCAGGAACTCGCGCCGCGTCGGGCCGTGCGGCATTTCTTGGGCTCCTTGGAGAAACGGGGACACGGATCGGGGACTGGTCCATTTTTCGGCCAGAAGGCGCGGTTTTGTGAATTGACGATGGCCGAAAATATGGACCTGTCCCCTTCTCGGCCTCACGCCGGTTCCACCCGAATCCCTTGCGCACCCCCCATCGTAACCATCTCGCGTCGCTTCGTCAACAACTTCGCCCGAACTACGGTACGACAAGAAGATGTTGGACAGGAAGATCACCGAGACCTCCATTTTCCTGTCCACCCATATTCTTGTCGACCCGCCTTGCCTGCACGCCTGGCCTGCATGTTTGCATCCTCGCACGCACGCTGAAAACTGCGCAACTTCAAACGCTGCGCCCCGGGGCTTTCGAGCTACACGCCTGCGGCGTTGCCGCATTGGCTTGCCGGACTTCGAGAACGACTGTAAACTACCGCCTTCAGTACCCCGGTAGTCCTGCCTGTGAGCAACAAGAGCCACCAAGAGTTGATCGCCCGGCATGAGGCATTCTTAGAGTGCCGGCCGGTAGAGCGCCCGTTGGTGGGATTTTGGATCGGCGGCTACTACCCGGCCGAGCAGTTTCCCGGCGGCACGGCGGAGTGGCGCGTCGGTCAGCGACTCGATCCGCAAGACGTGCGATTCAGTCCGTTCGCCCGCGACTACGAGGCCCTGTATCAGGCGCAGCGGGCTGCGGACGACGACTTCTTCTATGTCGGCTCGGCCTATTGGGGCGTCCCCTGGCTGGAGGCGATGCTGGGTTGCCCGGTCTCGGCCGCAGCGGCCAATTGCCGGGCAGAACCTTTCTTGAGCGATCCGCGCGACTTCGCCCCGTTTGATTCCGACTTGGATGCCAATCCTTGGCTTGACGCCCTGCTGCGATTCAACGAGGAACTGGTCCGCTTTGCCGACGGGCGATTCCCCGTCTGCGCGCCGCTGTTGCGCGGTCCGGGCGACGTCGCCAGCGCGATGTTGGGCGGGACGGGCTTCGTCACCGGCTTGATCGACCAACCGGACGCCATGCAAAGACTGCTGGAACACGCCGCGCGGACCCGGTCGGCAGTGCTCGGGCGGCTCCATGCCGCGATTCCCGCCTGGCACGAGACCCATGCGGCGGGCGGGTATCCCAGCCGGGTCTGGTGTCGGCGGTCCGTGGCCTACTACCAGGAGGATTCCGCAGCGCTGCTGAATCCCCGGCTTTTTCGCCGGTTCCTGCTGCCGTTGGCCCGCGCGGCGTGCGCGGCGGCGGAAGTGAACTTCATCCATTTGCACTCGGCGTGCCTGTATCCCTTGGAAATGCTGCTGGACGACGACGACTTCGCCGTGCTCCAGATCAACATCGACCACGGCGGCGTGGCGCCGCCCCTTGCGGCGTTGATCCCCGCCTTGCGGCGCGTGCAAAGCGCCCGCCGTCCGCTGCTGCTCTGGGGCGAGTTCACGCCGGACGACTGGCAGTTGATCCGCCGCGAGCTCAGCCCCGCCGGACTGAGCCTGCAACCGATCGTCCGCGCGCCGTAGAGCGCAAGGCTTGGCCCATTGCCCGTAGGACGGATTGCCAATCCGTCCGTCTTTCGTGGGACGGATTGGCAATCCGTCCTACTGGTCTGTCCAACTTGAGTTTACGAATGCCACGGTTGGCTTGTCCAACCGTGTTTCCAGCACTGCTGGGCAAGCCGGGCACCGACCGGAGGTTGGTCGTGGCACCCAACCGGTAATGTCGAAATGGACAGACCACTACGACGATTCCTTCTCCGTTTCGCCTTCGGTGGCTGGCACGCCGAATTCCAGCGGCTCCTCGTCTACCAAAGTCGCTCTTGCCGCACGCCTCTTCTGGTACTGATCGATCAAAAAGAAGGCTCCGGCAGTAACGCACCCGGCCATATATCCCACGGCCGGGCCCAATACGGCTGAACAGACCAGGAGGCAATAGAATTCCTTAATGTCCGCCGTCTCCGAGGTCTTCGCCACGACTATCATGGCCACCAAGACTTCCAACGGCACCAGGATGCCGCCGACCCACATCGATGCCGCGCGCGGGTAGCGTCCCTGGAAGAGCAGGGCCTGGCCGAACCCCACGGCCAGGACCAGCACGAAAATCATGATGAACGCGATGGGATGCACGTCCAGCATGCGCATGATCGAGAACAGCACGGCGAACAGTGTAACCATCAGCATGAGGATGGCCAGGCTGAAGCGGCGCGGCACGCCGACGGCCGGCCGGTCGGCCCCCACACCCCACGGTGCGGTCCTGCGTGCGGCCGGGATACGCGACAACCCGCTGCGATCGAAAGGCGCACTGCTGGAAACCGCGGCCCATGCGTCGGCTTGGTCCGCCGCGCCGGGCGCCGCCGCATCCGCGCGCCGCAGGGCCTCGACGACCGCCGCGCTGACCGCCTGGTAATCCAGCCCATGATGCTTCAGCAGCGGGTTGAGCGAGGCATCTGCCCAGGCGATCAGCGCCAGCAGCAAGTGCTCGGTCCCCAGGAACTCATGTCCCATGGTCCGGGCTTCGGCGTCGGTGCGTTTCAGCCACTGGCGCAACAGATGATCCAGCTCGCCGCATGGGGCCGACGCCCCGGCCCGGACGGTCGCGTGCTGCTGGCACTTGAGCAGTTCGTCGAGTTCGCGCGTGAGGGCCCACAGGTCGATGCCCAGTTGCTCCAGGCAAACAATGAGGAAGTTCCGCTCCCAGCGCAGAAGCGACCAGAGCAGAAGCATGGCCACGGTCGACTCGGAAAGCGCCAGCCCAGCACGGACATCGGCCCGTAGGGAAACCTGCTCGACGACGTGAATCAGGTCATCGACGCACCGTCGCTGGTACAATTCGCGGCGGCTGAGCATGGTTGATTCTCCTCCACGTGCGCAACCGATCAATCGAGCGGATGCTTCGTCGGGCTCAACGGCAGACGGTCGTCCCGGCCGGGCAGCAAGGAAAAAACTCCGAGCACGATACTCAAGCCCAGCAACATCGGTCCGACGACGTTGATGAGCGCCATGAGCATCGCCTCCGTTCCGCTCAACGGTCCGCTAAAGCCCGCCCTGGAATTTCCCGCGCTGAGCGTGCTAATAAGCATATACAGTACCGCAGGAGCCACGATCGATAGGGCCAGGAAGACGCATGACGCGCGGATTAGGGGAACCGATCGAATCCGTTCCGGGCGGAAGAGCGCGGCCAGCAGGAGGCCGATCAGCAGCGCGGTCTGCGCGTAGTCCGGACCCATTGCTCCCAGGAATTGTCGCAGCATCAGGAACTCACTCGGCATAGACATGATCCTTATTCCAAGCGAAGGGAGAAGGGAAAAGACCCGGCGACAGCCGACGAGCCCCATTGTAGTGCCGCATGGCGCGGCCCACAACCGAGAGACGCACGACATTAGCCCGACGCGCCAGTTTGAAGTTGCGCATTTTCCAGCGCCGCCAGGGCGGAAAGCGAATCACGAAAACCCGAAAGGACGAAAACGCGAATCGAAAACAATGATTTTTTTCCGACAAGAATATGGATGGACAGAAAAATGGAGGTCGCGTCGATCTTCTTGTCAATTATCTTCCTGTCCAACTCTTGTCGTGCCGTGGTTGCGACGAAGTGATGCCAGTTTACCTCAGCCCACTACTACCGCATGTTTTTCGGAATTTCGTCCTCTCGGGCTTTCGTGATTACCGGATTTCCATACAAGAACATCAGCGCGCAACTTCAAAACTGGCGCGTCGGGCTAACATCGCGCATCGTAACCTTGCAGTTCTGCCGCCCAATAGTGGACACTGGGGATTTGCCTTGCTAAGATCGCTCGTATTGCGGGGCTGAATCGGTTTTGGACCCCGTGGAAGTGGGAAGACGCCGGGCGGCATGATCGGCCCGCAGAAGACACCGAGGAGTTCAACCATGCGATCGACCAGAAGAGCTTTTCTCCAGACAAGCGGAGCGGCCGCCTTCGGCGCTCAGTTCATTCCGCTGCACGTGCTGGGCGCGCAGGGGAAGCCGTCGCCCAACAGCAAGCTGAACATCGCCGCGGTCGGCGCCGGCGGCCAGGCGGCGAGCGACCTGAGCAACATGACCGGCGAGAACATCGTGGCGCTGTGCGACGTGGACCAGCGCCGCGCGGCCGACATGTTCAATCGCTTCCCGCAGGCCAAGAAATACAAGGACTTCCGCCGCATGCTCGACGAGTTGGGCGAACGGATCGACGCCGTGCTGGTGGGCACGCCCGACCACGTCCACGCGGTGGCCGCCATCACCGCCATGAACCACGGCAAGCACGTCTACTGCGAGAAGCCCCTGGCGCACTCCGTGGCCGATATCCGCGCGATGCGCAAGAAGGCCCAGCAGAAGAACCTCATCACCCAGGTGGGCAACCAGGGACATTCCAGCGACTCGATCCGCCTTTTCTGCGAGTGGATCTGGGAGGGCGCGATCGGCAACGTGAGCGAGGTCCATGCCGGCTGCGGCGTCTTCCGCGACACCTACTGCCGCATCAACCGCTTGGAGGCGGTGCGGAAGGAGCGCCCGCCCGTGCCCAGGGAGTTGGATTGGGACCTATGGCAGGGCCCGGCCGTGGCGCGGCCGTATCACCCCGACTATTGTCCTTGGAACTGGCGCGGCTGGATGCCCTACGGCTCGGGCGCCTTGGGCGACTGGGTCTGCCACGTGATCGACCCGGTCTTTTGGGCCCTGGATCTCGACATGCCCGTCAGCATCCTGGCCGAGACCGATGGCTACGATCCGGTCAAACACGCGGATTGTTTTCCGCCGGGCGTCCAGGTGACGTTCGAGTTTGCGGCCAAGGGGAAGCGCGGCCCGGTGAAGCTGGTGTGGTACGACGGCCAGCGGCCGATCCCGCGGCCCCGGGAGTTGGAGCCGGGACGCAGCGTGGGCGAGGTGGGCGCGGTGGTCGTCGGCGACGCGGGAAAAATCCTCTACGGCTCGCACGGCGCCGGCGGTTGCCGCCTGATCCCCGAGAAGAAGATGCAGGAGTACCAGAACGCCAAGCGTCACAAGGAGACGATTCCGCGGGTCCGCACCAGCCACCAGGGCGATTGGCTCAATGCGGTGCGCGAAGGACGCCCGTCGGGCTCCCCCTTCGAATACGGCGGCCGGCTCTCCGAGATCGGCCTGTTGGGCGTCATTGCCATCCACCTGACCGGCCAGAAGCTCCTCTACGACGAGCAGGCCATGCGGTTCAGCAACTCCGA
>JBEKZQ010000137.1:0-22795 GCA_049509675.1 Thermoguttaceae bacterium | reverse complement strand
GCTTCACGCTCCACAGGATGGCCACGTGCCGCCACTCCTCGCTCCACGGGAAGGGCGCGGCCTGGCATGCGACCAGCCTGCCACCCATCATCTGGTAGGCAAGCTGCAGATAACCGTCCTTGCCCTGCCAGGAGCGGAAGCGGCGGAGCGTGATGCCGCTGTTGGACGAACCGGCGTTCTGCACCAGCCCGGCGGTGAAAAGCGTTTCGCCATTGTTGCTCCGGCCGCAGGGGAATCTCACCGTTTCCTTGGGATCGGGCACAAAGGTGTTCTCGTTCCGCACCAGCGGGTCTTTGCGCACATAGAAGCACACGGTGCCCTCGTAGTAGTCGATGTTGCGGTAAGAGTCGAGAATCTCGCAGACTAGCTGGCTGTTCATGCACCAGCCCTTGGCCCCTTCGTTCGAGTACGCAGCGCGATGACCGGGATAGAAGTACGCGAGTGGATTGCCGCACGCCCTGTCCGCTCGACCATTCAGCGCGTTGTCGTCCCACGATGCCGCAAAGAGCAAGCCCTTGTCGTCGAGTTGCTTGGGTCCGACGCGCTCTTCATCGCGAATGGCCGTGCGGTCGTCCTCGAAGTAGTACTTGCCGTCCCTGGTCACCGTGAGGTTGACGGCCAGGTTGATGTCGCGCGATGCGCTGTTCTCCGCCTCGGGCAGCGAAACCTCCATGAGCTGCCTCACCGCTCCGCCGGTGCTCAGCACGATTACCAGCAGACACAGCGCCACGTCGGCCAGCGAGATGATCGTGGGCTTGGCCTGTAATTGGTCTCCGCTGGTCTTGCGTCTCTTGTACATCTCAGTGTGCCTCCGTTGCGGCTCCGCCCCGTTTGCCGGTCGTGCCGGCAAGGCCCATCTTTCCCATCGCGAACTTCAGCCCGGGACGTGCCATGATCGTGTCGATGGCCCCCACCACCTGCTCGTATTTCGTTCCGCCGCCAGTCTCGATCAGTACGATCGTGCCGTCCGGGAGGTCCGCGACGGTCGACGCCAGGTAGGTTCTTGTCAGCTTCGGTCCCCCGTTGACCTGGTAGGCCCCGTCAGTGGTAACTGCAAGATGGGTCGTCTGGTCGGCCTGCACGAACTGCGTCTTCTGCGCCTTGGGCAGGTCCATGGTCAGCAGCTTGCCGGCCACGGAACTGATCACCAGCGCCATGACCAGCACCACGAGGCTGATGTCGATCAGCGGCACCACGTTGGGTTCTTCCTGTTTTTCGTCGATGGGTACGTGCATAGCGGTCTCCTTGGGTTCTTCCCCTGGATTGCATTTGTCGCACGAGTCTGGCCCGTCGGGCCGTACAGGTTCGAGGCGATGGCGGGTGGGGGCGGCTCCGTCGAGGACAAGGAGCCCAGGTGGGACGATCTAGGACACGCGAACGACAACTGCCCTGGATCCTCAAGCACGGTTGCATCCAGTCTCCATTACTCAGTGTAGTCGAAATGCCTGTAGTCGAAATGCCTTGCGATAGCCACAGCGTCCGTGTATCATTTTGCGTAAATCATGTGGCGTTTGATGCCAGCCGGAACGATTCGCTGCTAATCCGCGCCGCCTATGAGCATACCCATGCCAGCAACAACTATTACGCCGCCCGGCGCTACATCAACCTATTGGACGCGCAAGCAACGCGAACGTTCATTGCCAAGACCCACGAGGCCTACTTCCAGCGCCTGAAGCCGTACTTCGGCCGCACCGTGCAGGCCATGTTCACTGACGAGCCTTCGCTGATCGCCATCAATTTGGGCCCGTTGTCCCCGAAGGTCCGTGCCAGGGTCCCGGTGGTGGACCCGCTCGACCCGACCGTGCAGCCGTTGCCGGCCGTGCCCTGGTGCGGCGACCTGCCGCAGCGTTACCAGGAGCGATTCGGCGAGGACCTGTTGCCGCGGCGGCGAAGCCTGTTCGCCGGCGAGTCGCCCGAAGACCGCAAGGTCAGACGCCAATTCTGGTCGCTCGTGGCCGATCTGGTTTCCGAGCGGTATTATGGCGCGATCCAGAACTGGTGTCACGCACACGGCATTGCCTCCTCGGGCCATACTCTTTGGGAGGAAGTCCTGTCGCACCATACTGCCTTGGACGGCAACAAGCTGAAGATCCTTGGCCGGATGGACATCCCGGGGGAAGACCTGCTGACCTCGAATCCCGAGGTCGTTCTGCGCGATGGCTGGATGACGGCTGGCTTGCCGACTTCGGCGGCCGCGTTTCACGGCCGACGGCGGGTGATGACCGAGGTGAGCGATTACAGCGACATGGAGGTCGGCCGCGGACCGGCGTCGCTGGCGGAAATGGAGGCTACCGCCGCCTGGCAGGCGGCCTGGGGGGTAACCGATTTCATGCTCTACTACCGTCTTGCTCCGCGATCGATTCAGGATTATCGGGCCTATTGCGATTACGTCGGCCGGCTCAACGCGATCCTCAAGCCGGCACGATTGGACTCCAAAGTAGTGCTCTACTACCCAATCCATGACCTTTGGGCCGAGTACCTGCCGGTGGCTGGGCAACTGCGGATGGAATCGCAGTCGCCGCGGGCACAGCGGATCGTTGCCTCGTTCATGCAACTGGGCCGGGCACTTCAGCAAAGCCAGATTCCTTTCTTTCTCGCCGACCACGAGAACCTGGCTGTGGCCGCGGTCTCGCCGGATGGGAATCTGATCGTCGGCGAACACGCGCTGAACGCAATTCTCCTGCCCGAGGGCGTCGAACTGGAGCCGAAAGCGGCGGCAGTTGTCGAGCGGTTCCGCCGACACGGCGGCCGGGTCCTTACGAGCCCCCGGGACGTTGGGCCGTTGCTGACCGAAAAGTTGCAGCCGCAGTTCCGGATTTTCCCGCCGTCATCGGCGATTACCCTGGGACGCTTCGCGCGCGATGGTCGTTCGATTTTGCTGGCAGTAAACGTCGGAACCACTGCCTACGAAGGAGAACTGCTGGCCGACCACTCGGATACTTGGCAAGTGCTGGACCCGGCCCACGGTGCAATCCGCGTGGCGAAAGTCAATGGGCCGGGCCGGCTTCGACTCCGACTTGATGCGCGGCAAGCGATTGTCCTGGTGCGGTGACCTGGTCCACCGAGTTGTTGGTCTCAGCAAAATGTGGCTGGGCCGACAACGCAGCCGGCTCACCCGATGGTCACCTGAGACCAGACGATGCAGTCGAGCTTCGAGTACGTGAAGGACATCGATCGCATGACGTTCGACACGCCCGCCCCCGTCAAGGCCGTCGTCCCCGACGGCATTTGTCCGGGGTCCTTACCGGGCATATGCACGCAGATCTGATCCTCACTTACCCTTAAGGAACCGCGGGTCGCCCCAGGTGCCGACGCAGTACCAGTCGTTCACCAGGTCGTCGCGGCGGGTCACGAGCCGGACTTCCTTGGCCTCCCGCAGGCCCGCGACCACCAGCAACCGCGGCCGGTCACCGAACTTCATCAGCCCGCTCTGCGCGCGGAGCTTGCCGTCCACGTAGATTTCGAAACTCAGCGGGGACCCGATGTTCGCGGCGGGGTGCTTGGCAAGGCCGTCGAAGAACCCCACGGCGGCGGCGAAAGCCGTGAAGCCCGCGCCCGCGACGCGGTAAATCGTCTCGTGGCCCGGAGACGCCCACAGGCCGTGGTGGAAGGTCTTGCCCCCCATCGTGTACGGCGAGGTTTCCCACGCATCGCGCTTCATGCCTTCCGGCGTATTAGCGAGAGAACGAGCTTGGCTTCCTTGATTGAGGCATCGTGGGGGACGGCTTTCAAATCGAAATAAAGCAACGCCCGGCTGATGTCGCCGGCCCGGCCGCCGACGCGGATCATGTCGTGCCAGCCCCAGGTGCCCGGAAAGCGAAGAGCCGCCTCCTTGATATACGTGTCGGTGCTCGCGCCGCGGAGCGCACAATTTGCATTCTGGCCGATGCAGGCGGTGGTATACTCGCCTTTGGCGGTGCCCACGTCGGCGGTGGCGGAGATATCGTCCAGGGCGATCGCCGCGGGCGGGCTTTGCAACGCGGCAATGCCCGACGACTGGCTCCGCTTCGGCCCGTGGTCGACGATCAGTAGGGGCCGCGCGGCGGGGACATGCCACTCGCTGCTGGCGATGTCACTTCGGCCGGAACCTTGGATGATCAGGCCGTAGTTGGGCGACTCGCCCGGGTAGACCGCAACGGTATGCGGTCTGGACATGAATTGCTCCTGTCCTCACTTGGCCTTGTTCACTCCCCCTTCAAGATCAGCCGTGTTCCATCCTTGCCCACCGTCACCTTCGGGAGCGTCAGCAGGGCGTCCTTGTCGGCAATGGCTGTGCCGCTCTGCGGCTTGCCTCCCTTGACGCGCCGGGCCGTCCACTGGAACTTCCGGCCGGGCTCGACCTGAAGCTTCTGCAAGCGGCGCGGGGTGATATTCACCGTACACTCGTCCTTGGGAGCCTTGGGCTCCAGGAGCACGGTGCATTCCCACTTGCCCGGCTCGTCCACGATGTCCGCGGTCGACCAGCGGAGGAACGTGTTGATCTGCCCTTCGCTGTCTCCGTCCCAGACGTCCTTGAGCACCTCTTTTTCGCGATTGATGAACTGCTTGGGCGTCTGGCGCCTCTTGGCCGTCCCGATGTCATCGTCCAGAGAGCAGCCGGTGAAGGCGGGCAGGCTCTGGTCCAGCCGGATATCGATGTCGCGCGGGTAGAACGTGCCGCTGCTGTGCCCGGCCATGCGCCAGACGAGGGCGTGCGGCTGGCGGGCCTCCTGCAAGGCCCGGGCCAAATCGACGACGTGCAACCAGCCGATGCCGCCGTCGTTCTTGCCGTTGCCGAAGCCGATGAACGGCAACCGTGCCGCCGGGTTCTTCCGCACCAAGAGCGGGTCGTTCAGATAATCCCACGCGGGCAGGCCGCTCTCGTGCTTCAGTCCCGCCTCCAACTCGCCGTTGTGGTTCGCGTAGCTCTCGTAGAAACCGCCGGGCTTGATGGAAGCCGGGTTGTGGATGCCCACCGAGCTGAAGGCGTTTGCGAAACGGTCGGGATAGCGGATGGGCAAGAAGGTCGAGCCCGAGCCGCCCATGGACTCGCCCGAGACGCAGACGCGGGTCTTGTCCACCTCCCATTTCGTGCCGACCCAATCCACGAAGGCCAGCAGCCGCTTGGCCGTGAAGTCGCGGGTGACGCCGTCGTTCCAGGATTTCCACGTGCCGAGGTTCTCGTGGTAGGTAGTCCACCAGTCATAAGGGATCTGGTTGCTGGCCACGCCGATGCCCACGGCTTGGTCCTTCCAGCGGAACCAACTGAAGGCCCCCCCCTTGCCCACGAGGTTCGATCCCCAGCAGTGCAGGATCAGGTTCAGCGGTGCGGGCCGGGCCAGCTTGGGACCGAGGATGACGATGTAATCGTAAGGCCGGCTGGGGAGGTTGCAGCAGGGCGGGGCCTCCCAGCGGGTGTAGAAGCACAAGGTGACGCCTTGCAGGTAGAAGAATTCTTTGGACGGCTCGATCCGTTGCACAATCGGCTCACCGGCCCCGACCGTCTCCTCCACGGCGGCCTGGCGCAGCCCGTCGAGGTCTTTCACCAGGGCGGCGAAATCCTCCTCGCCGTTGATCGTCGTCGAGACGTAGTAATAAGCCTTGCCCGCGCGGGCGGGGTTGTGGGCGTAGATGCCCGTTCCCGGCGCCACCGGCGCGGCCGGCGGCGATCTGCCGGCCTCCGGCGCCGCGTCCACGACATAACGGAACACCTTGTCGTTGGCCTCGGGGTAAATGCCGTTGAATTCCGCGTTCCAGCAGGTCAGCGGCCCGACCTCGTCCACCAGTTCGGCCTTTTCGAAGGTCAGCTCGGTCAGCGGCTCGCTGTGGCGGTAGATGCGATACGTGGTTCTCCTCGACTCGGCGGCGAGCTTCTTGTTCAGCTTGCGCCACTGTTGGATGGTCATCTCCGCCGCGGTCGTCGGCGGGTCCACTTCCTTCCAGGTGAGAATGGTCTGTCCTGATCGATGCCGCGCCCTTAGCTCTACGGCCGCCGGGATCTTCTGCACCGGCGTGCCGCCGCTGAACCAGACGTCCAACCGCGTGGTCTCCCGCTTCCAACCCGTCAGGCCCTTGACGGTGAACTCCACGCGACTCGTCCCGCGACGGATCGCACGGGCAACGGGCTCCGTGGCGTCGAAGCTGCCGAAGCGCGGCGGCAAGAGCGATAGCGGCTTCTCCCCGCCCGCCGGGACGACGACGGCAGCGTCGGTCTCGCGCCCACGGCCAAGGGCGCTTTCGCGCTGGCAACTGAGCACGGCCCGGAAGGGTTCGACCCCCTTGGGCAGTGCGGAAAGATCGACCATGATCTTGGCGCCCTCGAAGGTGATGCTCTTGGGGCAGGTGGCTGATTCCCCGGCGCCGAAGCTCCAGGTGAGTGGGCCTTCGCCCCAAGCGAGAGACGTGCCGACCGCCAACAGTCCCAGCAGCAGGCAAGCGATGATCTCATGGCGGATACGCATGGCAATTTCTCCCGTTTGTGCTCTTGTTCGTCGCTGTCTTGTGAATCTTCACGGCCATCCAACTCGTGCCAATGCTTGCCATTGTAGTCGAAATGCCTTACAATGGCGACAAAGTCCATGAATCATTTTGCGTAAATCGTGTGGCGTTTTGCGACGCCATGCACCTTGGGGAAATCATGGGGAAGCTTCGTCGCGTCGCGTTGCTCATGGAGCGGGAAATCGGTTATTGTCGCGGCGTGTTGCGCGGAATTCACACCTACGCCATCCACAAGACGGACTGGATATTCCGCGACGCCGCGCCGCAGCCGGAGATCATCGGTCCGCTCCGGGAGTGGCAGCCGGACGGCGTGATCGCCCGCCTGTACGATCGCAGTTTCGCCCGCCGGGTGATCGCCCTGCAAAAGCCGCTGGTCAACATCACCAGCACGTTTCTCGACCTGAACGTGCCGCTGACGGAAGTGGACAACGAGAAGGTGGGTTGCCTGGCGGCCGAGCACTTCCTCGAGCGCGGCTTCAAGACGTTCGGTTATTTCGGCAGCTCGTGGGCTGGGTTCTCCAAGCAGCGCGAGTGGGGCTTCCGTGACACGTTGCGCAAGAACGGCTTCACGGTTTCATCTTGTTATGCCGAGTACTTGCCACGGCTGCTGTTGAACGCGAGTTGGAAGCGCGAAGAACGGCAGATCCATGAGTGGCTTTTGGCCCTGGAGAAACCCGCGGCCATCCTGGCTTCCACCGACGTACCCGCCCGCCGCCTGGCGGAAATGTGCCGCCAATTACGGCTTCGCGTGCCTGAAGATATCGCGCTGTTGGGCGTCGACAACGATGAACTGGAATGCCTCTTGGCCAACCCTCCGCTGTCCAGCATTGCCAATCCGGCGGAACAGATCGGATACACGGCGGCCCAACTGCTGGACCAGCTCATGTCGGGCCGCCGCCCACGGAAGCAGACGATTTGGATTCCGCCCGGCGACGTCGTGGTGCGGCAATCCACCGATATCGTCGCCTTCGGCGACGCCGACGTGGCGGCGGCCCTGCAATTCATCCGCGACCATCTTGCCGAGGATATTACCGTAGCCGCAATCGCCCGGCACGTCAGCATATCGCGGCGCGGGCTGGAACGCCGTTTCCGCCACCACCTGGGGCGCACCATGCTTCAAGAGATCCAGCGGGCACGCGTGGAGCGGGTGAGACGCCTTTTGGCGGAAACCGATCTGCCCATGCTCCTCGTGGCGCGGCGATCCGGCTTTGCCACGTCGCAGCGCCTGGCCGTGGTGTTTCGCCAGGTGTGCGGCGATTCGCCGACCGCCTTTCGCCAGCGGACTCGGCTACGGACATGACGCGGGATGCGGCGGCGATTTCCTGGCAGTGACCTGTGGACTGTCCGTTACTTCTGGTCTCGAATGACAAAGCGTATCTGGTCCAGCGTCCGGCCCCAGGCGCGGGCGGCGATTTCCATGCCCTCGCCCCGCCAGTGGACGCCGTCGCCGCCCATGTAGGTCTTCCGGTTCTCCGCACCGGCCGCTTGGAAGCCCTCGAAGATGTAGCTCGCAGGGATTTTCAGATTTCGACACAGTTTCACGACCTCGGCGTTGTAGTCGGCCTCGGGCTGCGATGCGGTGGTCCAGCCGCGCGGCGGAATCGTACCCAGCACAGCCACCGTGCCGCTTTGGTCGCATGCCTTGACGACTGCCGCCAGGTCCCCCATGGCCGACGGCAGGTCCTTGGCGGCCTTGCCGTTGTTCGTGCCGTAGAGAATGAACATGAACTCGGGGTTATCCTGCTTGAGGATGTCGGCCACCTTGTTGCGCGCGAAATCGGTCCGCATGGACGGGTAGCCGAAGGCATTGACCGTAAGGGTGCCGAAGGCCGCCTCGGCGCACTGGGGGTAGAGCGTCGCCCCGGTGAGCGAATCGCCGAAGAGCGTGGCGTGTCCCTTGCGGACCTTGCTGGCGCCGCGGGCATGGACCGCGGCGATGCGCTGGGCATAGCCCAGGCGGTCCTCCTCCTCCGGCGAGAGGGCCGTTTTGCGCGGCTCGCTCATGGAATCGACCGTCACCGGCTCGGACCAGGGGCCGTAGTTCTCCTCGAAGTCGATAGCGAAGACACGGTAGCGGCATGCGTCTGCGGGGGCCAGGTGGTCGGCGTAGCTCGTAGCGTTACTCTCGGCGATCTTGCGGAAACCGCCGGCGCCGGCGCCGCGAGCGATGACGTACACCTGCGCGCCCACGTTGTCTGCGGCCGGCAACCAGCAGAGCTTTACTCCTGCGGTTGTCGCCTCGGCCTTCAGCCCGGTCACCTTCTCGGGCGGCTGCCGGTCGGTGCCGCGGTAGATCACGAAGTTGTCCATGGTGAACGACGTGCCGGGCTTCGCCTGCCAAGGACCGAAGAACCGCAACTCGTCGTACAGCGTCGCCGGGCCCACGTAGCCCTGCAGGGCGGAGTTGTAACGGCAGCGATCGAGGCGGTACAGGATCGGCGTCCATCCGCGGTCCTTGAAGTAACGGTGACCGTAGGGCGTGGTGTTGTCGCCGCTGACTGTGTCATGGACATTGACCCCGGCCGCGGGAAGGTTGGTCCCTTTCATTAACAGGGCCAGTTTCAGGTCCTTGGATCCGCGGATGGCCAACGGCAGGCGCACTCCCGCCCAACCCTTTTCGCATTCGACGTGCAGGGCCTTGCCGCTGTCGGTTCCGCGCTGAGGGATCACGCGGCGGGGAAGCGGCGTGGCACGCACGCGCACTACGCCACCCTCGGTCTTAGGTACCTTCACCCCGGTCACCACGCCGAACTCGCGGGCGTTATGGTAGTCGGCGTCGCTCATGACCGCCCAGGAATACTGCATGGCCTTGTCGGCGCCGCGTGCCGGGCGCGAGCGATAGATGTTCAATGTCCACATCTGGTCCTCGCCCACGCAGGCCCCCACTTGCCGCATGGGGACCTTGAGCGTCACGGTCCACGCCTTGCCTTTCTCCACGTGGACCTTGACTTCGGCCGTGCTGTTGTAAGCTGGGTCCTTGTCGCGGGCGTCGTAAAGCGTGCCCAGCGCGTTGACCACGAACTGGTAGACCCGTTCTTGCGGATCGGGGCGGAGGAACAGTTCGACCGAATCGTCCTCCCAAACCGGGCCGTCGCGCTTTGCGATCTTGGCCACCAGGGCTGCCGTGTCCGGCTCCTCGCAGTACACGCCCACGTAGACGTGCGCCGAATCGAAGAGGACCTTGGCCCAGGTGGCGTACTTCTGCCGCTTCTCGGAGGTACACTCGCCCATGGGCCAAGCGGGGCACTTCTCCCACAATGGGCCTTGCAGGGTCCCGTCCATTGCCGGGCCTTTTTCCACGCAGACCGCCACCGCCTCACCGCGGGCAGCCGCCGCTGACGCCTCTGCCGCGGAGAGGTTCCTGATCAGCAGGACCGTAAACGCGAGTGCCAAGTTCGTCCAGAAGACCATCGCTGTCATCTCAGTCGCTCTCCTTTGCTTGCTTGCCAGGATCACTGGGGACGGCCATCTCGATCGACTCGCAGACCGGCTCGCCCTCGGTTGTGACCTCGTACGGGCCCGGCCGCTTGAGCATCACCGTCCGGCTCTTGGGGCCGCTCGCGTCATGCCATTTGTGGGTAATCGTCACCGGGCGGGCCGAGGCCCGTGCATCATCTACTTTGACTGTATCCACTATTTCCGTTGGTTGAACCTCAAAGGCGGCAGGCGGTTACGTGATTTCCAGTGGTATGCATAGGCGATCTCGTTCCGCTTCATCCGACGGGTATTGTTGCGTTCGATGTAGTCGGGAGAGCGATTGCCCGATGAACTTCTGCAAGGCTTGTCGATCCTGGTCGTGAAAATAGGCGATGGTCTCCGCGTTCTTCCGCTTCACGTCCGAGAACAGCCCGGCCACGTACTCCCAGAGGTGCCGCCGCTGCTCGGTGGTCTCCAGGATCGCCGTAAGCTGTTTCACCGTGCCCAGCACCTCGACCGCGCCGGGTTTCAAGTGCAAGTTCCCCGCGGCCGGATGGACCAGCCATTGCGTAAGGTCCTGGATCACGTTGTCCTCGATTCGCATCGGGCTAGTCGTTTCCAGTCGCATGGAGGAGCCGCTGAGCAAGTTGTTGGCTACAACCTGCCCGTCGTTGTCATGCACCAGCCGGATCAGCCGTTGCGTGCGCGACTTGGGGTCGTGGACCGTGTTGTGCAGGATTTTGCAGTCGCGGGTGTAGTCGGCCAGGATCGCGTTTTCCGGACAGCGCGTGACGAAGTTGTTCCGCACGATGCAGCCCGTGTCATGGATCTTGGTTCCCTCGCCGCGGTGAGAGTTGCCCAGGCAGATGCCGCAGTCGCAATCGACGATGATGTTCCGTTCGATCGTGCAGTCCTCGGTGTTGACCCATAGGAAGATCGCCCCGCGGGCCAGGCGGTTCTTTCCATGGATGCCGACGAACACATTGTCGCTGATCGTCCACCGCTTGGCGTACATGATGTCCATGCCGCCCACGTAGTCGCCGCCAAACTGGTCCGAGATGTCGTCGCTGAACTGCTTGGGCCGGTCGTTGTAGAACAGGCAGTACTGCACGCGGCAATCGTAGGGGCGAAGCCTTTCGCGGTCCTTTTCGGGCACCATCACGCCCTTGATCCCCCGTTGCCAGATGTTATGGATCACGCAGTTGTAAATGGTGACCTTGTTGACGCCCCAGTTCGAGTTGAGCTTGAACCCGTTCCACTTGACGTTCTGGATCGTCAGGTCGGCGATGGTCACCCCGGAGCAGCGTGCGATCCAGATCAGTTCGCCCAGCTTGCCGCTGTCGTCGATAACCACTTTGTCCCGCTGGCCCGACTCGCTGCGGAGCGTGATGTTGTCCGTGTGCAGGTCGAGGTACTGAGGAAGCGGGTAATGCCCGTCGGCCAGGAGGATCGTGCCGCCGGGCTTCACGTCCTTGGCAGCCTTGAAAAGCTCGGCGACCGTTGTGGCCCGAATCACCTCCCCGGTCGGCTTTGCCAGCGGCGGGGCCTTGGGGAACCAGGGCTGCATGGGTGGGCCTTCGGCGGCTGATAGTCCGAGGGAGACCAGCAGGAGGAAGAGGGCCATCGCGGTAGTCTTGCGGTCGATCAATCGACCTCGTTCCCGGGCTTTGCTTGGGAACGCACTTCCGCGAAGCTCCGCTTCGCCTTGGCGCCGAGACGCGCGAAGCAGAGCTTCGCAAAACGGGTGTTCCCAAGCTGGAGCTTGGAAGCAAGTGGTGTTACGTTTCATCATCTCACTTTGTCCTTTCCAGAATCAAGCGTTGCTTCGTCTTCGTAACCGGAAGCTTTTCCAGCGTCACCAGTCCCCAGCGGTCCGCTTCGATCTGGCCGGAAGCGACGGTACGTTCCCCTGAAACGAGTTTCCATTGGAACCGCTCACCCGGCCGGGGTTTGAACTGCCGACAGTGCCGCGGCGTGACGTCCACGGTGCAGCGGTCCTGGGGGCAACTGGCGATCAAAAATATGGTCATTGCCCAACGGCCGGCCTCGTCCGCGGTGTCCTTGTCGTCCCAGAGCAAATAGCCGTTGATGTGCCCAAAGTAGTCGCCGTCGGCCGCGTCGCCGTTGCCGGGGTTGTTGTCCAGCGAGCAGTTGCTGAGAGCGGGGATGGTCATGTCCCAGCGCATGCGATCGAAGGCCGCCGTCAGTTCTGCCGGCGGATGCGTGCTCCAGGAGGCGATAAACGGCGCGCGGGCCTTCATTAGGGCCGACCAGCCCCGAGGGTCGTCCTGCCAACCAAATTCGCAGGTGTGCCCGCTGTCCTTGCCCGTGCCCGAAATGCAGAGCATGAAGGGGATGTCTCGGTCCGGATGCTTCAGCACGTAGCCGCCCACGCTGTACATGGCCCAGGCGTCGTCGCCATCCACGGTCTTGATCCCCTTCGGCCCAAGGTGATAGGGCTTGCCCGGGGCCCAGCAGTAGTCGTAGGTCGCCGTGTAGGAGCCGAAGAACAGGCGCGGAAAGATCTCGGGATGGCGCAGGCCGAAGTACATCATGCTCCCCACGGTCCTGGACAGATCGACCTCGTATTGCTTCATCAACCACTTGATCAGGTAATCCATATACCGTTCGGCAAAGTAATCCACCTTGCAAGCGGTGGTCGCCCGGAGCGTGTCGCGCCCTTCGTTGTAGATCAGCTCCGGCATCCAGGGCAGCGGGCTTTCCACCGCGAAGGTAATGAGTTCGCGGCGGGGGACGTGGATCGCCTCACGGACGTTGAATGTATCGTTGATCGCATGCACGTCCATTGGCCGTGGCCCCTTCACGCTGTCGGAGACCGCGATCCCGACTCGATAGGACCGGCTCGGCAAGTTCACCAGCGGCGGCGCCGCCCAGAAACGATACCAGTATTCCAAGGGATCGGCATTGTAGCGGTCGTCCTGGATCCACTGCAGGACCGGCTGCGGTGGGGCCTGGATCTCCTCGACCGGCGACGCCAGACTGTTGGCATCGCCGAACTGCACCAGGTTCTCCGTCCCGCCCAAGACCATGGTGACGGCGTAGTACGCCTTCCCGGACCGAAGCGGCGTGTGAACGTAGAGCGATTGGCCTGGCCGCAAAGGTTCGCCCTTGCGCGGAGAGTAGGTCGGGATCGGCGATTTGGGCTCTTCCCATTGGTCGATGAACTCGCCCTGAAAATGGATCTGGTACACTTGCTCGTCGTAACCCGCCAGCGGTCCGACCGCAGCCAGAAACTCGGCCTGGAGGATGTTGGCCGGCGTGATCTTCTCGCGGTGACGGTACACCCGATACGTCACGGGCGGCACTTCCGCCACGCGTCTGAGGTCCCGGATTCCCTGGAAGCCGCTCTTCGTATCGCGGAGCCCGAGGCCCTGCAACCGCCGCAGGGTGCGGAGCGTGATCGCCGGGTGGTTGGGCAGGCCGTGGGCGCCCGGGCCGGGACCGTCGGCCCGCTTGTCGCCGGTCTCCGCGAAACGGCTGATCCAGATAACCTCCTCGGGCTTGGGGCAGTAGGCGGGATGCTCCGTCCAGACCAGAAAAGTCTGCCCGTCGTGGTGGATGGCGCGCAGCCCTTCAACTTGCGGCGGCAGGTTCTTCGCCGGCCCCTCGTACAGGACCTCCAAGGCGGAATTCTCCGGCTGGAAGCCTTCGAAGGGCACGACGAGCAGCACGAGCTTCTCTTGTGGCCCGCCGAGCGCTTGGCGCACCGCCTCGGTGGCAACGAAACGGCGATACCAGGGTGGATCCAACTCCAGCGGTTTGCCGCCGGGCTTGTCGCCGTCCGCCGCATTGATCCGGATCGGGTCGCGCGGTTGGCCATTGGTCTTGTCGACATACAGCCAGGCGCGATGAACGACGGTAGTTCTGGGCAGGGAAGAGAGGTCGAAGATGAGACGAAGATGGTCCCCGATCTTCTCGACCTTGAGCGTTCCGGCATGCGCGGCCCGGGCATGCGCCCCGCACCAGTGTTCCGAAACGGGTGAGGCCCGAACAGAGATGCCGACCGCCAGCCACGCGCAGAAGGCGGATATTGCGAAGAGACGCTTGGGAGTGCGGCGATTTGCCGGCAATTTCTGCAGCAGGCGCTTCATGGCAGTGTTCTCCTACTCAGGTGTGATCGTCAGTCGGTAGACACCCCGGCCGAGTTTCAGGTCGTGAATCGTCAGCAGGCCGTTCTGGTCGACCGTTATCGATCCCTGCTGGGGCAACAGCGGCTTTTCGTCCCTGGTCGTGGCGGCCGACGCGGGCTCGACTCTCCACGTATAAGTCTTGCCGGGCTCGATCCGGAACTTTTGCAGCCGGCGGAGCGTGACGTTGCCGGAGAACCCGGACCAACTCGAGACGAGGCTGCAGGCAAAGCGGCCCGGCTCGTCCGCCAGGTCGTCCGACCTCCAGACAAGCGAGCGGTTGCGGGCGCCCTCGCCTTCTGCTTTCGCCGAGGCCACCGCCAGCAGCGGCCGGTCCTTGCGGATGTCCAACGGCAGCGCAGCGTTCGTGGCGCGCGCGGAAACCAGCAGCATCCTGGCGCCGCCCCAGGCCGTATCGGTCACCACCGCGCGGCCCGAAGAGATCAAGGCTGCGACCAGCGCATCGCAACTCGTCTGCTGCGCGGCGTACGTCATGCTGACGAAGGGAAGTTCGGTCTTCGGCGGCAGGGCCGAAACGGCGCGGATCAGGTCCGCCTCCTCCCACACGCTCCGGCCGTTCTCGGTCTTCAGGCCCCAAGCCGGCCGGCCCCAAAGCTTCTCCATTTCCGGGCCACCGCCTTTTCCTGGTTCCCCGCCGCCGTAATCCGGCAGGCCATGCCCGGCAATGATCATGCTGAACACCCCGGGATACCGTAGGCCCAGGTGCAGCGCGCCGCTGCCGCTGGCCCCGCCATTGCAACCCGTCACGAGGATTCGGTTGCGGTCCACCGGCCACTTCGTGGCGGCCCAATCGAGGAACCACAGGAGTCGCTTCTCGGTATAGTTGCGAATCACGCCTTCGCTCCACGGTCTCAATGTGCCAAACGCCTCGTGATAGCCGTACCACCACGTCTTCAGCGGAAAGTCGTGCGGGCAGAGCACGATGGCGCCCGGCTCTATGCGATAGTGAGTACGCCAATAGTCGTAGCCGTCGCGGTGCAGGTTCAATTCCAAGGGCACGTCCTTCAAACTGCCTGCGGCAACTTCTTCCGGCACTGCCACGCTCCAGTTGTAGTAGTCCGAGAGCTTGTTGGAGAAGGGCGCAGTAACCCAGTGGACGTAGTGCAGGCGCCGGTCCTTGAAGTTGAAGAACGGCATCTTCGGCAGTTCGCCCTGAAGTACGGGCTGCGGCTCGGCTACCTTTTCGCTGAGCGGCGAGGCCCGGCTGTTGCCCAATCCCAGATCGCGCGCGTTCTCCACGCCATCGACCCGGGTGACCACGGCATAGTAGGCGTTCTGGTTCTTGGCCGCCGTGTGGACATACAGCCCCGTGCCACGGGCCAGTGGGGCCTGGCCCTCGGCGATCACCAGCCGGTCGATCGGGCAGACCAAACCGTATTCACCCTCCGAGTTGGCCTGGAGGAAGGGGTTCCATTGATGCCAGTTGAGGATCTCGGCGGTGGCGATGAAGCGGTCGATCGCACGCGCTTTGCTCCGCCCGTTGACGTTCCAACACGATAGCGGCGCCACGGCGGCGATTTGTTCGGCCTGGTGCGGGTTCTGGGCGGTAATCGGTTGGTTGGAGCGGTAAATACAGTACCGGACCTCGCGGCGCCGGTCCAGGTCGTTGAGAATCGCGCGCAAAGCCCCCCAGGCGATCTCGTCCTGGCCCACCGGGTCGTCGATTTCCTTCCAAGTCAGGAATGTCTGTCCCGCGCGATGGAATGCTCGGAGTTGCGTGACCTGCGGCGGCGGTTCCTGCGGATCGCCCTCGTACATCACGTCCAAACAGGTCTTCTCCATGCGCCACGCCGGAAACGATTTGACGTACAAACCATGGTTCGAGCGCGATGCGACGCCCCAGGCGCGGACTAGTTCGGTCATCTCGAGCGATTGGAACCACGGTCCGACCAGGGCCAGCGGACGGGAGTCGGCCTGCGGAGCGGCGCCCTTCTGGTACGCGGCGGTCAGGGGGTAGATCTCAATCGGTTTGAGGGCTTCGGGGTAAGATCCGTCGATCGGCTCGCGCTCGACCAGCAGCCGGGCGCGGTAGACCCTGGCCTGTTTCGGCAGCCAGGAAAGATCGAACCGCAGCACGGCCCGCCCATCGCCGAGCTTCTCGACCCCGATGCCCTGCTGCTTGCGCGCGGTGCTTTCCTGGTCCGCCCAAGGGTTCTTCGGGGTGAAGAGCAGACGCCCGAACCGATCGGGCACGTTGTAGTCGCCGCGGAAGGTAGGAGACCAGGCCTGGCTCTGCGGCTTGTCTCCGGCCTGCCGATTGCGGTAGACGTTGGCTCGCCAATGCGTGGGCAACGTCTTGACGCCCATCGAGGCCATGGGAATGGCGATTTCCACGGACCAGCCGTCCTTCTCAACGGCCACTGCCGCCTTGGCGCCGCTGTTGAATGCTTTGGGGTCGCCGAGGCCCTGGCGAGCGAAGATCGCCCCCCCCGCACCCACGATGAACTGGAAGTAGTCGTGTCCCGCCGTCGGCGAGAGGAAGATTTCCAACGAGTCGTCTCCCCACACTGGCCCGTCGGGAGCCGTGACGGCCCGCTTCAACTTGGCCATGTTCGGCTCGGCCAGTTTGGCGCCGATGTAAAGGACACCTTCATGGTGCAGGAACCGCACCTCGGTTCTGGGCTCCGCTTCGCCGCGGCGTTCCAATTGACCGAGCACGATCGGGGGCGCCGTCGACCATGCGTTGTCGTCCAGTTTGCCGTCGACGACTGGGACCGCATCGGCTGCGGCGACCCAGGCCTCGGGGACGGAACCACTGGAACGGGAAGGCGGAAGGCCCGTGCTCAGCCGCCGCGTGGCGACGGCCGCAGTCGAAGTATCGGCCGCAATGGCGGGGAGCAATAGCCCTGCCGTAAGCGCCATCGGCAACAGTTTGTAACGAAGGAACCACGTCCCGGCCATGGATGCGCCTCTCATCTCACGATCATTCTTGATAGTTATCAATAGAAAGCCTGTTCTTTCCCCGGCACACCACGGCCTTGGGAATGGTCACCAGCCCGTACTGATCGGCTGCCAAGGTGCCGCAGCCGACGACCTTGCCGTCGGCCAGGGCCGTGTTCGTCCAACGGAACTTCTCGTCCGGCTTGGGCGCGAACTTCTGGCAGCGGCGCGGCGTGACATCGACCGTGCAGGAATCCTTGGGCGCCTTGGCCGTCAGGCAGACGGTCATTTCCCAGCGGCCAGGGCCGTCCACGATGTCTCGGGGCTCCCAGGACAAATGGGCGTTCACCTGTCCCGCGGAATCGCCGTCGAAGTCGTCCAGGTTCTTCTTGTTCTTGGGATTGGCCTTGTTCCACGCCTCGATTTCGGCTTTTTCCCTCGCCAGTTGCTCTGCCGGCTTGCGCGCGCCGGTGCCGGGGTTGTTGTCCAACGAGCAGTGGGTGAAAGCGGGCATGGTCTGGTCGGTGCGGATGTCGATGGGACACTCGATATCTCCACCGGGTGGGGCACTCGATTGACTATGGCCGTTCATGCCCCAGGTGAAAACGTGGCCCCGGCGGGTGTCCTGAAGCGCCTTCCAGTAGACTACCGCTTGCTTCCAGCCGATCATGCCATCGTTCTTGCCGTTGGCATAGCAGATGAAAGGGACCTCGCGGGTCATGTTGTTCCGCAGGAACCAGTCGTTGTCGAAGTGATCCCACGCCTTTGTGCCGTCCTCGAACAGGGTGCCGTACTCTTCGGGTCCATAATTGTGGACGTAGGCCACGTTGTACGCGCCGGCCTGGCGCGGTACATGGATGCCGACGTGGCTCACTAGCCAGGCGAACCGATCGCCGTGGTGCAGGGCCATCATGCTCGATCCGCCCCCGCCCATCGACATGCCGACGAGAAACGTCCGCGTGCGGTCGATGTCCCACTTCGTCGCGGCCCAATCGTAAAACGCGAGGACCCGGCGCTGCGAATACGGATGCACTACGCCCTTGAGCCAGTCCTCCTTGGTCGTCAGAGGCTTGTCCGTGTAACGGAACTCGTGGAACCCGGCCCACCAGTCGTAAGGGATCTGGTTGGCGGAGATGAGGATCGAGCCGGTGTGCGGGAAGTTGCCGGCCTTGTTGTACCACTTGTAGTAGCCGCCCAGGATGCTGCCGCCGGCGCAGTGCAGACTGAGTTGGACCGGGGCCGGCTTGCGGACCTTCGGCGGCACGGCCACCAGGTAGTCAATGGGCATGTTCTCAACGCTGAAGTTCGGCGGCGCTTCCCAACGGACGTAGAAGTAGAGCGTCGTGCCCTTCTGGTACTGGAACTCGACGTCCCTGTCGATCCTTTGCAGCACCGGCTCGCCCTGACCGACCGTTTCGGCAAGGGCCTCTTTGGTGACGTTGCCCTCGCCCAGCGAGGTGTCTTCCTTGCCGTTGCGGACGACCGTCACGGCGTAGTAGGCTGTGCCGCAGGCGCCCGGATTGTGGACGCACAGCCCCGTGCCCGCCAGCAACGGCCTCTTGCCGTCTTCGATGGCGAAGCGGGGGCAAGGGGCCTTGCTCCCATAATGGCCGTAGAACTCGTCGTCCCAAACGCTCAACGGCTCGGCCGTCCCTACCGGCTCAAGGCCCTTGATCGAGCGGATGGGCTGGTCGGAGCGGTAGATCCTGTAAGCCAACTTGCCGGCGAGCGACTTCCGCGCGCCGCGGACCTCGTCGGCCGAAGGCGACGCGCCCTTCAGCGGCGATTCGACTTCTTGCCAAGTGACGAAGGTCTGTCCCGCGCGGTGCCGGGCCTGTACGCCGGCCACCTGCTTCCCCCTCGTCCCTTGCGCCGTTGCCGCCAGGTCCGCGTCCGCAGCCGGGACCAAGGCGGTTGCGAAGACTAAAACGTTCATTAAGCGATGCATCGTTGGAACCACTCCTTTTCATTTCTTATTGTGGGGTAATGCTGAGAGAGGCGTCTCCGCCCAGAATCCTGGCCGCCTCCACAGCGGTCTGGTAAAGCCTGCGGCTACGGTCTTGCCAACCCTTCCCGCAAAGCTCCGCCAACTCCGGATTGCTCATTGCGGGCGAATCGACCATCGTCTCCAGCAGACGCTCGTCAAGCAGGGCCGTGGCTCGTTCCACGAACTCCTTGTGCTCGGGAGCGGACAGCTTTTCGCACGCCCGCTCCAGGAAGATCCGGGCTTCGGTCTCCTGCAACCCCTCGCACAGGAGTTCGTAACGCATGCTCGTTTCCGCCCCGTCCTTACCGGGAAAGAGCAGGAAGAGGTTCGGCACGCCTACGGCATAGGTGGCAACGTGCCCGCGGAGATAGACGTCGCCCCAATAATCGGTGCCGACGCGCCCGATGCCGCGGGCGCCGGACGCCAGGGCCCGCTCGGTCATCATGCGGAAACAGAACGGCGGCGAATAGTCGCTGCAATCGATGATCGTGCCCCAGTAGCGCGGGTAGGCCAGCCACAGGAGCGGGTTCTTCCAGCCTTTCTTGCTCGTGAACCAGATGCCGACTTGCGAATTGTAGGCGGTTGCCGCCGCCTTGGTGTACTTATTCTCGTTTGGACCGTGGCTGTGCGAACCCTTGGTCCAATGGACGCCCGGCGCGAACTCGTCGAGCATGGCGTACAACGACGGATCGGCGCCTGGGCCGTCCCACGTGTATCCCCAATACGTGACATCCCCGAGGCCGCGCCGTTTCATGTGATCGTAGATCGTCGTGGCGAGGCGTTTCCAGAAGACCCGTTTCGCCTCGGCGGCCATCTTCGAGTCCACCCGCAGGCGTTCGAGCTTGCCGGTCTGCTCGTCGCGGACGCGTACCTCCACGGGCGAAAGCGCCATGCGGTTGTCGCCGGGGTTCCCCGCGTGCATGACGATGAAGTTCACCACCTGCGGTTTCCCGCAATGCCTGATCGCCAGGTCCAAGTAGCGGTCCACGGCGGTAAAATCGAAAGCGTACGAGCCGTCTTTCTTGTGCGTGATCAGCAGCGGCGAATCCTCCCGGTTGCCGAATTCCGTGTTCATGAGCACGGGGATGTTGAGCCAGCCGTTGTGGACCCGGGCCAGGGAGGCGAAGGTCTTTTCCAACAGCTTGAAATGCGCGTCGGACCAGGGGGGCGCCTGGTAATGGTCGGCGACGGCATAGGGCGACTCTTCCAACGCCATGAGCGTCTGAAAATCCTTCGGGTCGGGGAGTCGCCAGTCGAGCACCTCCAGTTGCAGCGGGACTTCGACGGCGACCATGCCCTCCGCTTCCACGGTCACGGCCGCCTCATAAACCCCCGGCGCCGCCCCCCGCGGCACTTGCAGCGAAACCCAAAACGGATAGGAACTGTTGGCTGGGAGCGAGGCGGGCGGCTCCGCGGCGAGATGGTCGAAGAAGGGCACGTCGGGCTTGCCGTAGTGCGCGGTCACGAATCCCGCGTAAATGTTGAAGTCGAACCCGTTGCCCAGGCGCCTGCCGGCATCGCCCACTTGCATCTCCTGGATGGTGTGTGGGACCGGATAGAACACCCGGGCCGCAGGCGCTGCGGCGGGCGGCGGCGGTACGGCGGCCGAACCGTTGTCGCGCCGCAGGAACCGGCCGATGGTGGCCGTCGGTCGGGACAGGTCCCTCTCGGTGCCCAGCACGATCTGTGCAGCGAACGTGCCGTTGCGCGCCGCCACGATGCGGGCCTTCGGTGCGGGGTGGGTCAACTCGCAGAAATCCGCCGCGTAGACGCGGCGGTGGATATCTTCCACCCACACCTGCGCGCCCGGACGGCGGTGGAGCGTCGAGACAACCCGTGCGTCGCGCGACCGCAAGGTAATGTGCTCCAGCGAGCCGTGTCGCCAGGAGCAGTTCCGCACATAGGCTTCCTCCCATTCCAGGCCCAGCGGATGGACCGGGCTGGCGCGGACCTCGACGGCCAGCACGTTCTCGCCGCGCCGCAACGCCGCAGGGGGGAGATCGACCTCCAGCCGCCGGTCTCGCAGCCGGCCGATCCGTTGCCAGCCGGCCTTGTTCACCGTGCAGGAATTGCCCGCATCGCGAAACTCCGGGGGCGGGTTGCGGAGAAGGTGCGCGGCGATCGGCTGGATCTTCTCGAAGCTGGCGGGAAACTCGGGGGCCAGCACGTAGCCGTGTACCTTTTTCCAATAACCGGCGTGGTAGCCCTGCAGGTGGTACAGGTCCTCCAGGAATTCTCCCGGCAGCAAATGGTAGGCCACAGCCGGGTACTCCCCGCCGCCGATTTCCGGATCCAACTCGCCTTGCGGCAGATGGCCGTGCGCCACCTCCTTGCCGTTCAGCAGCACGCGGATTCCGCCGCGGTACGTCGCCTCCAAGCGCAAGGGGGTCGTCGGGAGCGGATCGGGCAGCTCGAAGCGCGTGCGAAAAAACGCGCGGCGGACCTGGCGCGTGGCGCTAAAGATTCCCCGTTGCCGCGGCCAGTCGCCGTCGTCGAAGCCGGTCTCCATCCACGCGGCCGGCGGGAGACCCGTCCGCAGCCGCGCGAGGAGTTCGACGTTCAAATCGGCAAAGGAGTACTGGTTCGATGAGGCCGGGACGATCACGTGTTCCGTCCAGTCGTCTGCTTCCATGCCAGTTTCCTTCATCTGCGCTCGGGCTTGCTTTTCCGCCCGCTTCAGCGATTTCTGATCCAGGAACCGGGCCGCTTCATTTTTTATCTTGTCGGCCAGGACCGATGGCGGTGCAAAGCTGAAATAATGGCGCCAGTAGGCGGTTTCATCGAGGACCAGGTTCCGCTCGGCAGGACTTGCTCCAGCATCCGGGGCGCCGTGGCTCGGCGGCCCCTTGGCCGGCTGCGCGGAGACAGCGCAAGCAGTGCTGCCTGCCAGCAACAGGACGACGAATATTCCGGTGCGTCGGTGTCTCACGTCGCGGGGCATGACTTCCTCCTGTTGCCAACCGTACGCTTGTGGTCAGTTACTCGTAAAACCAACATGACAGTTCTTAACGTCCTCTTTTCACTTCCGTTTTAGCGTCACGCGCTGTTTCGCCTGGGTGATCCGCAATCCCCCGACCGTCACCAGTCCCCAGCGGTTGGCCGTGGCTTCGCCGGAAGCCGTCACGCGACCGTCTTCGGCCTCTGCGGTCCATGTAAACCGCTCTCCGGGAGTTGCCTTGAAGCGCTGGCAGCGGCGCGGGGTGAGGTCGGTGGTGGCTGAATTCTGCGGACTGCCAAGCTTGCCTTGCTTGTCGGGCTGGGCCAGCCACATCGTCACCGCCCAGCGATCGGGCTCGTCGGCGATGCCGGCAGGGTCCCAACGCTGCCACAGGTTGATTCCGCCGAACTTGTCGGCGTGCTGTTGGAAGTCCTGGTCGTACTTGCCCGGCCGGTACTCTCCCTTGGGATTGTCGCAGACGGGCCGGGCGTCCAGCGAACAGTGCGAGAAGGCCGGCAGCGACTGGTGCAGGGTGATCTGCGGCACTATCTCGCGGAGGCAGCCGGTCGTGTCGCCGAAGCCGTTGTCCATCCAAGTGGCGCAGAAGGCCCGCCGGGTTTCCATCATTGCCGTCAGGAACTCCTGCCAGGGCTTGAAACCAAAGTCGCCCAGGCAATGGTCGGGAAACGATCCATAGGCGGGGGCCACCACGCAGAAAGGCAGTTCCGCCGCCGGGTTTTCGCGGATCCACTTGGGCAAATCGAGGTAATCCACGTGGTTCACGCCCAGCCAGTTCTTCCCACCGCCCGGCGGGCCCCAGCGCCAGGCGTGCTTCTTGCCTTCCTTCGAGGTCTTGTAGTTGGCGTGCCCGTCGCAAAGCACGGCGGCGAAGGTGTCGCCGTGGCGGAGGCAGAAGGCGGCCGACTG
>JBEKZQ010000136.1:0-13691 GCA_049509675.1 Thermoguttaceae bacterium | reverse complement strand
GCGCCCGAATCGTGCTGCCGCGCGCGAGAGTTGTTGAAAGGCGTCATTGTCCATCTTTACGCATTGCTGAAGTACGCGCTCGAACGCCGAAGAGGGTTCCAGCGGCAGGTCCCAGCCCACGCCTTTCGCTTCCAGGCCCCGCCACGGTGTCCGGTCGCTGATCAGGACCGGACAACCGGCGGAGAGCGATTCGAGAATGGCAAAGCCGAAATTTTCTCCCAAGGTTGGCAGCAGGAAAAGGTGGTGGCGTCGAAACACCGAAACCACTGTGCCCGGATCGACCGTACCATGGTCGCAGACGCGGATGTTCGGCGGCATGGTCTCGATGAGACCAAGGCACGAGTGCCAGTAGTTGGCGTCTTCGTGCGGCCCATAAATGTGAAAATCAATGCGGCCTTGCTGGTGCGCCAGCATGCGCAGGGCTCCGTCCAGATTTTTTTTCCGGCTGATCCTCGATAGAAATGCCACGCTCAGGCTTCCCGCCGCTTTGCGACAGGCGGTCTCCCCAAGATCCTCCCCGGCAAGGTGACCGCGAAGATTCGGGGCAATTTGCACTGAAGCCTTCGGCCCGAAGATATTCCGTATCTCGGCCTCTTCGTGCGCGCTGGAAGCCTGCCAGAGCGTTTCGCCGTAGAGCCCTGCTGCCCGGGCGAGCTGAATAAAGGCCCACTTCTTGCGTCGTTTGATGCTCAAGGCGCCGGCAGACAGTTCTCCGCGGGGCGCCAGAACCAGCGGCCGCCGCGGCACCAGCCGCAGGCGTCGCAACGCCAAGGGAACGATAGTGAATCGTGGACTGAAGAAGCTGTTCAGGTAGACAGCATCATAGGGTGTTTCGTTCAGGATGCCGCGAAAGGTGCGAGGATTGATCTGGTGCGGAGCCAAGTGGAGCACTTCGGCGTTTCCCGCGTGCTGCCAGGTTCCACTCTCACAGTTGGGAAATGGCTCGCGATCCAACAAATCGCGATCGCGCGTAACCACGCGGAAGAAGAAGTCGTCGCCGAGTTGTTCGATGACATTGGAGATGCTGCGCGGCGGGCCACCCGCTTTGTAGGCGGGCGTAAAGTAGTCGCAAAGAATCAAGATGGTTGGTTTGCGTAAGATCGGCATTATGCAGCAACTCTAGTTGGTCCAATATGTACTTTTGTAAAGAACGGCCGATAGTGCAGTTTTTCTTGCGTCTTCATCCGGGTTTCGCCAGGTTTTACGCGGCGCGGCGACGGATCGGCTCCGCACTGAATTTTTCCGCAATCGCCTGTTCATAACCGCGGACGAGTTTCCGGGCGACCGACTTCCATTCGTACTGCTCGATCGCCAGGGTTCGTCCGCGTGCGCCCCTTTGGGCACGCCGGGTCGCCGATTCTCCCAACAGGGTTTGCATGGCCCGGGCCACGCCGTCGGCCCGTGGAGGAACGATCAGTCCCGCGCCGGCAGGCTCCAGTTCGGCCCAGGGAGTGGCCGTGGTGGTGATGACGGGCTTGCTGCAAAACATGGCTTCCAGCACGGAGATGCCGAAATTCTCCG
The DNA here is from genome assembly GCA_049509675.1 of Thermoguttaceae bacterium. Lineage (GTDB taxonomy): Bacteria > Planctomycetota > Planctomycetia > Pirellulales > Thermoguttaceae > JBEKZQ01. The sequence goes on along the minus strand of JBEKZQ010000136.1, from coordinate 12,170 downwards.
AAAGACTCGGCAGCACGTAGAATTCGCACTGGTGGAGAACCCAGAGTCGCTCCCGTTCCGACAACAGCCCGGCCCAGACGACGCGGTCGGCGATTCCCAGCGTGCAGGCGAGGGCCTGCATTTTGTGGGTTATCCGGTTGTAATCGGGGCCGGCAATCAGAAGGCTCAGATCGGGTCGGTTGCGTGCCACCCGGCTGAATGCCTGCAACAGGAGATCGATTCCCTTGTTGACGTCGATTCGCGCGAGATAGAGGATGCACGTTTTTCCGGACAAGGCGGGCCAGCGGCGTGCGAGATAGCCGTCCGGCCCCCGGTCGTCAAACGCCGCCGCCGCAGCGCCGCAGGGGCTCAAAACGGTCTTCGCGCCGGGTACGTAGGTCTGCACGTCCCGGGCATCCGCCTCGGACTCGACGTGGATGAAGGCCGCGTGACGGATGACGCGGCGCTCCACGAGTTGGCCGTAAAGCCACTTTCGCAAACCCTTATACGCCAGTTTCCAGGGATGCAGGCTGCCGTGGGGCTGGACGACGTACGGTATGCCGTGCCGCAAGGCGATCCGCGCCGCCGGGATGCCGGGGTAGCGCCACAGGGCGTGAATATGCACGAGATCGGCCCCGGGAATCTCCGCCTCCAGGCGTCGCCGCAGGGCGGGCGAATAGCAGAACTTGTGCAGGAGTTGGCTGGGAAATCCTTCCACGTCGACGCCTTTCGGGGCGAAAACCTCCTGATGCCGGTTGGTCACGTAGTACAGCGACACGTCGTGGCCGAGCCCTGCCAGGGTTTCGCAAAGCTCCGCGGTGGCGCGGTGGCTTCCGCCCCCGCGGACCTCCAGACCGTGTATCACGTGGATGAGTCTCACGAAATGGCCCTTTCTCTCGGCGGGACGCTTGCGACGGGGACAGTCCCATTTTCGTCGCGACCAAGCGAAGCTTGGTGCCCGAATTGGGACAGTCCCCCACTTGTTGTTTCGCCGGTCCTTACGACCGGGTCTGCCGCATGGAATCGAAAACCGCCAATTGGTCGCGGCATTGCCCGCTCGCCCTCGGTCTTCGGATGCAACTCTCGATAGAGCGCCGCGTACTGCAAAGCGATCTGCCGCGGACTGAAGCGTTTTGTGTTCTCGTATCCGCGGCGGATCAGCGCAGCGCGGTAGTCGCCGTTGCGGATGACGCGGAGCACGGTCGCGCGGATGCTTGCCGCGTCGAAGGGGTCTGCCAGCGCGGCCGCGGCGCCGGCAACCTCGGGCATCGAGAAGATGTTGCTGGTCACCACCGGCCGTCCGGTGGCCTGGGCCTCGATGATCGGCATTCCGAAACCTTCGTAGGTCGAGACGAAAACCAGCATGTCGCAGCGGCGATATTCGTCGGCGATTTCGTCGTCGGAGATCTCCGCCACGGCGGAATAGTCGATGCGGCAGTCCTGCAGCTTGCCAATTTGCTCGTCCGTCAGTCTGCCAACGATCCGCAGCCGGCAGCGGATTCCCCGCAAGGCCTCCGCCAGGCGGAGCAGGTTCTTGTTCGATCGCGTGCCTACCTGGAGAATGAGCGGGTTCTGCTCGTTGAATGGCCGCGGGGCGGGGTGGAACTCGCGCGGACACGGGTTATGGACCACGCGGATCTTTGCCGGGTCGCAACGCAGATAACGCAGCAGTTCCCTCTTCGCCGAGCGGGAGATGACGGTAATGATCGACGCCCGCCGCGCCGGCAACCAATACCAGAAGAAGAAGAACAGCCACCAGCGAAGGCCGTGCAACCGTTCGAGGACGACGCAGTCGTGGATGGTGAGCAGGGTTTTCTTTTTGGCCAGGAGGATGTCGAGGAAATGCACGTCGCCCGTGACGTGGTTTACGTCTCCCTGGCGGAAGACGGCCTCGATCGCGTTGTAGAGGCGAGGCCAGAACCCGCGGCTTCGGAACGTGGATTCGGCCACGCGCGGCTCGACCATCGCCGGCAGGGCGGCGCGGACCTGGGCAAATACGCGCTCCACGCTGATCTGGTCCTCCTGGGGTCGACGATGGAAGAAAGTGACTTGCATGACGCTCATCGTTCCCTGTTCACAAGGGCCTTTGCGGTTGCTTCCTCAGTCCGGTCCACGACTCTGCCAAGGCGTGCCGGTGCATCCGGTATCCAAGACTGCGATTGTTCGTGCCGCAACTGCCCGGCCCGTCGAGCAAAGCGTCCGGCTTGCTTTGTCGGGCCCCCGCGGCGAATCGCACGCCGAGCAGGTATCCCGCTGCGGTCAGCACGAGCAAAAGTTTCCAGTTGTAAACCACGTAGGCGTCGGGAAAGATGAAGAGGATGAGCACGCTCAAATAGAATGCCCGTGAAAGGTCGTCGTGCGCCATCACGAAGAAGCGATGGTAGATCCAGCTCCAGATTGCCGCGTAGAACACCGCATAGAGAACGCCCATCCAATTCAGGACGAAGAAGGATTCCCCGATGCGCCCGATGGGCATCTCCAGAAAGTACTCCCAGTCCGGCATGGACCAGACGGCGTAGGTCATTTCGTGGTTGAAGCTGAGCAGGGGGCGGTCGGGCCAGAGCGCGCGCGGAACGACATTGCCGAACTCGACCAGCGATCCCAATAGGTATGGACCTTCATTGAGAAACGTTCCTTTCCGTTGTGCCAGGATAATTGCGTCCAGGTAGGACAAGCGGGAGGACACTACGGCGATCTCTTCGAGCCCGATTCCATTGTCGGCGTAGTGGTCGGCGGCGCGAGTTTGGTTGTCGGAGAAGGCGTTTTCCGCTTCGGCGCCGCGCTTGGTCACGGTGCCCTCCATGCGCACGGTCATGCTGTAAAGAGAGAAGGCGGCGATAACGACCGCCCCGAGAGCTAGCTGCTTCAGCGGCAGTTTTCCTCGTTTCAGCCAGAAGCAGACACCCCAGAGAACCAGCAGACAGACAATCTCTCCTTTGGCCGTGGAGACCAGCGCGCCGTAGACGATCGTGGCGGCGCCGACGCCGGCGTACAAGAGCGCCGAAGGCGTTTTGCGGTCCAGGAGTCGCAGGAATCCGAAAGCCAGCAACGGCCATTTGAGAACGTCCAGAAGAGCGACGACGTTGTCGGCTGATGACCGCTTCAGGTCATCCATCTCCTCGTAGAGTGTGAAAAGCGAGTTCGTGATGGCGCGGTAGCCAAAGGCAGCCAGGTAAACGCCAAAGACAACGTTGAGGACCGTTTTTTGCCAAGCCGTGACGGCGGTTCCCCGCGTGCGAACGCAGCTTTGGAAATCGAAGACGCTTCGGCCGCGGCACAGAATCACGTAGATGCCGAGCAGGATGGTCGCAAACAGGGTGGCATAAAGGAGCCCGATTGCGATCTCCGCAGGCTCAAAGTCATAGCGCTGGCTGTTAAGCTCAAACTCCAGCGCCGTGCCGGAGGCAAGGTACAGCACGACGGCACGCACCGGATAGTTGAGGAGATAAAACGGCAGCCAGAACGCCAACGGAGAAACCCAGCCTTCGACCGGGAACACGCGGGCCTTCGCAAACCAGGCGAGCATGCCGTTGGCCAACAGCAACAGGATGAGGAACGCCAGGGTGATCATTCCCACGCCTCGTGCAAAGAGGAGGCCCGGCGTGAAACCCAACAGCTCCGTCCCGCGGAATACAGGTACGACAAGATTGCCCACGGCAGCCGCCACGGATGGAAGACATTTTCCTTGCGCAGGACGTAGCGTCGAACGTTTCCCAGCAGCAGGTCATGCCAGAACCAGCGGCTCGGAAACAGATGACGCATGGCGAAATACGTAGCGGGAAAGGATACTTTCCATTCGGGGAGCCGCTTGTGGAGATGCTTCAAGCGGCAACCGCCGGCCGGCGCCGCCAAGTGCTGGAGCACGGCGTCCGGATCAAACACGATCGCTCCACCGCCTTTCCAGGCACGTATCGCCATGTCAGAGTCTTCTCGAAACGCCCAGCCGGTGTAGTTCGTGTCGTAGCCGCCAAGCTTCTTGAAGAACCGCACTCGCGCGGAGTGATTTCCGCCGCCGAACGTGGCGACATTCTCGGCCCGCCGGGACGAATCCAATCGAAAGAAGTGATAATCCATGAGCTGAGGCCACGACGCCTTCGGATCGGGGTGCCTGTGTGCAGCGGGCTGGAGGATTCGTCCGGCAACCGCTTGAACCTTCGGATCGCGAAAGTTCTTTCGATGTTCTTCGATAAACGACTTGCACAGCCGCACGTCGTCGTCGATAAAGATGATGATGTCCGCGGTGGTCTCCGCCAGAGCCCGGTTCCGTGCCGACGGAAGGTTCGGCGGCCAGTGGCGTATCCAGCGAATGCGGCCCGCCGCGCATTGCGCCCTCAGATAACTCTCGGTCTCCGGCTCGTGCTCGGGCGTCTGGTCGATCACCAACACCTCGTCGGGCGGTGGACTGAGAGCGATCACCTGCCGGCAAGTGTCCACGAGCACTGCTTCGCGCAGATACGTCGGTATGGCAATGGCGACCGTCAATTGTGTTTCCATCGCATCCTTGGCCATCGTCGCCTGCCTTGAATCACCGCCGCATCGATTGGGGTTTGTGAGAGTACATTTCCAGGTTGTATCCAAACGCCCGCGGAGTCGGCGCCTGGGTCCGCAGGCTGTAGACCACCTTGTGCAACAGGACATTCAACCGCAGGCGAATCTGGAATCCATGCCAGGGAGCAAGCGGGTTCCACGCTTTCAGGTCGAACCGGGGGCCGTCATCCACGAGGCGGTGGTCCTGAAAACCGGCGCGGTCGAAAACCTGCATGAGGCTGAACTCCGTATAGCCGGCAACATGCGTGACATCCAGGTACCGGCTATAGGAGGCACATAGGCTCGCCATGTTCGGGACGCGGACGGCAACTCTGCCGCCCGGCGCCAGGGCTTCCCGGATGACTGCTAGTGAAGGGACCGCCTCGTTGACGGGAATGTGCTCCAGGACATCATTGAGGATGATCAGGTCGTAAGTCTCCCTTTTGTCGGCAAGGAACTCCCGGCCCTCTGCGCAGTGAACCGCGACACGATCCCCCGAGGCGTGCGTCGCACATTGGGCCTGTTCTTGCGAGATCTCTACACCTTCAATGTTCCTGTATCCCGCACTCCAGAGGCTCAAGAGTTGGTGGCCCCAACCGCACCCGAAATCCAAGATGCGGGCCGCCCGGTCCAAAGGCAGCCAGGGTTTCCGGCAGGCATACTTCTCCGGGTGCGCCTCGGCGGCGACCCAATCGGGCGGCATATTCGCCATCCGCGTGTAGTGCAGATCGTATGTGGCGAAGGCGGAGTCCATCACGATTCCTTTCGCACCATTTCATAGAAAATGATGGTTTGATCGATGACTCGGCTCAACGAGAAACGTTCCGCCACGGCCCGCTTGGCGTAATGAGTCAGCCTTTCTGCCAGGTTGCGATCGCGCAGCACGCATAGCACCTTGAGAGCCACGTCGCGGCTGTCGTTCGGATCGGCCAGCAACCCCGTGACCCCGTCCTGAACGACCTCGGGACCTTCGGAGGCCGTCGTGTAAACGAGCGGGGTGCCGCACGACATGGCCTCGATCGGCGCCAGGCTGCATGCCTCGAGCTTGCTGGGAAGCGCGAAAACCCTCGCCTGCCTCATGCAGGCGAGGACCTTCGCGTGTTCCAGGAAACCAAGGCAATGCGTGCGGCACGCCAACTCCGGCCCGACGATTTGGCGAATTCTGTCGTCGGCGGGCAGCCCATTCTCCGTCACCATCCGCCCGGCATAGACCAGGTGTAGTTGCGGAAAAGCGGTCAAGAAGGACCGGGCTGCTTCAGCCAGGACAAAGGCGCCTTTCCGCTCGTTGACGGTGCCGGCGTAGAGCACGTATTCGCCGGGCAGCCCCGCCGGAGGAGACGTCGTCTTCTCGTCATTACATGTCGGATTGTAGATGACCGCGCACCGATCGGGCTGCATGCCGAATTCGGACACCGTTTCTTTCAACACGTGGTTGGAAACGGCGATCCAGTTTCGGTGCAACGACAAGGTCCTTTTCTCCAGGGGACGAGTCAACACGGAGCGCCTTTGCCTTGCGCGCCTGGTCACCGTCGTCATGCTCAAGTGGAGGCGAACTACGACCGGACATCGTGGGACGGAAAACGGAAGCATTCCGCCATGGTCGGGTACTTCGACAATGTCGATTCCGCCGGAGCGAACCCGTCTCCTTATCCAGGTCAGCAACCGCACGCGATTGACGAGCCAGGCAATCCCCCTGATCGATGTTTTGGGCAATGTGACGACGCGAACCCCTTGGTCATTTGCCTCGCCGGCATGGTGTCCGACTCCCACGACCGTCACCGCGTGCCCGCTTGCCGCCAGACCGCAAGCCAACGCGCGCGTGAACACGCCGATGCCCCCGAAAACAGGCTGGATCGGATACTCGTCACAGATCAAGACGATCTTCATTTCGCCAAGACCCTTTGCAGCAAATGTTGCGACAGCCTTCGCACGGGGACGGGTAGACGCTCGCTGAACATCAGCAAACGACGTTGTTCCTCAACGTTCAAAACGCGAAGCGCGCGCACGCTCGCGACGTAGACCGCAGCGCCCAGCGGCACGGCGACCATCAAAGCGGCGACCGGGTTGGGGTTTGCGCGGACCGCGCACCAGGCCGCGGCGCCGCAGAACAGGCCGGCGAGCATCATGCGGCCCACGGCCTGAAAGGGGAAGGAGAATCGCAGCCGCCGGGTAATGAACCAGGTGGCCAGGCCGATCATGCTCCACTGTAGGACCAGCCGGCACCACACCGCGCCCCAGGCGCCCTGCGAGGGGACGACGATGATTGCCGCCGTCACGGAAACCACCGCGCCAATCGCGCTCCACGTCGCGATAAAGCCCGACTTCTCCATGGCGTACATCAGGGATGACCCGATCGTTGCGAACGACAGTGCCGCCGTCACCACGAGGACGATCGCGCTGGGCACCGCCGGAACAAAATTGGCCCCGAACAACATGGGCACGAGGACAGGACTGATGGCTGCCCCGCCCAGACTCGCCGGGATGATCACGAAAGCCATGAGCTTCGTCGCCATTTCGTAATGGCGCTGAATGACCGCATGTTTGCCGGCGCCGGCGAGCCCGGCAAAATGAGGCAGAAATGCCCCGGAAAACAGGTTCACCACCTGCTGGACGGTCGTGGCAAGGGTCAAGCCCACGCTGAATATGGCCACTTGCCGAATCCCCCAGTACCGCTCGATGAAGAAGATCTCGGTACGCGACCAGACAACCGCCGAGAGCAGCATTGCCAGCCAGGTGTTCAGAGCGTAGTGCCAGGTGCGGCGGCGAAGAGGAGCAGCGATTTTCGCGTCGAAGGCGGAACCTCGCAACATCGACGTGCTGTAGACGGCCGGCAGCAACGATCCGGCAATGCAGCCGAGCATCGCGCCCATCCAGCCCCAGCAAGAGGCGCCAAGGGTCACGCCCGCCACTTGAACGGCGCTGGAGGCCAACTGCAAACGGGTCAGCAGCGCGAAACGTTGCAATCCGGTCAAGTAAGCGAGATTGATGTTCTCGAGACTTCGGATCAGGAAAAGAGCAATCATGACCGGCAAGGCCGCTTTGCCGGCGACGAATTGCGAATGCCAGCAGAACACCATGCCGACGACCAGGGCGCCGACCATGGCCGCGGCGACAAACCGGGTATACGCCCATCGTGCAAACGCCGCGGCCTGCTCCGGCTGATGCTGACCGAGCAATTCGGCAGAATAACGGGTAAGGCTATTCGGCAATCCGACGCAAAAAACGAGATTGCCGATTTCGATGATCCAGGACAGGTACACGAACTGCCCCAGCCCCTGCAATCCCAAGACGCGCGCCAGAACAATCTGGACGACGAATCGGCCCAACAAGTTCATGCCGCTGGCGGCCGCAGCCCAAGCGCCCTTCTGAGCGAACGAATGCTCGGTTTGCGGCGGACGCGGCTTTCCGGCGGTCTTGGTGCGGGTCAATACTGTGCTCATGGCGGGCCGATCTGCATGACCGTGGTGTTCTCAAACAGCGCTTCGTTTCCATGAATGTGTGACAAGGGCGCGCGAATCAGGCTGCCTCTTTGCGGCGACGATCCGGGGCGGCCATTTCGCCGGAAGGCTCCATCTCATACTCGTGGCCGGGCCGAAAGACGTGCAGCGGCCGCCGCGAATCCCACGCCGCCTCGATGATGCCGGCGAAGCGGTTGCACAACAGCGACTTGCCCAACGCCCGCTCGACCAGCGACTTTCCGCGCCGTCCCATGGCGGCCCGAACGGCCGCAGGGCAGGCGGCCAATTCCGTGATGGCCCGGATGGCCCCCTGCACGTCGCCCTGCTCCACCCGGCGGCCGAAATCGCATTGATCGAGCAAGTCGGAAATGTGCGACGGTCGGGGGCTTACGGCGAGGATCGGCCGGCCCACCAGCATCGCTCCGTAGATCTTGCACGGATGCACGATCCCCACGCCCGACGACCCGAGCGTGACGACGTGCAGGTCGGCCGCCGAGAGCGAGTACTTCAGTTGTTCGATCGGCTGATAGGGGAGACTGACGAGGTTCGTGGCTCCCGCCGCGATCGTCGCCTCGACCTCCTTTTTCGCCGCGCCTCCGCCCACGAATACGAACACGATGTTCTCGCTTTGCCGCAGCGCTGCGGCGGCTTGAAGCACCGTGCTGATCGGATTGACCGGACTGTGGTTGCCCGAATACATCACCACGAACTTCCCCTCCAGGCCGTGTTCCTTGCGGAAAGGGTTCTGCGCGTGGGGAATGTCTTCCAGGTGATCCTCGTGAGGCCAGGGGGGAAACACCTCGAGCTTGTCGCCGATCTCCCGCTTGGCGATCAGCCGGGCGGCCATGAAGCGGTCGAGGGCCACGACCGTGTGGGCCCGGCCGAGGGCCGCTCGATTGAACCAGTCGAAAATCCGCACCGACAGAGATCGGGGCCGGGCCAGGCCCGCGGCCACCGCCTGGTCCGGGTTGATGTCCATGACCCAGTAGATCAAGGGAGCGCGGTGGTAGAGCGACAGCAGCCAACCGGCCGCCGCACACATCGGCGGCGAAGTGCTGACCAGGATGGCCCCCGGGCGCCGCATCAGCAGCCCGCGCAGCATCGTCTGCGCCAGAAAACTGATCTGACCGAGCAACCGGATCGCCGTCGTCTTCTTGCCGAACGAGGAGAGCGGCAGCCGCATGACGTCCACGCCGTCGCGGCTTTCGCGGCGGGGGTAATGGTTTTCGGGCCAGTCATACCCGTGCGACGCCGCGTAGACCCTGACCCCGTAGCCCCGCCGCGCCATCTCTCCGGCCATGTCGTGCAGGTGTTGTCCGACCGATGCCGGGTCGGGAACGTAGACCTGGCTGATCAAAAGGAGGTTCGGTTCGATCATGGGTGGCCGCTCAGTAGTACTGCACGGGGTCGGCGATCCTCGAGCATTTCAGGCAACACGCCGACGAATGGTAATGGTTTCAGGGGCGCTGGCTGCAGCGCGAGGTTTGGCAGCAGGTTCCGCCGGCACGACGGCGGAAACGTCCTGGTTCTCGGTTGCCGTGGAAGCCGGCTCGCTGTCGCGGCCCTCTTCGGCATATCGGTATCCGTAGCCGTATCCATACCCGTAGCCGTAACCGGTGTAGTCCTCGCGCTTTTCATCGACCAGCCGATTGACCACCACGCCCAGCAGTCGCGTGCCGAGTGCCGTGAGGCCCTCGGCAGCGCGGAGAACCGTTCGACGCCGATTCTTCTCCGGCCGGACGATCAACAGCACGCCGTCAATCAGGCGGCCGATGATGGCGGTGTCGGCGACCATGGCCGGAGGACTGTCGATGACGATCTGGTCGTAGTTTTCTTCGGCCCGGGAGATCAGCTCCGAGAATCGATCGCTGGTGAGCAATTCGGCTGGATTGCGCGGCCGCGGGCCGGCGGGAAGCACGTCGAGGTTCGGTACGATGGCCGCGTGCAGATTCGCTTGAAGGCTTTCATCCAGGGATGCCGAATCGCGCAGCACGCTGGACAGCCCCCGATGTCCCCGCAAGTCCAAGAGCGAGGTCAGACCGGGGCGGCGCATGTCGGCGTCGATCAGCAGGGTTCGCCTGCCGGACTGCGCGAAGATCATGCCCAGATTGGCCGCCACCGTGGTCTTGCCGTCCCCCGGTTCGCTGCTGGAAAGCACCAGGCGACGAATTCCGCCTTCGGTGAGCGCCAAAGCGGTATGGAGGGTGCGGAACGACTCGGCTTCGGTGGCGGTCGGATGGGTGTGCAGGAACACGGCGTCCAGTCCGTGCTCGGCCAAGCAGGTCATGCGGCGGACCATGGCCAGCACGGGAACCCCGACGTGCATTTGCAACTCCTCGGGCGAGCGGAAATGGTCGTCCAACAGGTCCTGCACGTAAACGATGGCCAGTCCGCCGGCCAGTCCGAACAGCAGCGTCAGTCCCGCCACGATGCCGAGCGTGGGCCAGACCGGCAAGGCGGGGATTTCAGGACGGGTGAGGATCGACGTCAGAACGGTCCCGCTCTCTTTTTGAAGATTGATGCCTTTGATGTTCTCCAGCACGGCCTCGAACGAGCGATTCAGGCGATCCAACTCGCGTTCCAGCGCCCGCATCCTGGTTATGCCCCGGTCCATGGCAATGGCCTTGGCGATGGCTTCGTCGGAACTGGCCTTCGTGAGACGTTCGGCATTCAGGGCCTGTTCGTACTCCTGGCGGGAGGCCTCCAGGAGGATCGTTGCCAGGGGCCGCATGCCGCCCTCCGGCGCCCGGCCGAAAACCAATTGCCAGCGGTCGCGGAGCAATTGTTCGTTCTGTTGAATCCGTTGTTGGATTTCCCGCATGTCCTTGTGGTTGGGACCGTAGACCGATTGCATCTTTTGCAGTTTGGCCAGGTCTTCCGTGAGCTGCTTCTGCACGGCCCCGGCATCGGTTCCCAGGAGCGCCTCCCGGCCCGGCCCGGAAAAAACGGCGATGAAATACGGGCGGAGATCCTCGCCTCTCTGGGCGGAAATCCGGATCGATTCCATGAGAGTCTGCGCTTGAACCCGCTTGTCGTAGCGCTCCTTCTGCAGGTTCTGAAGGGTGAATGCCTGCTGGGTGATCAGGTCGGAGCCGCCCTCCTTGGGGTTGCCGGAATAGACCGTGCCGATTTCGCTGCGGAGCTTGATCAGATCGGACTCCGTGCCGTGGATTTGTTGTTCCAGGCTCCTCTTTTCCTTGGTAAGAGTTTCCAGGATTCCACCCGCCGTGTGATTGACGATCGTGTCCACGTACTTCTGGAACGACGCCAGCGTGGCCTGGACCACGGCCGCCGCCGCCTCCGCCTTGTGCGAGCGGTAGCTGATCTGCAGGATGCTCGTCTTGCGGACGATCGAGACCTGCAGGTTCTTTTGCAGTTTGTCGATGATCTTGTCGGCGGCAACGTTCTGAAAGTCGATGCGGTTGTCGGCCGAGAGGAGGTTCACGGCCGGCTCCAGCACGGCCTCGCTCAGCACGACGCTCCGATAGGTGTCCATGTAATCCTGGGCGCCGCGACTTATCCCCGGGATATTGATCTCCTTGGAGGCGTCCGTTTGCCGGATGAGAAGTTCGGCTTTGGATTGATAGATTCTGGCCGTACTGCTGTAGTACAGCCCGCCCAAGAGCGCAGAAACAACCAACGTCACCAGCACGACTTCCTTGCGGTAGCGCACCGCGCGGACAAACCGCAACAAGGCCTGGAGAGGATGGGCCGGGGCCGATTCCGCCAACAGCGGTTTGGAAGCTGGTTCGATCATGCGGCTGAGTCTTCTTCTGGAAAAGGCATCTTCCTGGATTGCGTCGCACCGAGAAGTCATCGTCACACTTGGTTGAGTGGAAGCGTACCTGGTCGTGTTGGGCGTTATTGCATCAGCGGCACGGTCCCACCGAGGGTAACTCCGATGCGCTTGACCAGGTCCCAGCCGAAGGTCGAGGGCGTGCGCTCGACGCGCACGGCGTCGCCCGGCGCCAGGGCAATGTTCTCCCGGCCGTCGCGCATGGCATCCGCGAGACTGGCGCGGATCAACACCACGCCCTGTCCGTCGGGGAGTTGCCGTTGAATCAAGACACGGTCGGCCATGTCGTTGGATTCTCCCCCGGCCGCGGAAATGGCGTTCGTGAGGCGAAACCGCCGGTTGGTGGGAAACTCGACCTCTCCCGGCTTCGCGACCAGGCCTTGGACCTGGACGGGCGGAAGTTCGCGTTT
>JBEKZQ010000135.1:0-13747 GCA_049509675.1 Thermoguttaceae bacterium | reverse complement strand
AATAGGCAGACTGACCCATGATATAGGTACGGTAAGTATCCCTGTAGGCACGCTCCGAGTCCAGCACTTCCAAAAGACTCATCCCCCCCGCTTGGTAGGCAGCTTGGGTCCGGTCGCGGACGCTCCGGGCGGTCTGCAGTTGCTGCGGGCCAACCAGCGTCACGTCGTTCCGAGCCGCCTGGAATTCGGCCACCGCCTGCTCGATCTCCGCGCGAACCTGGATCATCTGCGCCTGCAAATTGAAATACGTCTGCGCCAGCACCGATTCGGCCTTATTGATGTTGCCCTGGTTCCGGTCGAACAACGGGATGGTGACGTTCACGGTGGCCGTATACTCCGCGGCATTCGGTGAGCCAATTTCGGTCTGATACTGGTATTGGCTCCCGGCCGAGGGCGCCACGCTTGGGAAGGCCTTGGTCTTTTCGACCGCGATGCCGCTGCGGGCCTTAGCGATCTGCCGCTCGAGGGAGACGACGTCGGGCCGATTCTGCTCCGCAATGGCCAGGGCCTCGCCGACTTGCAACGGGGGCGCCGGGGCCGGAACGTCCAGGCTCCCTGCAACCTCCGGGGGCGGGGCGGCGATACCGCGACCCATTGCCGCCCGGAGTTGCGCCCTGGCGGTCGCCAGTGCCGTCTCACGGTTCCGCGTCTCCCGCTGGGCATCCAGGACCGACAAACGCATGCGGTCCGACTCGATGCTTCCCACCCCGCCCAGTTGCACCCGTCGCCGGGTCATCGTTTCCACGCGCTGCAGGCTGTCGAGATCCTCGCGGGCCAGGTTCAACGTGGCCTGCGCCTCGAGCACGTCGTAGAAGGCCGCGGCGGTGCCTGCCAACCGCTGCCGCACCTGGTCGGCATAATCGGCCGCGGAAACGTCCACCGCCAGCCGGGCGTTGGTCATCGCCGCCGCACGCTTGCCGAACAGGAACCAGTCGATCGGATAGCTGGCAATGATGTCGAATTCCGGCGGTCCGCCGGGCCGCGTGGGCGACAAGGGGCGAGTGGGAAGAAGCACGCCGCCCACGGTCAAGGTCGGATTGGGCAAGATGCCGCTGGTCCGCAGGTCGGCCCGGGCTTGCGTGATCGTCTCCAAGGCAGCGCGCAGTTTCGGATCGCTGTGCAGTGTTTCATGGATCGCCTGGTCCAAGCTGACGGTGTCCGGCGCGCTTGGGGCCGCCAGGGTCGCGCCGGGTTGGACTGCCTGCGGCGACGAAAGGGCGGGCGGCGGCACATCGACCATGTTGCGCATGGCGCCCGGTGCATAGATGACGTAGGGCAACTGCTGCGGATTCTCGGCCGCACGTACGCTCACACTGCCCAACGGAAGGAAAAGCTGTGCGACGATCGCGCCCACCGCCTGGACGAGCAAGGCTAATTGGCGGGTTCCCGCGTTGTGCCGCCACTGGTTGCTGTTCATGTGCTTCTCACCGCGCGGTCGGTTGGCGTGCCCGTAGGACGGATCGCCAATCCGTCTGTCTTGCGGGACGGATTGGCAATCCGTCCTACTTGGGATACGGACGTCCCAAAGCTGGCGGTTCGCCGACGAGGCTATACCGTATAGGCCGTTCCTTCTATATTCTCGGCAGAACCGTTACCTGCAACCATAAGGCTGGCCACGGTTTACGCCCGCAATTCCATACCCTGGCCACTATACTCGGCACAACCGGCATGTCCGGCAGGCCGGCGTCGGGAGAAGGGAGCGCAACGGTCGCCGTTCACGGGCCGGCCACCATCGGAAGTGGTGGCCTGCCCCTCGCCCCCATCCTGTTGACCATCATTCCCCCCGGCCCAGGAATGCGATCTTTACGGGGCCCCGTCTGCGAAGCTAAGATGTTGACAAGCATGGAGGCCCGATTTGTCTTGCGCAACTGGAGAGCTTGCCACGTGGCACGGTTGGAAATGACCCCAATCGCGGCAACCTGGCAAGGCTCGCCTCATTCCTGACTGTATACAGTCTATGTCGACCACGATGTATTACGAAGGCAGCGGCACACGCACCTGGGGCGGCCACCCGGCCGCGCATTGCTCCGAAGAGGTGCTGGACCGTTACCACGCCATCATCGAGCATCAACGCCTGAGTTGGACCGAACACCATCGGCTCATCCGCCTGCTCGGCTCGGGCGGGCAGGGAGTCGTCTATCTCAGCCACCGACGCGGCACCGATAATTTCACTTTGCCGGTGGCGTTGAAGATCTTTTCGCCCGAACGTTACGAAGATGATCGGGTTTATGACGAAAGCATGGGGCGCATGGCCCACGTGGCCGCCCACGTGGCGCAGATCCAGCAGGACAATCTGCTGGACGTCCACAATTGGGTGGAACGCTCGCGGATCCGCCTGATGGAAATGGAATGGGTCAACGGCTACGATCTGAGCCAACTGCTGACGCGCAAGATGCTCGAGCGGGTGCAGGGCCGGGTCGATAAAGAACGCTGGAAGTACCTCAACCGCGTGATTGTGACCCTCGGGCCGATGCAACCGCGGTTGAAGCCGGGCATCGCCATCGCCATCGTGCGCGACTGCCTGGCGGCCCTGGCCGCGTTGCACCGGGAAGGGATCGTGCATGGCGACCTGAAACCGGCGAACATCATGCTGAAGCGGACCGGCAACGCCAAGATCGTGGACATCGGTTCGGCGTTCGAAATGGACAATCCGCCCTCGCGACGCACTTGTACGCCCACCTATGCAGCCCCCGAAGTGCTCGAAGGTGGCGAGTGTACGCCGCGCAGCGACCTGGCCAGTCTCGGCTATGTGCTCATCGAGATGCTGGCCGGCGCCAAGCCGTTCGCCGGCTTGAGCAATTTCTGCGACCTCCTGGAAGCGAAACGTTTTCTGGCCCAGCGACTGCCGCACCTGTTGCCCCAGGAGGTCGTGTGCAACGAGTTGCTCATGACCTTCTGCCGCGGCCTGATCGCGCCGGACCCGATGCGCCGCTTCCCCAGCGCCGAGGCGGCCGACCTGCTGAAGGAAGGGGCGGCCGCCTTCCACCGCCAACTGGTCAAGAGCGATCTGGCCAGCGAGTACGACAGCGAAATCCGCGCCTGGCTGGCAGAACTGCCCGAGTAGTGGGGAAGTTTTCAGTTTTCAGTTTTCAGTGTTCAGACGCGGAAGAAGGGCGGAAGAAGGGGGGACAGGCGCGCTTTCTTGACACCTTGGCAATAAGCGACTCTACCCCTTCCTGTCATCCGTTGTACGGGTTCAAGTCCTGGCAGCGTCGCAGCGTCGAGACCCATGCCGATTGCCCTTGCCGGGCAGGCCGGATTACGGTACGCTCCCGCCCTCTTCTCAAACCGGGAGTGCCGTTGCCATGCGCGCATTCGTTTTGGGCCTATTGCTCTTGTTGCCGGCGTCGGGCTGTACGCAGTTCCAGATGCTCCGCGTCGTGGATGAGTCGGGTCAGCCCGTTGACGGCGTGCCGGTGGAACGCCTCACGGGGAGCGTGCGGCCCAGTGCCGCGCCGTTGGTCTTGCACGACGAGTTGTCACCCGCCGAACGGAAGACCACCAATAGCTCCGGCGCGATCAAGTTCGACGAGGCGGGCAAGCAATTCATGGTCAACGGGGGCTGCAAGAACGCGGCCTACGGCCATGCCTACGTCAAGGCCTCCTGGACCGGGGTGGAGGTGGTTTATCCCGACCAATATCGATCGATCCACGTGAATCCTAAGAACGGGGTACTTGAGGTGCCCCTGCCGACTAGGCTCCCTGGCTCACAAGCGGAGCACCCGCGGGACCAACGGGGTGATGACCCCTGGAAGGATCTGGAAAAAGAGTCAGAAAAAGAGAAATAGTGTACACGGTTTGTAATGGTGCGAACCGTTCCTTATTGCTGCGGTTGGGATTATTTCGAGCCGCGCGAAGTATAAGGCTTGAAACGCCCGGGGCACCTTGATTATGCTGGAAGAAGATGCACTTTCCTTGTTCTTCGGTACGGGCCGATCGGAAGGAGGAGGTGGCCATGCCGTGGCTGTGGATTCTTTTTCTCATTGCCGGGATGTACCTGGCCGTCAAGATCGTGCAGGGAGCCAAAGAGTTTGCCTCCTGGCTCGCCGATAATCGCATGTTTGCGGAAGAGCAGAAACGTGCGCGGCAGCGGCATCGGGCAGCCCACCCACAGCAGATCGCCGTGCCTGCCTTGAAGGAACGGTCCGTGACCATGGCGGGTCGCTCCGCCTGCAAACCGGCCACGGAGCCCGCGGCGAAGGTTCGCCCCGAATCCATCGCCCCGCCGGGCGATTGAGCCTTTCTGCGGCTTGGGACCGGCGAAGAATAACTTCCATATTTGGCCGTAAGACGGATTGTTAATCCGTCGCCGAATCGTGGACGGATTAGCAATCCGTCCTACGGGATTCCGTCGAGCTGTTCTTCGCCAAATCCTTAATCAAATCCGTGGAGCATCAGCGGCCACTCTTCCTCCGGCAGAGGAGCTTTCCTCCATTGAAGTTGCATGCCGTCGATGCAAGCGGAGTACTTGCACATGAAGCGCCGCTGCAAGTTGAAGAACCTGACCATGTCGTACATCCACCAGGGAGCCTGGGTGTCGTACTTCAACTCCAGGATCACGCCGTCAAACGGCAGTAGATAGGGCGGGCGCTCCGGCGGCGGCGGAATCCCCCGCAGACAGGCCTCCAGCCTGCCGCTGCTGCTGCCGTCGTATGGCGTGGCGCTCACCTGGCGATCGAATGTGACCCGCAGTTCCTCGTCGCCCGGCGCTTCCCAGATTTCGCGAAGATAGGAGACATAGACCTTCCCCTCCGCTTGGATCGTGTTGCAAAAGTGCCAGAACTTATAGTACACGTCCATCCGTCGCTTGCCGTGCAACAGCTCCTTGGAGTCGAACCAGTAGGCTTGGTTCGGCCAGCCGCCTTCCAGGAACTGCCGCACCCCCTCGCGGCTAATCATGGCGCGATCCTTGACGATCACATCCATCACCCGCCGCTTGATCTCCAGGAAGGCAGGGTGCTGCCAGTGCTCGTTGTAAAAACGGATCCGCAGCTTCATGCGGTTCAAATGCCCGAAAAACGCCTGGCGGAACAAGAAGAAATCGGGCGAATCCATGTACAGACTGATCACCGGATGCCCGCGGACCGGACCGTCGCCATTGTGGACGGAAGGCTGCAGGTAACAGCGCAGATAGTCGGCGATCGCAGTCGCCCGCTCTTCGTCAATCACGTACTTCAGTTCGTAGCGCCCGGTCCGTCCCATAACTCCCCATGATAATCGCGTTTTGCCGAAAATGCCAGCGTTCGCCGCACATGCTAGTGGTTTGTCCATTTCCACATTACCGGTTGGGTGCCACTGCTGGCTTGCCCAGCAGTGCTGGAAACACGGTTGGACAAGCCAACCGTGGCACCCGTAAGCTCAAGTTGGACAGACCACTAGCTCTCGGCCGGAATTCGCCCGGCGAAGATCAGCAGCGATTTGGCCACCTCCTTGAACTTCACTTTTTTCGACGGGCTGGGGCGAAACCAAATGGAATAAGGGGGGGCCTTGCGCGGCGTACCAGGTAGTGCCGCCGACTGGGGCGACGGGCCCTCGGCGGCCCAGTCCGGGTGCTGCGCCACCGCCAGTTCCAGCACGCTCGCCAGGCGCTTGATCACCTCGCCCGAATCTCCGCCATCCCGAAACGCGCCGTCGATCAGCGCGGACAGATCGACCGCGCCGGACTCGATACACCAGCAGAACAACCGCCCGGATGCATCGTTCTCGAACTTGTACGGCGATTTTGCAGCAGGTGTGTTCTCTGACATGCGGCGCCTGGGCGAAAAGTGACTATGTTCGGAGAACGACGGAACCAGACCTTCTACTTTGCGCGGTCTGAAATGATCCCAACCGCAGCAATAGGGAACGGATCGTATCATTACAAACCGTTCACAATATAATAGTAACCGATGCGCGTACATGCTGCACGAGCGGTTTCCGGCCGTGCCACTCGCGTTAGGGGCGATATACAATACGGAAGCCGCCCGCCACACCGAGACATGGCGGCCGTGCGCGGCGCGAAACACTTTCTTCTTGCCGCCGTTTTGCGGGCATGTTCAACTGCCCAACATATGTTAAAATCACGTTAAGACGGCCGTCGGAACAGGGGCCCGCCTATTGATGGTCAGCAAGGCACTACATCGCCATGCGTGCGGTTCTCCGGCAAGACCGGCCGCGCGGCATGACTATTCTGAGGCTCAACAAGAAATGCAGGAAATCCGCTATCCCAGCCTCGGGGCAACCTGGTTGGCGGCCCTTCGGGAAGTATACCGAAGCGGCCAGACCGTCAGCGATGAAACGCGCGAAGTGCTCCGCCTGTGCGTGGCCTTCGAGAACGGCAACTTCCAGGCGGATCCGTTGCTGCTTCGTTTCGCGTCGCGGCGCCATGTGGAGGAGATGCGCAAGGTCTTCTTTTCCCGCGAGCCGAACCTCTTCGGGCACAACTACAGCGATCGGCTGCACGGGCCGCAAGGACGCGACGACCTGAGCGACGTGATCGAGTTGCTGCGGCGCGAGCCGGCCACGAAACGGGCCGTGGTAACGCTCGTCGGGTCCGGCGACGGCCGCGTGCCATGTATTAACGTTGTACACTTCCTCCTGCGCAACGACGGCCTGATCACCGCGTATTTCGCCCGCGGACAGGATATCTTCCGAAAATTCTACGCCGACGGCGTCTGTCTTTTCGAACTGGCCGAGCGGGTGGCGGCAGACTTGCATGTTCCTCTGCGTTTGGTTTCGGGCGTGATCAGTTCCGCGCATATCTATCTGGAAGATCTTGCCGAGATCCGCCGGGTGCTGGCCGAGGCGGACCGGCCGGGTGAAGCCTCGCTGTGCAGGGAGTTGGCATGAACGTCTTCCTGCTCCTTCCGCGCTCGTTGAATCCGAAGCAGACTTACCGCGAGTATCCGCTGGGGGTCGGCCTGATCGCCACGGCCTTGCGGCGGCAGGGCCACGAAGTGGCCGTTTTCGATCAGAGTGCCGAGGGGGCCGACGACGAGCGGCTGCTGGCCCGCCTGCGCGACTTCTGCGCCGACCTGGTGGGACTGTCGGTGATCACGCCCAGTTACCCGGTGGCCCAGCGGCAATTGCGGCGATTGCGGCGGGAGTTTCCCCGCATGCCGATCGTCGCCGGCGGCATCCACGCCAGCTTGTTTCCGCAGGACTTTCTGGCCGATGGCGCCGACGCCGTGGTGCTGGGCGAGGGCTGCGCGGCGATGGTCGAGCTGCTCCGGCGGCTCAGCCGGCGCCGGTCATGGCGGGACGTCCCCCGCGTGGTTTCCGCGGCCGGCGGGGGACTGTCCCAATTTTCGTTCGGCGATCGCTCGCGATCGCAGGAAAATGGGACTGTCCCCTTGGCAGGGGCGGCGAAAGGCCCGGACCTCGCAGAGCTGGGCATCGTGGATCGCGACGTCTATAACCTCCCTTTGTACACGCATCACTCGATGTTGGCCTCGCGCGGCTGCCCCTACCGGTGTGCGTTCTGCGCCAACTACACGGGCCGGGTGTTGCGGGGCGGAGTGACGATCCGCTCGGCCGGCGAGCTGTGCGCGGAAATGCGCTATCTCGTGGACCGTTATGCGGCGAAAGAAGTGTTCTTCGTCGACGATGTCTTTCTGATGGCCCGCCGCAACGTGCTCGAGTTCTGCGATCGCCTGGTGCAAGAATGCCTGGACGTGCAGTGGGTTGCACAGATGCGTGCCGACAGCATCGATCCGCAGGTCGCCGCCGCCATGGTGGCCGCCGGCTGCCAGCGCGTCTATTTCGGCGTCGAGTCGGGTTCCGAAGCGGTCCTGAAGCGGATTCAGAAGGGGATCGACCGGGAGACCATCCGCCTGGGCGTGCGCAGCGCCAAGGACGCCGGCATGCGCGTCAAGACCGGCTGGGTCTTCGGCTTGCCCGGCACCTTGGACGAACAGTACGAGTCGGTCTCCTTCATGCGCGAGTTGCGGCCGCAGGAGATCTCGATCCATCAGTTGATCCCTTTCCCGGGCACGCTCTACTACGAGCGGCCGGCCGAGCACGGGCTGCGCATTCGGGACCCCAAGGACTTCGCCAGTTTTTGCTACGGCGGCCTGAACGACAACATCTCCTTCGACTACCTGGACCGCGGCCAACTGCTGGAACTCCTGGAGCACACGGTGGCCGCGCTGGAGGCAGAAGGCTATGTCAGCAGCGACCGCGCCACGCCGCGCGACGAGTATGTGTTCTCCACGCCGTTGAACTCACTGTCGATGAGCGTCTTCCACCAGCGGGATTGAGCGGCGCTATGGCCAAGTATCTGACCAAGTTCGGCCTGGCGGCCATCCGCGAGAAAATCGCCTTTCTGGAGCAACGGCGACAGGGGGCGCTGCAAGCGGCGGGCGAGGCGGCGCAGAACGATTCCAACGCCTATCACGATAATTTTGAATACGAAGAAGGAATGCGGCAACAGGAATTGTTTTCCCAGCAGCTTCGCAGCCTCTGCAAACTGCTGGACGGCGCAGTGCTCGCCCCGCAGCCCGCCGACAATGATCGCGTGGCGATTGGCCACTACGTGCTCGTGCGCCGGCCCGGCGACGCGGAGGCGGAAGCCTATGTGCTGTGCGGCGATGGCGAGGGCGCCGTACTGGAGAACGCCTGCTCGGCGTCCAGCCCCATGGGCCGCACGCTGCTGGGCATGAAAAAAGGTGAATCGCGGACGGTCGCCCTGCCCGACCGCGCCTTTACGGTCGAGGTGTTGGAGATTCGCGTGGCAACCCAGCACGATGTGCGCATGGCGGGGGTGGAGAGTGACGGCCGCTACGAGTAAGATGCGAGTTTTTTCGGGCCGCGGCGTTCGCAGATTCGTTCCGCGCGCGGCATGTGCATGATATATTGTTATTTTCGAGGGAGTGAAATGTTCAACGTGCCTGAGATCATGGTGACCGTGGGGCCCACCTTGGAAACGGCCGAATGTTTTGGCTTGGCCATCGAGGCGGGGGCCCGATGGTTCCGTCTGCCCTGCGGTTACCGGCAGCGTCCCCACTTGACCAACGCGGCCGACGTTCGCCGGGCGGCTGCGCAGTCCAGGATTCCCGTGCAACTGTTGCTCGACCTGCCATCCTCGCGGCCACGGACCGGGAAAATGCCCGACCTGTCGTTGGCGGTGGGAGCGGTCGTGAAGTTCGTGGACGCCCCACAGGTCTCCGAGGGGGCGCAACCGGCCGAGATCCCCAGGATCCCCTTGCCCGGTCTGGGGGCATTGCTGGGAGAACTTTCCGTCGGGCACCGCATGTGGTTCTGCGACGGTCGGCTGGAGTTTCGGGTCGAAGAGGT
The DNA here is from genome assembly GCA_049509675.1 of Thermoguttaceae bacterium. Taxonomy (GTDB): domain Bacteria; phylum Planctomycetota; class Planctomycetia; order Pirellulales; family Thermoguttaceae; genus JBEKZQ01. The sequence continues at coordinate 4,474 of JBEKZQ010000135.1, read as the reverse complement.
GCATCCCGACGGCGTATTGGCCTGCCTGCAGCGATGCGCCACGCTGCTGAAATCGTCGAATTCGCTCTATCTGCCCGACAGTCTCAGCCCGTTCACGATGGTCACGCCGGCCGACCGCGACCTGCTGCGAAGTTTCGCGGCCGAGCATCTGATTCCCGACTGGGTGGCACTCTCGCTGGTAGCGACGGCCGACGACGTTGAAGCCGGCCGCGATGAGCTGCGCAGACAGCTCGCCACGCCGGTTCGGGTCATGGCCAAGATCGAGACCACGGCCGCCGTCGAACGCATCGATTCCATTCTCCGCGTATCAGACGGCATCATGGTGGCCCGCGGCGATCTTGGGCCCGCCGTGGAGTTCATCCGCTTGCCCGAGGTGCAGGAGCAACTCGTGGCGGCGGCGCAGCGGGCGGGCAAGCCGGTGGTGGTGGCGACGCAAATCGTCGAGTGTTTCGCGGAAGTGGGGATGCCGCAGCGGGCGGAACTCTCCGGCCTGGCGGTGCTGGCCCAACAGCATCCGGACGCCGTCATGTTGGGCAAGGAAACGGTCTACAGTCCGCGACCGATCGAGTGTATCCGTCTGGTCCGCGAGGTGCTGACGTTCGAGACCCGGCGGCTGGCGGCCCGGCGACGCACTCTGCCGGCGCGCCTGGCCGTCGGCCGCGGCGAGCCGCGCGTGGTGGCGATCGAGGGGCCCAACGGCGCCGGCAAGACCTGTTTGTGCCAGGCACTGGGCCAACGCCTGGGCCTGCCGCAGCTTCGCGGCGTGCCGGCCGCCTGGGAAGAGCCCGCCCTGAAACTGCACATGATCCGCGATGCCGATTGGCTCGCCTCGGCCATGTATTTTCTCTCCGGCGTGATCGAGGCCGCCCGTGATATCCCCGCCGGCGGCGCGAAACTGATGGTGATGGACCGCTCGTTGTGGTCGACTCTGGCCGTGCATTACGCCCATGATCCCGAGCGGCTGGAACGACTGCTGTCGTTGCTGGAACTGGCGGCCGATCGACTGAGGGTCCCCGATCTGACCATCGTCTTGGAGGCCAGCCCGGCCACATGCTCCGCGCGGATTGCCGGCAAGAGCGGCCAGGAACGGCAGTGGGACGCCGCCAGTCCGGCCGACGCGGCCTTCGCGCGGCGGGAGCGCGACTTCTACGCCTGGCTGGCGACCCAAGGCCCGAAGGTCGCCTTCCTGCCTACCGACGGCCGCGATGCGGAGGACGTTTGTCGCCGGGCGGCCGCCCTGATCCGTGAATCGTTCTGATGTTGTGCCTGCTGACCAACAATCCTGCCAAGTACGCCCCGCTGGCCGAGCGATTAGAGCAGTTGCAGATCGCGCTGCGCGCGCCCGGGTTCGAGATGGCCGAGTTGCAGGACGACGATTTTCCGGCCGTTTTGAGCCGCAAAGCCCGCCTGGCCTGCGAAGCCTTCGGCGCGCCGTGCCTGGTCGACGACAGCGGCTTGCTGCTGGACGCCTACCCCGGTTTTCCCGGGCCGCTCACCCGGCAGGTGTGCAAGGCGCTGGGCGCCGCCGGCCTCGAGCGGCTGCTGGCTGGCACCACCGCCCGCGGCCGGCTGGTGTGCCATCTCGGTTGCTGGATTCAGGGAGCGCTTTGGCATTGGCAGGGGGAGGCGCCGGGGCGGCTCGATCCGCGCCGTCCGCCGGGACCCGGCCCCGGCCCCTTGACGCAATGGTTCGTAGCGGATGAATCGGCGGCAGGCGACGTCTTCCAGCACCGCCGCCGGGCGTTGGAGGCGCTGGCGGTGGATATCTTTCGGTTGCGGGCGGCCCTTGCCGCCGCGGCCGGCGAACCGGAAGAGCCCCAATGAACAACCCGAACTGCGTCTTCTGCCAGGAGTTTGACGGCCGCGGCTCGCCGATTTACCATGAATTGCTGGGGCACGAGCTTGTTTCGCGGGTAGTGCATGCCACGCCGCACTTTCTGGTCTTTCCGCCGTTGGGGCAGTTTGTGGAGGGCGGCCTGCTGATCGCCACCCGCGAACACCGCATTTCCATGGCCGACTTGTCGCACGACGAGTACGACGCGCTGGAACGCCTCCAGCAGGAGACGTGCGAGCGGCTGCTTGCCCATTACGGATGCCGTCCCGTAATGTTCGAGCATGCTCCCGTATCGCCCGGCGAGAAGGGCACCTGTTGCGTGGACCATGCCCATTGGAACGTGTTTCCCGTGGCCGTCGACGTCCACCGGCATCTCGAACGGTTACCGCACCGCGAGATTCGCCTCCTCGGCGAGTTGGCCCAGTGGGGCGAGCGCGGCCAGGCCTACTTGTTCCTGCAGGGCAACGACGGCCGCCGCTTCGTGTACGACTCGGGAATCGTCCCCTCGCAGTACATTCGCAAGATCATCACCGCGGAGTTGGGGATGCCCGAACGCTGGCACTGGCGCAACTACCCGGGCCTGGAAGAACTGAAACGAACGGTCGCCGTGCTTGCCGATTGGAGGAGCCCGCATGCTCCCCAGGCCTAGTAATCCCTACGGCATGCCGCCCAGCCGCCAGGCCGATTACGACGCCCTGGACCTGCCGCTGATCCGCGCTCGCTGGGATCAAAAGGCCGGCCGCTGGGACGCCGACCTGGCGGACGCGCATTTCCATCTCAACGACGACGATGCCTATTGCCGATTTCTCGCGGATGCCGAGACAACCGTCGCTGATCGCAGCGAGTTTTGCCGCGGGCATCTGCTGGTCGATCTGGCCTGCGGCACCGGCCTGATCCTGGAGCACTTCCTGGAGCACTTCGCCGGCGGCATCGGCCTGGATCTCAGCCCGCGGATGCTCGACATGGCCGCGCAGCGCTCGTTGCCCGGCACGCAATGGGTGCTGGGCAATTGTTTCGAGCTGGCCTCTCACATGACCGCCGCAGGCGCGGTGTTCTCGCGGGGGATCCTCCTCTCGCACTACGGGCCCCGCTGGGCGCCGTTGCTGTTGCGCCAAGTGCAGCAAGCGCTCGTGCCCGACGGCGGCTTCGCCATCCTCGATTTCCTCAATGCCGCGGCACGGCACGCCTACCCCTGCAATCCGGGCAACAAGACCTATTTTCATTCGGCCGAGATCGAGGCACTGGCGCGGGCCGCCGGTTTCCGCCGCGCCCGTATTCTGGGCCAGCCGCAACGCCGCGTGCTCCTGGTCCTGGCGGAGTGCTGAGGTGCAAGACGTCATCTATCTGGACAACAACGCCACGACCCGGCTGGACGAGGGCGTGCTGGAAGCGATGCTGCCCTACATGCGCGGGCAGTTCGGCAATCCGGCCAGCCAGCACGTGTTGGGACGCCGCGCCGCCGATGCCGTGGAGCGGGCGCGGCAATCCGTGGCCGCGCTGATCGGAGCCCGCCGCGGCCGCATCGTCTTCACCGCCTCCGCCACCGAGGCCAACAACCTGGCGATTGCCGGAACGATGGGCGGGGCCGGCCGACCATGCCACCTGGTCACCACGCTCGTCGAGCACAAGTCGGTGCTCGAGCCGGTCCGGCAGCAGGAGCGCGGCGGAGCGATCCGCGTCACCCGCTTGAGGCCGGATCCCCTGGGGCAGATCGATCCCGACACGCTCGCGGCCGCACTGGACGACGACACCCGGCTGGTTTCGATCATTGCCGCCAGCCACGTGATCCATACCGTCAGTCCGCTGGTTGAGCTGGCGCAGGTTTGCAGGGCCCGGGATGTCCTGTTCCATTGCGATGCCACGCAGTGGGTGGGCCGAATGCCGCTGGACGTCGAGCGGCTGGGCCTGGACGCCGTCACCTTCTCGGCCCACAAGCTGTATGGCCCCAAGGGCGCCGGGGCGCTCTATCTGGGGCCTCGGGCGCTGCGAGCGGGGATCGTGCCGCAACTGCTTGGCGGCGGACAGGAGCAGGGCCTCCGCGCCGGTACGCTCAATGTGCCGGCCATCGTGGGATTCGGCGCCGCCTGCGAGTTGGCTGCCGCCCGGCTCCAGGACGACATGGCAACGCTCGCCGCTCTTGCGGGCATGTTGCTCGAAGGAATCACCAGCCGGCTCGACGGCGTTACCCTCAACGGCCATCCCCAGCAGCGGATTCCCGGCGGCCTGCACCTCACCTTGCGGGGCGTCGACAGCAAAGGTTTGATGGCCGGCGTCCCCGAGGTGGCCTTCAGCGAGGGATCGGCCTGCGAGAGCCAGGGCGACCCCGACTACGTGCTCCAGGCGATCGGCAGGCCCGAGGCGGCGCATCATTCGATCCGCTGCCAGATTGGCCGCAGCACCACGCCAACCGAGGTGCAGACGGCGGTGCAGTTGCTCGTCGCCGGCGCAGAACGCATGCGCGCATTCGCCTTATGACGGGCAAGGATCGGCAAGACAAGAACTTGGCCGGTTGTCTGTAGGACGGATTGCCAATCCGTCCGTGTTCTGCGGGACGGATTGGCAATCCGTCCTACGATGATTGGCACCTATTTGCCCTTGCGGCCCGTCTGCATCGCGCGCGATTTGGCTTCCAATTGGCCG
>JBEKZQ010000134.1:0-13755 GCA_049509675.1 Thermoguttaceae bacterium | reverse complement strand
TCGATCGGAAGGTCCAGAAGCGTGGCATTCATAGGGCCACGCTATAACCAAGTTGACCGCCTCAGACCAGATCAATTCCCTTGCTAATCCACCCCGATGGACGGGTTCGACGAAGGTTTACGAGATCGGCTAGTCGTCTTTTCTTGCCCCAGGGGCTTATGTTGGGAAGAAACGCGACAATTCGGCGTTTCATGGCCGACCGCCCTCACCCCGACCCTCTCCCGGAGGGAGAGGGGGACCTTAATTTCATGGCCGACCGCCCTCACCCCGACCTTCTCCCGGAGGGAGAGGGGGAACATTATCTCTAACCGCCCCGCAGCTCGCTCGACACGTGGGCGATGCGACGCACGGCTTCGTCGATTTCGGCCTCGTCGTTGGTGGCTCCCACGCTGAAGCGCAAGGAACTGGCCGCCAAATGGTTCGGCACGTTCATCGCCCGCAACGTGGGCGAGAGCTCGGTCGAGCCGCTGGCACAGGCCGCGCCGACCGAACAGGCCACGCCGGCCATGTCCAGGGCCAACAAGAGGATCTGGCCGTCCAGGCCGGGAAAGGCGACGTTGCTGGTGTGCGGCAGACGGTCGGCCCCCCGGCCATGCACGACCACCCCGAGACAAGCGGCCGAGAGCCCCTGCTCCAGCCGGTCCCGCAGGGCCGTAAGACGCGCGGCATGGGCCGTCTGCTCCTGCTGCCAAAGCTCCAGGGCGGTCTGGAGGCCGATGGCCAGGGCCACGGATTCCGTTCCCGGCCGCAAGCCGAATTGCTGATGGCCTCCAAAACACAGGGGCGTCAAGGAGACGTCGTGGCGGAGCAACAGGGCCCCAATGCCCAAGGGACCTTGGAACTTGTGGGCGGCAATCGTCATGGCGGCCAGGCCCAGGCGGCGAAAATCGACCGGCACCTTGCCGACCGCCGCCACGGCGTCGCAATGCAGCGGCACGCCGGCCGCGTTGCACAAAGCGGCAATCGCGCCGATCGGCTGAAGTACGCCCGTCTCGTGATTGCCGAGCATGACGCTCACCAACGCCGTCCGGGCGTCCAGCAGCCCCGGCGCCAGATCGAGGCGGAGCACCCCCTGATCCGTGACGGACAAGGTGTCCAGCCGCCATCCTTGCTCCAGCAGATGTTCGGCCGGACCGATCACGCTGGCGTGTTCAATGGCGGAAATGAGGAGCCGGCCCGGCGTGCGGCTTCGCGCCTGGGCGATCCCCAGCACGGCCAGATTGTTGGCCTCCGTGCCGCCGCTGGTGAAGATCAACCGATCGGGCTGGGGGCCGGTGAGGCAGCCGCCCAGGATCTCGGCGATCCGCTCCCGGGCGTTTTCCAGGAGCGCATGCGCCTCCTGGCCCGGGCGATGTTGGCTGGCCGGATTCGCGTAGCCGCTTCGCTGGCTGCGGATCATGGCCTCGACGACCTCGGGCCGCGTCGGCGTGGTGGCATTATGGTCAAGATAGATCGACTGCATTCAAACGATTATGGCAGGACAATTGACAAGGGACAATGGACAAGGGACAGGACCCACTCTGAAGATCCAATTTGAGGGGGGCCTATGCCATTTTCCCGGACATTTGACGTTGCCCGGCCCCAAAGGCACAGGTTATGATGGCCGCTCGAACAGGGAAGTTCATTCGGAGGAAAGGAGTTGCCCCTTGGCCGAGCAATCCTCGATCGTGGTGATGTTTCGGGCGTTGGTGATGTTGGTTTGTCTGATTGCCATTCCGCTGGCGGCCCTTTTTGGGTCGTCGCTGCCGGAGGCAATTCATGCGCTGCGTGAGGGTCGTTGGCCCGTGCTTTCGATCACGGTGCCCAGCCAGCCGCCCAGCACGGAGAAAAAGACGAGCGAACCGAACGGTTTTCAGCCGTCCCCCCCGGTTGTGCCCATGCCATCGCCAGTGGCCGTTGCCGCCGAGCCGCAGAAACCGGGGGCGGATGTCTTGGCCGTCGCGCCGGCGAACCCTTTTGCGTCAAGTCAAGCTGTACTTGGTCCGGCCGGCGAAATGCCGTCCTCGGCAGTCGTACCGGCCAAGTACGAAGCGCTTGCCAGCGCCGTAACACCGGCAATGCCTGCTTCACCACCCGCTGCAACGGCTGATCCGCGAAAAGAAGACGCATCACGGCCGGTGGCCTCAAGCGGGCTGCAAGAAGGGCCTGCGGTGGCCAAGAAGGGGGGCGAATCGCCCGCGTTGGGTGGACAAACCCCTGCGCCGTCCGCGCAACGATCCGACTCGTTCAGCTATGTCCAGGATCGGCTGCGGCAGTTGGGCGCCACGTACTTCCTTTTGGAAACCATGGGCGGTCAACAGCAGCTTTACCGGTTTTATTGCCGCATCGCCGTGGGCGGGAACGCAAACTACACCCGGTATTTCGAGGCCACCGACGCCGATCCCCTACGAGCGATGACACAGGTCGTCGAGCAGGTGGAATCTTGGCGTTCCGGCCGGAAGTAGTCCACGGCGGCAGGGCCGGCTGGCCAAGACGAGCTACCGCTCGGTTTCTTTGGTCCGCTCCCGTTGGTCGCTGATCTTTGCAAAAACTTCACGATCTTTGAGGGGGCCTTGTCAAGAAGCCCGGCGAGCCCATACGCTATATCGTTAGAAGCCGCAAGAGAATACGTTGATCCATCATTGTAGGACGGATTGCCAATCCGTCCTACGAACAACCGGCCAAGTTATTGTCTTGCGGCTGCTCCTTAGCAGGAAAACATGTGGAAGTTCTCCGTACCACCGGCCCGGTCGCTGCACAGCGTCGCACTCCGCTACCGCTTGCCGCCGATATGGGCTTGCACACATCCGCGGAAGGGTGTTGTAGACCCTCCGGAGGTGGCTGAAGGCGGTGTCGGCACGGGGGAGGTTGTTGCGTACGAGGTGCGGCCGGCTCGAATGGCTCAACTCGAGGCAGTTCTGTTCTTGGCCCGGGAACCGCTGGGAAGTCGAAAATTGGCTCAACTAGCCGGCTTGGCGGACGGAACGAAAGCGCGTACACTAATCCGAAGCTTGAACCGTCGGTATGATGTTGAAGGCAGTGCGTTGCGCGTGCAGGAAGTGGCCGGCGGATTTCGGTTAATGACGCGGCCGAAGTTTGCCCCCTGGTTGCGGAGGCTGCACTGGACGAACGTGGAGACGCGACTGTCCACCCCGGCCCTGGAAACCCTGGCCGTGGTGGCCTATCGCCAGCCCGTACTGCGAGCCGAGATGGAAGCGATCCGCGGCGTGCAATGCGGCGAAATCCTGCGGCAACTGATCGAGCGTGGCTTGGTGCGGATCGCCGGACGGTCCGAGGAATTGGGACGACCGTTATTGTATGGCACGACGCGGCAGTTCTTGCAGGTGTTTGGCTTACGCCACTTAGAGGATTTACCTCGCCCCAACTTTTTGCCGATTACCAACCGAGTCACCGAGGAGGCCGGCGAGACAGCCGCCGATCCCAGTCAGGAAATCGCGAACCCAACCCCTTATTTCCGCAAAGAAGAGGAGACCCACATGAAAATGCTCACGAATCCCCCATCGAAATCCCTTCCAGAAGAACTCATGGCCCCCGGTCTCGCCTCGTCCAATCCGTTGCACGATGGTTCCTCGTGCCTCATCGCAGCGGCCAAAGACGATGACGACATCGAGGATGACGATGACGAAGACGAGGACGACGATGACGATGAGGAAGACGACCTCGATGATGAGCCCTGGGAAGAAGTCGAGGACGAAGACGAAGACGAGGACGACGAGGATGATGAAGACGAGGAATGGGACGAGGACGACGATTGGGATGAGGACGACGATGAAGAGGAGTGGGATGACGACGACTGGGACGAAGACGAAGACGAAGAGGAGGAGGAAGACGAAGAAGAGTGACCCGCAACGGTGCCGTTGTCGGCCTGTCCCTGCCTTGCCGCGTGCAAACGCCGCCAGTCGCGGGTAACGTGGGACGGATTGCCAATCCGTCCTACGGAGCAACCGGCCAGGTTATAGCATTCCGGTTCCTAAGCCGCCGAGGCGGCTCATTCCTTTTGAAACTCGAAGGGGTCGTTGTCCGCCGTATCGACTGCCTGCTTTTCCGTCGGCTTGACTACCGTGCGTCCGGGCATGGTCTGCTCCGCCGGCTTCGCCTGGCCGGTGCTGGGGCGTTTGAAGAAACCGGTCCAGGTCATTTCGCCCTTCAGATCCTTGTGGTAGATCACGGTGACCAGTTCCCATCCCTGGTTGCCGACCTCGTGGAACTCGGCCTCGAGCGCTCCGTCGGTCCTTCGCGACACGTGGCAATACTCCCACAACTGCTGTGCTTGGACGGTGACAGTCTTTGTCATGATGAAACCTTCTCGCCTCTTTCGCGCTGGGAACGCCCGTCCAAAGCCGCGGCTGCGCGGCGGGAAGGCATTCGCACCTGATCGGGTGACCGCCTGGCATCTCTGTCCAAGAGGTATTCTCTACCTTTTTTCGCGACAACACAACAGTTCCCGGCGAAGAACGGAGAGCTGCAAAGTCGGGGTCTGGTCCATTTTTCGGCTGATAGGCATTGCCATTTGGCCGGACTCATGACCGAAAACATGGACCTGACCCCTTTGCGTCAGACTTTGCAGTTCTTCCGGGCGAACGACCTGCCGCTGGCCGCGGTCGCCGGCAGAGTCTATACTTCCGTGGAAGCCCTGCGCCGCATTGACGGGCTTGATTTCGGCGCACCACGCTGCCATGCCACGCGATAATCTCCGTCGACAAGTGGCCTTCGAGGCCGCCCGGCTGATGGTCTCCCAGGACGAGTCGGAGTATTTTCGGGCCAAGATCCGGGCCGCCCGGCGGGTATGCGGCGCGGGGTTCCGGCCTGCCGATCTGCCGACCAATCGCGAGATTCGCCGGCAGATCCACGAGTTTGCCCGCGGCGACCGACGCCAGATCGACCGTGCCAGTCTGGGCCGGCTGCCCGAGCGCCCGGCGGTTTCGCCACTTCGGGCGGATCCCGGCTCCGGCGAGGATCGCTTCCACGTCTACCACATGCTCCTGCTGCCGCTGGACAAGGTCAGCGAGAGCCGCCAGACGCATCCCGAGGGAGACGTGCTCTATCATAGCCTCCAGGTGTTCGATTTGGCGCGGGAAAAGCTGCCCTACGATGAAGAGTTCCTGCTGGCGGCCCTGTTGCACGACGTGGGCAAGGCGATCGATCCGCGCGATCACGTTGCCGCCGCCCTTGAGGCGCTGGCGGGGTTCGTCACGTCGCGGACCGCCTGGTTCGTGGAGCATCACGTGGAAGCCCTGTCGCTGGCCGAAGGCACGCTCGGCGTGCGATCGCTGCACCGCTTGCAGGCCGCGGAGGATTTCCAGGAACTGCTGTTATTGGCGCGTTGTGATCTTCATGGCCGGCAGGTGGGAATCCCTGTCCCCGACGTGGAAGACTCCATCGAGTATCTTCGCGACCTCTCGGAAATGTGCGGCGAGTAACGGCTCGCGGCTTATCCGCCGGCCACGAGCCGGCCGCCGTCGACCGGCAGGCAGATGCCGGTAACGTAGTCGTTCTCCACGAGGAACATCACGGCATGGGCCACGTGCTCGGGCGAACCGGCCCGTTTCAGCAGCGTGCCGGCGACGGCCCCCTGCACCTCCGGCTGCGCGAGAGCGACGGGCAGCATCACCGGGCCGGGCAGGATGCAATTGACGCGGACCCGCGTGTTCCGCCGGCTCAGTTCCACGGCCAGCATTCGCGTCATGGTGGGCAGAGTGCCTTTGCTGATGAAGTAGGCGGCGTAGTCCGTGTACGGCCGGGCGCAGGCCCAATCGCCGATGGTGATGATCGAGCCGCCTTCGGGCTGGGCGACCATGATCCGCCCCGCCTGCTGGCAGCAGAGAAACGTGCCCAGGGCGTTGACGTCGAACTGCCGGCGGATCTCCAGGGCCGTCACCTCTTCCCAGGGCGTCGGCATCCAGAGGGCGGCCGCGGTCACCAGCACATCCAGTCGGCCGAAGCGTTCGAGCGTCTGCTGGAACAGTCGGGCCACGGCCGGCTCATCGCCGACGTTCGCCTGAAACGCTTCGGCCTGGAGGCCTTGGCCCTTGAGCTCGGCGACCGTCTCGTGGGCTTCCTTGGCCGAGCGATGGTAGTGCAAGGCGATGGAGTAGCCGCGTGCGGCCAGCGTCTTGGCCACCATGTTGCCCACCCGTCGTTTGCCGCTGCCGGTGATCAGGGCCACCTTGCCGGGAATGGAAGACATCTGGATCGTTCCTGTAATACTAAGTCCCCTCACCCTACCCTCTCCCGGAGGGAGAGGGGGAATATTCGGCAAAATACTCGGCCAGCGCCGCCTTCCAGTCGGGCATTGGCGGTCCCCCCAGGCGATAATAGGCCGTGGTGTCCAGTACGCTATAGGCCGGACGCGGCGCGGGCGACGGATAGTCGGCCGTAGTGATGGCCTCGATGGGGACCGACCGGCGGGCCAGCCGCAAGATCTCGACGGCGAAATCGAACCAGGTGGTCTCTCCGCGGTTGGTCACGTGATAGATCCCCCACGGCGCAGCGGGCGCCCCGTTGCCGCCCAGCAGGAACGCAATGGCCCGGGCCACGTGCGGCACGTAGGTGGGCGTGCAGTGCTGGTCGGCCACCACGCAGAGCTTCGGCTTGGTCTCGGCCAGCCGGAGAATCGTCTTGACGAAGTTCCGCGCCTGCTGATGGGCCGGCCGCGCGTACAGCCCGCAGGTCCGCACGATCAGGTGTTTCTCGTGGACCGCGGCCGCCTGTTCCCCCAGCAGTTTGCTGATCGCGTACACGCCGCGCGGCGCGGGCGGATCGTCTTCCCGCCACGGCCGCTGACCGGGCGACGCGCCGCCGAAAACGTAATCCGTGCTGATCTGCACCAACGGGCAGTCCAGCCGGTGGCAGACTTGCACGAGGAACAAGACCGCCGTGACGTTCGCCGCGCGGCATTTCTCCGGCTCGCTTTCCGCCAGGTCGACAGCCGTATAGGCGGCGCAATGGATGACCGCCTCAGGCCGCAGCCGCGGCAGGGCCTCCAGTACGGCCGGGCCGTTGGTCAGATCGAGCGTGTCGATGTCCACCGCGATCGCCTGCGGCCCGAGCAGGCGGCACAATTCCGCCCCCAGTTGACCGGCGGCCCCGGTAACGACGACCTTCATTAAATTCTCCTTGTCTGGGTGGGTGCCACTGGCTTTGCCAGTGCTGGGTGCCACTGGCTTTGCCAGTGCTCGCTGCCTGGGGGTTGACAGCTCCCGATAAACTGCTGTGAAATGTACAGTTCCTTACCCCAGTTTGGCAAGTAGGCGCGACGGGGGTCAGGTCCATGTTTTCGGGCAGAACCAATAGACCATGCCAAGGTCCGCAAGCCGAAGAATGGACCAGACCCCGGTTTTTGCCGTCCTCCTGCCCAAAGGATCGCAAGCAATGAATGTCATGGTTGCCGGCGGCGCCGGCTACATCGGCTCACACGCCACCAAACAGTTGATCGCTGCCGGCCATCGCGTGGTGGTGGTTGACAACCTGTTCCGTGGGCATCGGTCGGCCGTACACCCGGGGGCCGTCTTCCAGGCGCTCGATCTTGCCGACAGGGGGGCCATCGGCGACCTGCTGGCCGAGCATTCGATCGAGTGCGTGATGCACTTCGCGGCCTTGGCCTACGTGGGCGAATCGGTCGCCGACCCCTTGGCCTACTACCAGAACAACACGGCCGGCACCGTGAGCCTGTTGCAGGCCATGAAAGCGGCCGGCGTGAAGCGGATGGTCTTCAGTTCGACCTGCGCCACCTACGGCGAGCCGCAGGCCACGCCGATCGTCGAGACCATGCGCCAGGAGCCGATCAGCCCGTACGGCTGGTCGAAATGGTGCGTGGAGCGGGTGCTGCGGGATTACGCCGTCAGCGACAAGGACTTCGCCTTTGTCGCCCTGCGGTACTTCAACGTGGCCGGTTCCGCGGCGGACGGCTCCTTGGGCGAGGACCACGATCCGGAGACACACCTGATTCCCGTGCTGTTGCTCTCGGCCCTGGGGCGGCGCGAGAAGGTGACCGTCTTCGGCACCGACTATGCCACGCCCGACGGCACCTGCATCCGCGACTACATCCACGTCGAGGACCTGTGCGACGCGCACATCGCGGCCATGCAGGCGCTCGGGCCGGGCGACACGCGGTTCTACAACTTGGGCATCGGCCGCGGCTACTCCGTCAAGGAGGTGATCGACGCCGCCCGGCGCGTGACCGGCTGCAAGATTCCCGTCGAGTACGGGGCGCGGCGGCCCGGCGACCCGGCCGTGTTGTTCGCCAACGCGCAGAAGATCCACGACGCCCTGGGCTGGTCGGCCCGCTACACCGAGATCGACCCGATCGTGGCCACGGCCTGGAACTGGTTCAAACACCATCCGCGGGGATATGAGGATTAGCGCCACCTGGGAAGGCCGGACTGTGGGCTCAACAAAACAAACGATTCACGAAGTGGACTTTTGCAGCCAGATCGCCTCTGCCGCAAACCATCTCATAAGCCAGAATCCTGCGGCCTACCCGTTCCGGGAAGCCCGGGTAGAGGGATTCGGCACGGGCGCGGGCCGGCGGAAACGCAAGGACTTGCGATTCTATGGCCGCGGCGACCAACTCGTCCTGTGCGGCGAGGTGAAGCTGCCCGGCACGCCCGAGGGGCGTTCCCCATACGACGCCAGCCTTTCCAGCGACGCAGAATCGAAGGCCAACGACGCCGGCATCAAGCACTTCTTCACCTGGAACGTCAACACCTTTGTGCTTTGGGACCGCAGCCTGTGGGACAGGCCGTTGTTGGATCGCCGCGTCTGGGAGCGCAGACTCGGCCGCACGCTCGCAAGTCCCGAGGAGGTCGCCCGGGAAGACAACCTCCATTTCATCAAGACCCACTTCCTGCCCGACCTGCTTCGCGACCTGGCCGACATCATCTCCGGCCGGCGGCGGGAATGGCTGCCGCCGGACGACATCTTTATCCGCTCGCTGGAAAGCCACCTGGATTGGCCGGTCCAACTCACCAGCGCCTACCTCTTGGAGCATTCCAACCGGAGCAAACCGTTCGACCTGCGCGTGCAGCGCTGGATGACCGACCAGGATTGGACGTTCGTTCGCACGCCGCACGAGGAGTGGGCCAAGGCCGTGGAGAACATGGCCAAAACACTGGCCTACGTGTGGGCAAACCGGCTGATCTTCTACAAGGCGTTGCGGAACCGTTTCCCGGACCTGTCGCGCCTTGAACTGCGGCCGTCGGTGAAGAAGCCCGAGGACGCTATGGCGGCCTTCAACAGCCTGTTTCAGAAAGCCGTCCAGCGCAGCGGGGACTATGAGCCGCTGTTGATGCCCGACGCGCGGGATTGGGCTTCGGAATCGGTTTTCCGCGCGGCCAACGCCCTGGATGCCTGGCGCGGTCTGTTGCGCGGCATCGAATCGGTCGACTTCCGCGATGTGCCGTCCGACGTGGTGGGGCGCATCTTTCAGAAGCTGATCGGCCCGGACGAGCGGCACCGGTACGGGCAACATTTCACCGGCGACGACGTGGTCGACCTGATCAACGGCTTCTGCATCCGCAGTGCCGCGGCCACGGTCCTCGATCCGGCCTGCGGATCGGGCAGCTTCCTGGTGCGGGCCTACTATCGAAAGAAGCACCTGGACCCTGCGCGCCGACATCTCGGCTTGATCGGCGAACTGTTCGGCTGCGACATTGCCATGTATCCCGCCCACCTGGCCACATTGAACCTGGCGGCGCGCGAGATCAACGACGAGGCGAACTATCCGCGCATCGTGCGGCGGAACTTCTTCGATTTTGAGCCCTCCGCACCGTTTTGCAGCCTTCCCGACAGCAGCGGCGAACCGCAGGACGCCGCGCTGCCGCAACTGGACGCGGTGGTCGGCAACCCGCCCTACGTGCGGCAGGAGAAGGTCGCCAAAGAGGACAAGTCCCGCTTCGGCGCAATTGCCAGCGGGGCGTGGCCCGATCTGCGGCTCAGCGGACGAAGCGATCTTCATTGTTACTTCTGGCCCGCCGCTGCGCGATTGCTGAAAGCGGACGGCTACTTCGGGTTCCTCACCAGCTCTTCGTGGTTGGACGTGGAATACGGTTTCGCCCTGCAGGGATGGATCCTGCGTCATTTTCGCATCCTGGCGGTGATGGAGAGCGCCGCGGAGCCGTGGTTCGAAGACGCCCGGGTGAAGACTTGCGTTACGATCCTCGAGCGCTGCGACGATGAGCCCGCGCGGATGGAAAATCGGGTTCGTTTCGTGCGCTTCGCGCGCAAGTTGAGCGATATCATTGGGATTCCGCCCGGGCAAGACGAAGACGCGCGCCAGGACGCCATTGAGGCATTGCGAAAACGTATCCTGGAGGCGCAGGATGATTGCCAAGACCACGATCTGCGAATTATCGTCAAGGCGCAGAAGGACCTCTGGGCCGACGGGGTGCGCGCTGGGCGGATCCTAAGCGACGTGGAAGTGGCAGAACCGGCTGAAGACGAGGAAGCCGGGGAGGACGTCGCTCGCGACAGCAATGGAAATGGCCAGTTTTGGAGCGGCACGGACATCTATGCCGCAGGCAAATGGGGCCGCTACGTCCGGGCTCCCGACCTGTACTTCGACGTCATGCGCCGCTACGGCAACCGGTTCGTTCCGTTGGGCGAAATCGCGACGATCCGCCGCGGCATCACCAGCGGTTGCGATGCCTTCTTCATGCCCAAGGACATCACGGCCCGAATGCTTGCCGCGCATCAGAGCGACCACGAGTTCCGCCGCAACGCGGGGGGCGCGCCCCGAAAGGACGTGGAGTCGGGGAAACTCAAGATCATTCAGGCCGGCGATGGAAGCGTGCATCCCGTCGAGGCCAAATACCTAGCGCCGGAATTGCATAGCCCGATGGAGGTCGTCCGGCCGGAGGTGCGCGGCGCCGACCTCGATCGAGTTGTCCTCCTGGTGGGTGAACCGATGGAGAAGTTGAAAGCAAAGTCGCCTTGGGTCTGGCGCTACCTGTCGTACGGCATGACGGCAACGTTCGCGTCCACCAAGTCAAAGCCGGTGCCCATACCCAAACGATCGACGTGCGCCGCCCGCGATCCGTGGTACGACCTGACCAGGCTTGTGCGCCCCGGCATCGCGTTTTGGCCGAAGACTCAGAAGTACCGGCATATTGTGCCCGCCAACCATGAGGGCATCATCGGCAACTGTAACCTTTATGACCTTTACTGCGACGACCTCACCACGACTCAGCGGAAGGCCCTCCTGGGAGTGCTCAATTCAACTCTCGTCGGCCTCTTCAAGGCGTTCTACGGTCGTTTTGCCGGGACTGAGACGACTCTTAAGACCGAGATTGTGGACGTTACCCTCATGGAAGTGCCGGACCCCCGAAGGGGCGACGCAAGAATCATCAAGCGATTGGCCGACTGTTTTGACAATCTCAAGAAACGACCCGTCGGTCATTTCGTCGAGCCCCAGTTGCTCGACTGCCATTCACCGGAGCGCGCTCGGCGTTTGGCAGACGGCCCGATCGTTCTCGCCCCCGAGTTGATGCAACGGGACCGCGTCGATTTGGATCACGCGGTCTTTGAACTTCTGGGAGTGGGCGACGAGAAAGGGCGCAAGAGGTTTGTGGAAGCTTTGCACCGAGAAACCGCTTTGTACTTTCGAGAGGGGCGAGTCGTCGAGATTCAGGCGATGGTGAACCGCTCGAAATCGGACAACCGGCGTTTCAGCGTTCACGATCTGGCGGCCGATATTTGGGACGCGGCCGAACTCGAGGACGCAATCCCGCTGGCCGAGTGGATCGCGCAACAACCGGAATCGGACGCGCTGGTCAGCATCCCCGAGCAGCGCCCCGCAGCGCTCACCGACGATGTCATGTTCGCGCCGAACACCGTCTTCTTCGGCAAGAACCGCAAGACCTACGTCGATTGCCAGTCGCGCGGGCAGGCGGAACTTGTCCAACGGGTGGCCAACTTGGGCGTGACCGGCGAGGTGAAGTTGCCCGCAGAGCTGGCGCCGTGCCTCAAATTGCTCGACCGCATGGAGCGGCGGCTCCAGAGAGCCATTGCCCGTTTTGCCGAACTGGCCAAGAGCCGGACCGGCGATGAGCCGGTACAAGAACAACTCCTGGAAGTCCTGCAGCGATGGTATGTGCTCGGCCGCTCGTTGCCCAAACCAGCCAGCGCGATTGAGTTTGAGCAAGAACCGAACGACGAGGACACGGAAAGGGCAGTGGACCGGTGAACGAAGGATAAAGACTGAGACCGCATCGCGGTACGCGCGGCCGATAGGGCTGCGACGTGTTTTCGGCAGTCGTTTGAAGCGCAAAAAAAATGCCGCTCGCGCCACCGAGCGGCGGGTGGGCCGAATTGCCAGCCCCGTAACGGTCATACATTAGCAGACACTACTCTGGCCAGCCTGTCAACATCTCCCCAATTGGCGCAAATCAGGACGCGTGCCAGAATCCAGGGGGGTTCTAATGGCAATCTAGCGGTGGTATGCTAGTCCGTTGTACTCTGGACGATCAGTTGGCCGGCGCACGGCCCAGACAATGCGCAGCATTCGCAAGTCATGGTGTCGTTCCACATCTGGGTAGACGGCGCTAGCGCTGCCAAACCGACTTGTGCCACGGAGCCGGTCCCCTCTCCCCTCGCGGGGAGAGGGGAGAAGAAGGCAAGGCATCAGAGCCTATTTTTTCGCCTTCAGCGCCGCGTGGGCCGCCGCCAGCCGGGCGATGGGCACGCGGTAGGGCGAACAACTCACGTAGTTCAACCCCGTTCGGAAGCAGAACTCCACGGAGGCCGGATCGCCGCCCTGTTCGCCGCAAATGCCGATCTTCAGGTCGGACTTCGTCGCGCGGCCCCGCTCCACGGCCATGCGGATCAGTTGGCCCACGCCGTTCTGGTCGATGGTCTGGAATGGGTCGGCCTCGAGGATGTTGTCCTTGAGGTAATCGGGCAGGAAGCCGCCGATGTCGTCGCGGCTGAAGCCGAACGTCATCTGCGTCAGGTCGTTGGTGCCGAACGAGAAGAACTGGGCCGTGGCCGCCATGCGGTCGGCCAGCAGGCACGCGCGGGGAATCTCGATCATCGTGCCGTACAAGTACTTCACGTCCACGCCCAACTGGCTCTTCACTTCGCCGTGGACCCGGTCGACGATGACCTTGGTGACTTCCAATTCCCGGCCGTCGCAGGTGACGGGGACCATGATCTCGGGATGCGGCTGCTTGCCGGCCTTGCTCAACTCGGCGGCCGACTCGAAGATCGCCCGGACCTGCATCTCGGTGATCTCGGGATAGGTCAGGCCCAGGCGGATGCCGCGGTGGCCCATCATGGGGTTGGTCTCGTGCAGGGCTTCGCCCCGCTTGCGGATCTCGGCCGGCTTGATGTTCAGGGCCTGCGCCAACTGGGCCTGGGCCGCCTTGTCCTGCGGCACGAATTCGTGCAAGGGCGGATCCAACAGGCGGATCGTGACGGGCAGGCCGTCCATCGCTTCCAGCGTGGCCTTGATGCTCTTCTTCACGAAGGGGAACAGCTCGCTGACGGCCGCCTGGCGTTCCTCGGGCGTTTTGCTGAGGATCATCTTGCGCAGCAGGAACAGGGGCTCATCGGCGCCTTTGCCGTAGAACATGTGCTCGGTGCGGAACAGGCCGATGCCTTCGGCGCCGTAGGCGCGGGCGACCTTGGCGTCCTCGGGCGTGTCCGCGTTCGTGCGCACGCCCATGGTGCGGTGCTTGTCGACGATCTTCATGAACTCCTGGAAGCGGGGGTTCTCGGTGGCGTCGATCATCGCCAGGGCGCCCTGGAAGACGCGGCCCC
>JBEKZQ010000133.1:0-17775 GCA_049509675.1 Thermoguttaceae bacterium | reverse complement strand
CGCAATCCCGTCGAACCCGCCGTCCACCAGCCCGCGGAAAAAGGCCGGGTAGTCGATGAAGCCCTGGCCGAATGGCACCGCGCGAACCAGGTCCGGCAGCGCGGGCTGGTAGTTCACCAGGGCCGGCTGGTACTGGAACCGCGGCAAGCGGAGGTAATCGGCGTTGGTCGTCAACACCGCGTAGGGGGCCGCCTGCCGCGCCGCCTCGTACAGGTCCTCGCCGCGCAGCGCGGGCGACCAGGCATCGAAACCCAACCGGCAATTGGGCCGATCCACGTCGCACAGCAGCTCCAGCAGGGCCTGCGTGTGGACGCCCAAATCGTGGTGGTTCTGCACGGCGATCGTCACTCCGTGCGCGGCGGCGCGGTCGCAGCACTCGCGCAGCGCGGCAACCACCCGCGGCCAGAGCCCTCCGATGGCCTGGCCCGGCGATTCATAGGCGGTGAAGATGCGTACCATGCGGCAATCGAGCGCTGCGGCCAGCCGGGCCAGCGCTTCGACGTAGGCCACCTGCAACTCGACGTAGGGGACCTCGGCCGCCGCGCCGCCGGCAAAGTCGGTGTAGCCCGCCACGACGTCGCAGCGCAGCGCATGGCGTGCCAGGCCCTCCCTGATCTGCTCGACCCGCTCCGGCGTTGCGTCCAGCGGCGAAAGGTGCGGCCGCTTGCCCGCCAACATCACGCCGCCGAAGCCCAGTGCCGCGGCCCGTTGGATGAACTGCGGAAGATCGACGGTCTGCTGCCCCCAGAGCCCTGCATAACTGATGGAGAACAGCGATAGTTTCATGGGACATTTTCAGCTAGCGGCCAAAGTCTTTTGCCCGAGGCGACGGTTTGCTGGGCCCCTCGAACGGTTTGGCGGGCCCGGTTGCGGGCTGGGCCGGCGGCTGCGCGGCGCGCGCCGCGGCCGCGCGCTTGGCAGCCACGTCGGCGATGACCAGGGCCTGGCCCGGTCCCGTGTAGACGGTGAATTCGGTGCCGTTGTACACGGCGGTGTGCCAGTTGCCGCGCTCCAGGACCTGCTTGTCGGAAACCGGCGGAGTGCCGATCTCTTTGGCCAGGGCCTCGGCGACCTTCTTTGCCAGCAGTTCTTGCCACTGGCTCTTGGTAAGCGTGATGCCTTTTTCTGTTTCCGCGGGCGCGGCCTTTTCCGGCGCCTGCGCCTGGGCGAGGTCTCGAACCAGCCAGCCGCCGCCGACAATCGCGGCTGCCGTAACCACAAGCAAGTAAACTCTCTTCATCGTTCTTTCTCCTCAAGCTAGAGCTAGTGTGAAGTTTTCAGTGTTCAGTTTTCAGTGTTGTGAATCCGGGGTCTTTGATACTGAGAACTGAACACTGAAAACTGAAAACTGGCGCCGCAACAAACCCCGATTGTACCATAGTCCTTCGTTAAATCCACGCCTTGCGGATGAGCCACATCTTGACGGCTTGCGTCAACAGGACGTAACAGAACAGCGTCAGCAGCAGCAAGGGCCAATAATGCGGCGGGAGCGGCTGCGTAAAACCCAGCCAGGGGCCGATGGGCGAGGAGGGCAGCCAGGCGCCCAGGCCCATGATCGAGGCGGTGGTCACCGTCAGCGGCCAACTGGCGCGGCTCTGCAGGAAGGGGATGCGATTGGTGCGGATGATGTGGATGATCAGCGTCTGCGTGATCAGCGATTCAACGAACCAGCCGGCCTGGAAGAGCGCCTTATTGGCCGGGTCCCAGCAGCCGAACAGATAGAGCATCATCAGGTACGTCGTGTAGTCGAAGACCGAGCTGCACGGCCCGATGAAGAGGATGAAGCGGGCGATCTCGCCCATGTGCCAGGGCCGCGGCTTGGCCACCTGCTCGGGATCGACGTCGTCGGCGGGAATGGGCACTTGCGAGAAGTCGTAGAGCAGGTTGTTGGTGAGGATCTGGATCGGTTCCATGGGCAGATAGGGTACGAAGGCGCTGGCCCCCAGCACGCTGAACATGTTGCCGAAGTTGGAGCTGGCGCCCATGCGGATGTACTTGAGGATGTTGGCAAAGACCTTGCGGCCTTCCAACACGCCCTCTTCCAGGACCAGCAGGCTTTTTTCCAGGAGGATGATGTCGGCGGCCTCCTTGGCGATGTCCACGGCGCTATCGACCGAGATGCCCACGTCGGCGGTCCGCAAGGCCGGCGAATCGTTGATGCCGTCGCCCAGGAACCCGACGACATGCTTCTTGCTCTGCAAGGCGCGGATGATCCGCTGTTTGTGCGCGGGCGAAAGCCGGGCGAAGAGGGTGGTGTGCTCGGCGGCCTCGGCCAGATCGGCGTCGGACATGGCGTCGACCTGCCCGCCCAAGAGGACGTGGTCCGTCGCCAGCCCGACTTCGCCGCAGATCTTGCGGCTGACCAGTTCGTTGTCGCCGGTGAGCGTCTTGACCGTGACCCCGTGGTTCTGCAAGGCGAGGATGGCCGGGGCCGCCGTCTCCTTGGGCGGGTCCAGAAACGCCACGTAACCCTTCAGCACCAGGTCGCGTTCGTCGTCGCGGGAGTAGGCCGCCTTGCGCTCGACGTCCTTGTAGGCGATGGCCAGCACGCGGAAACCGTCGGCCGATAGCTCGTCGCACTCCTCTTTCAAGATAGGTCTTGCCGTCCAGCTCAAAGCTGCTCGAACGTTGAATGACGGACTCGGTGGCCCCCTTGGCGATCAAGCGATGGACTCCCTGGGGCGTCTCCACCACCACGGACATCAACTTGCGCGAGAAATCGAAGGGCATCTCATCGACCTTCTTGAAATCGGGCACGGAGAACTTCTCGTGCATCTCGCGGAATTCCAGGATGGCGCGGTCCAGCACGTTGCGCAGCCCGGTCTGAAAGTGACTGTTGAGATAGGCCAGCAAGAGCACCGATTCGTCCTCGTGGCGCACCACGTCGCAATGCCGCTCCAGGATCACGCGGTCCAGCGTCAAGGTGCCGGTCTTGTCGGTGCAGAGCACGTCCATGGCGCCCAGGTTCTGGATCGAATTCAGGCGCTTGACGATCACCTTCTTCCGCGACATGATGATCGCCCCTTTGGACAGGCAGACCGACACGATCATGGGAAGCATTTCCGGGGTCAGGCCGACCGCGACGGCCAGGGCGAAGAAGAATGCCTCCATCCAGTCGTGTTTCGTCAGGCCGTTGATGACGAACACCAGGGGCACCATGACCAGCATGAAACGGATCATCAGCCAGGTGAAGCGGGCCACGCCCCGGTCGAAGCTGGTCTCCACGTGCTGGCCCACGATCGATTCGGCCATGCTGCCCAGGAAGGTGCGGAAGCCGGTCTCGACGATGACCCCGATGGCCGAGCCGCTCTCCACGCTGGTCCCCAGGAAACACAGATTCTTGTATTCCAACAACGGCTTGGAGCCGCCGTTTTCCGCGGTCTCGAACTTCTCTACCGGCAGCGATTCCCCGGTCAAGCTCGACTGGATCACGAACAGGTCTTTGCAGGAAACGATGCGCAGATCGGCGGGGATCATGTCGCCCGCCGCCAGGCCGACTACATCGCCCGGGACCAGTTGACTCAACGGCAATTCCCGGGCCTGTCCCTGGCGAATGACCGTGGCCGTGACGCTGATCATGGCCTTGAGCTTGGCGGCGGCGTTGTCGGCCCGCGCCTCTTGAATGAACCGCAGCGCGACGCCCAGCACGACCATTACCAACATCACCACACCCGAGGGCACATCGCCGGTCGTGAAGGAGACGGCGGCCAGCAACAGGAGCAAGATGACCAGCGGGTTGGCGCAGGCCCGGCCCAGCAGCTTGAGCCGCCGGTGGTGCTCCTCCCGGGCCACCATGTTGGGACCATATTGCTCCAGCCGCCGGGCTACCTCCTCTTCGTCCAGGCCGCTGGCGCTCGTTTCCAGGCGGCGAAACGTCTCCTCCGGGGCCGCGCGGGCCACCTCGGCAAGCAGCGGCGAGTACCGCACCTGCGCGGGCGGCCGCCGCAACGCGGTCAATATATCTTGGGAAGGATGTCGGTCGGTCGGATCGGCATGCCGATGCTCCCATAGGATGCCACGAGGCCAAACGCACATTATGGAGGCTGCCGCGGCCGGCGACAAGGTAGCAGGCACACTCCGTGTGCCGTCCGCCAGTTACGGATGCAGGGTACCGTCCAGTAATGGGCGAAGAAATAACTGTCTTGTTCTCGAAACTAGTCATTACGCTCCGCGTGATGGATTCCATCTCGCGGAGCGAGATGAGTACGACTAAGTGGCCGCTTCCGTTGCATCCTGCCGACGGGGATGCGAGAATTGGGAGCGCTTTAGACCATCTCAACAACCGCCAGCCGAGGTGCCATCATGAAAATCCTTGCTTCCGTGACGTTTGCCACACTGCTTCTGCTCGCGGCGCCGGCGAGCGTGCCGCCGGCGCTGCTGGCTGCGGCCGGCGACGGGCAGTTCACGGGCGAGCCGTCGCCGCCCGATCAGCCGCTCGCGCTGTGGTATCGCCGTCCGGCGCTTGTATGGGTCGAGGCCCTGCCCCTGGGCAACGGTCGCCTTGGGGCCATGGTCTTCGGCGGCGTGGACCGCGAGCGGATCCAGCTCAATGAGGCCACGCTCTGGGGCGGCGGACCCTACGATCCCAACAACCCCGACTGCCTGGCAAACCTGGCCGAAGCCCGACGCCTGGTCTTCGCGGGCCGCTACCGCGAGGCCGATCGCCTGATCGCCTCGCGGATGATGGCCCGGCCGTTGGGACAAATGCCTTACCAGCCGGTGGGCGACCTGATGC
This sequence comes from Thermoguttaceae bacterium, assembly GCA_049509675.1. GTDB lineage: Bacteria > Planctomycetota > Planctomycetia > Pirellulales > Thermoguttaceae > JBEKZQ01. The sequence continues at coordinate 13,040 of JBEKZQ010000133.1, read as the reverse complement.
TGACCTTCCCCGACGTGAAGACGGTCGAACGCTACCGCCGCGATCTGGATCTTGACACGGCCGTGGCCCGGATAAGTTTCCATGCCGGCGGAGTGCAGTTCCTCCGCGAGGCGTTTGCCAGCCCGGTAGACCAGGTGATCGTCCTGCGGCTGACGGCCGACCGGCCGGGCCAGATCAGCTTCGAGGCCGGCATGCGGTCGCCGCAGAAGGCTGCCGTGGCGGCCGAGGGCGCGGACACGCTTGTGCTGCGGGGCCGCAACGGCGAGTCGCAGGGCATCGCCGGCGCCCTGAAGTTCCAGGCCCGCGTGCGCGTGCTGGCCAGCGGCGGCCGAACGACCGCCGCGGCGGACCGGGTTTCCGTGATCGGGGCCGATTCCGCACTGCTGCTCATCGCCGCCGCCACGAGCTACAAGAAATACGACGACGTTAGCGGCGACCCCGAAGCGCTGGTCAAGAAGACAATTGCCCGGGCGGCGCAAAAGTCTTTCGACCAGTTGTGGGTGGCGCACCGGGCCGAACATCAACGGCTGTTTCGCCGCGTAACCCTGGACCTGGGCGTCACGACGGCCGCCGCGCGGCCGACCGTGGAGCGAATCAAACATTTCGCCCAGGGCGGCGACCCGCAACTGGCCGCCTTGTACTTCCAATTCGGCCGCTACTTGCTCATTTCCTGTTCTCGCCCGGGCGGCCAGCCGGCCAACCTCCAGGGCCTGTGGAACGAGAGCATGAACCCGCCCTGGGGCAGCAAGTACACCATCAACATCAATACGGAAATGAACTACTGGCCCAGCGAACCGGCCAACCTGGGCGAGTGCGTCGAGCCGCTGGCGGCAATGGTCGACGACCTGACGCACAGCGGGGCCCGCACGGCCAAGATCCATTGGGGAGCCCGCGGCTGGGCAGCCCATCACAATACCGACCTGTGGCGGGCCGCGGCGCCGATCGACGGGCCGTGGGGCTTCTGGCCGACGGGCGGGGCCTGGCTCTGCCAGCAACTCTGGGAACACTACCAGTACAGCGGCGACAAGGCCTTTCTGGCCCGCGTCTATCCGGCGCTGGCCGGGGCATCGCAATTCTTCCTCGACACGCTCGTGGAAGAGCCCACGCACCATTGGCTGGTGACTTGCCCGTCCGCCTCGCCGGAAAACGCGCATCCCAAGGGAACGAGCGTGTGCGCGGGACCGACCATGGACCTGGAAATCATCCGCGATCTGCTGGGCAACACGATCCGGGCCGGCGAAATCCTCGGGCGCGACGCCGCACTGGGCAAGGAGTTGGCGGCCGCCCGCAGCCGGCTTGCCCCCTTGCAGATCGGCAAGGCCGGGCAGCTTCAGGAGTGGCTCCAAGACTGGGACCTCGAGGCCGGCGACATCCATCACCGCCATGTCTCGCACCTGTATGGCTTCTTTCCCAGCGCACAGATCAGTCTGCGCGGCACGCCCGAACTGGCCGCGGCCGTCCGCAAATCGCTGGAGATCCGCGGCGACAACGCCACGGGCTGGGGGCTCGGCTGGCGGCTGAATCTCTGGGCCCGGCTCCAGGATGCCGAACATGCCTATGAGATCCTTCGGCTGCTGCTGGCCTCCGAGCGCACCTATCCGAACATGTTCGACGCGCATCCGCCGTTCCAGATCGACGGCAATTTCGGCGGCACCTGCGGCATCGCGGAAATGCTGTTGCAGTCGCACGCGGGGGAAATCGAGTTGCTGCCCGCCCTGCCCAAGGCCTGGCCGGCCGGCCGCGTCCGGGGCCTTTGCGCCCGCGGCGGCTTCGCGGTGGACATCGCCTGGCGCGACGGCCGGCTGACGACGGCCACCATCCGCAGCACCTCCGGCTGCGACGCCATAGTGCGTTACGGCCGGAAGACAGCCAAGCTGAAACTGGACGCCGGAAAGTCCTGCACCCTGGGGCCGGAACTCGGCGGATCGGCGAGTCAATAACCGTCGCAACGATCGTACTCATCTCGCTCCGCGAGATGGAATCCATCACGCGGAGCGTGATGAGTACTTCTGTCCATTTTCCTGTCCACCCATATTCTTGTTGCCCCCAACGCCCCACCCTCCACGCCCCACGCCCTTCCCTTTCCGTGCATCCTTGGGTTGCGGTTGTGGGGGGCCCAGCCATAGAATGGGTGATCCCATGACCCATACCGTCTCGAATATCGCCGTGCTGGGCTCAACCGGCAGCATCGGACGCAGCACCTTGGAAGTGATTGCCGCCTCCGAGGGGCGGTTGCAGGCTGTTGCGCTGTCGGCGCACACCGGCACAGCCCTGTTGGAGCAGCAGGCACTCGCCTTTCGACCGCGCTGGATCGTGGTCACCGACCCGGCCGCGCTGGCCCGGCACGATTGGTCGCAACTGCCCGCCGAAACCGAGGTGCTCTGCGGGGCCGACGGCATTGCACGCGTGGTGGCCGACGGCGCGGTCGACATGGTCATTTCGGCCATCGTGGGCAGTGCCGGACTGCACGGCACCTGGGCCGCGCTGGAAGCCGGCAAGACGGTCGGCCTGGCCAACAAGGAAAGCCTGGTGGTGGGCGGGCCGCTGGTGACCCGCCTGGCCCAGGAAAAGCACGCCCGCATCATTCCGGTCGATAGCGAGCACAGCGCCATCTTTCAGGCCCTCCAGGCCGGTCGGCACGCCGAAGTGCGCCGCGTGGTGCTGACGGCCAGCGGGGGGCCCTTCCGCACCTACTCTCGCGAGCAGTTGGCGCAAGTGACCGTGGCCGAGGCGCTGGACCATCCCACCTGGGAGATGGGACCCAAGATTACCGTCGATTCGGCCACCCTGATGAACAAGGCCCTGGAGATCATCGAGGCCCGCTGGCTGTTCGACTTGGATAGCACTCAGATCAGCGTGGTCATACACCCCCAGTCGATCGTGCATTCGATGGTAGAATTCAAGGACGGCTCCGTCATTGCCCAGTTGAGCCCCCCCGACATGAAGCTGCCGATCCAGTATGCGTTGACGTTCCCGGAGCGGCGGGAAGGGGTGGCGGCGAAGTTGGACTGGACGCGGGCCATAGAATTGCACTTCGAGCCGCCCGATTTCGAGCGGTTCGGGGCCTTGGAACTGGGCTTAGAGGTGGCGCGGAACGGCGGCACGGCCGGGGCCGTGCTCAACGGCGCCAATGAAGCGGCCGCCGCCGCGTTCCTCGCCGGGCGGCTGGGCTTCCAACAAATCGTACCTGCCTGTCGTAGTATTCTTCAGTATCACAATTTCGATCCCAATCCCACCTTGTCGGAAGTGTTCGAGTTGGATCGTTGGGCTCGCCAGGAGATGTCGCATTGGATCTGTGCCTGACCGCGGTAGTTTGGTATCTGAGCCCGACGTTCTGGATCGCGCTGCTGGAAGTGGCGGCAGGACTGGGGTTCGTGATCTTCGTACACGAGTTGGGCCATTTCGCCGTGGCCAAGGCCTGCGGGGTCAAGGTGGAGAAGTTCTACCTGGGGTTCGACATCGCCGGGCTGAAACTGGCCAAGTTCCGTCGCGGCGAGACCGAGTATGGCATCGGCATCCTCCCGCTGGGCGGATATGTCAAGATGCTCGGCCAGGAGGACAATCCCTCACGACTGCGGGAAGAGATCGAGCGGGCCAAACAGGCGGCCGCCGAGCCGGCCGCCGCCGAGCGGTCCGGGACCGAGCCGGCCGCGTCTGAGCCCGCGCTCTCGCCAGCCGAACTGGAAGCCGCCCGGCTGGCCCTGTTCGATCCCCGCAGCTACCTGGCCAAGAGCGTGCCCAAGCGCATGGCGATCATTTCGGCGGGCGTGATTATGAACATGATCTTCGCCCTGGTCATGGCGGTCATCGCCTTCGGCTTCGGCGTGCGCGAGCAAGCCGCTGGCGTGGGGCGGGTACTGCCCGGTGCGGGCGCTTGGCAGGTGGGCTTGAAACCGGGCGATAAGATCCTCAAGGTGGGCGATCAGGAGGTCCACATCTATCGCGATGTGCTCGAGGCCATTACCTTGGGCGACGTTACCAAGGGTATCCCGCTACTGATCCAGCGCCCGGGGATCAAAGAGCCCATCTCGTTGACCGTCAAGACGCACGACATTGGCGGCCGGCCCGGCATCGGCATCACCAATCCGTTGAGCAATTCGCTCGTGTACGTTCCATCCGAGCCCGAGGTGATGCCGGCCCTGCCCGGTTCGCCCGCTTCCGAGTGCGATCCGCCCTTGCAGCAGGGCGACACGATCCTGGCCGTGGATGGCCACGCGGTGGAGAACTATGCGCAATTGGCGCCGCGTTTGGCCGCCTCGACCGGGCAGCCGATCAACTTGACGGTCCAGCGCAGAGCGGCGGCCGGGAAGGCCGGCGCCGGGACGGGCGAAAGCCGGAAGGTCCAAATTCAGCTAGCCGCCAACCCCATGCGCTGGCTGGGCCTGGTGATGGAAATCGGTCCGATCACGGCCATCCAGGACGATTCGCCCGCCGCGGCCGCCGACATCCGGCCCGGCGACCTGCTCCGCACCATCGACCTCTATCCGGTGGGCGACCCCATGTCCTTGCCCGATCGGCTCAGCCGCCGCGCCGGGCAAAAAGTGGTGCTGGGCATCGAGCGGGGTTCGGCCAAAGGGCCGATCGAAGTCAGCCTCACCTTGCGCCCGGCTACACAATGGGACCTGCCCTTGAACAAGGGTAACGCGCTGGCCGTGCCGGGGCTGGGAATTGCCTACCGCGTGGGCAGTCGCGTGCAACGGGTGGCCGAGGGCACGCCGGCCGCAGCCCAGGGGCTTCGGCCCGGCGACTCCATTGTCAAGGCGGTCATTCTGCCGCCGGACAAAGAGTGGCTGGAGCAACTCCGAACCAAGTATCACCAGCCGGAGCTGCAGGCGTCCAAAGAGGTCGACATCACTTTCGACGAGGAGCATCTGAACTGGCCGTTCTTTGCGTACCTCATTCAGGAGACGCTCCCCGGTAGCCGCGTGGAACTGCACTGGACGCGCGACGGCAACGACAAAGAGCAGTCGGCGAAACTCGATTTGGTCGCCGCCTCCGATTGGTTCAATCCGGACCGCGGCTTCCTGCTGCAGCCGGAAACCTTAGTGCAAATTGCCCGCAGCCCAAGCCAAGCCTTGCGGTGGGGAGCCAAGGACACGCTCAATGCCACGTCGGTGGTCTACCGTTCGCTGCACGCGGTCGGCTCGGGGCAGGTTTCCGTGCGGAATTTCGGCGGTCCGATCTCCATTTTTAGGGTAGCGATGGGTGAGGCGGAAGAGGGCGCCGGCAATCTGTTGCTGTTCCTGACCCTGTTAAGTGCAAACCTGGCGGTGATCAACTTCCTCCCCATCCCCGTGCTCGACGGCGGCCACATGGTGTTGTTGGTGTGGGAGGGCGTCCGCGGCAAGCCGGCCGACGAACGGGTGCAAACCGTGCTGGCCTATGCCGGCCTGTTGTTCATCCTGGCGCTGATGGTGTTGGTATTCGGGCTGGACCTGGGCTGGATCGCCCGCCCCGGGCGGTGAAGGAGTCGAGAGTCCAGAGTCGAGAGTCCAGAGTCGGCTCTGGGCTCTGGATTCCGGGCTCTCGGCTCTAGACCCTCGACTCTGGACTTCTCCCGACTCTCGACCTCCCCTACCCATCTTGCCGCGTTTCTGGCAAACCTTGCCGGCCAGCGCGGTTTTGCCGATTTTCTGGACTTTGCCGACCGGATCGGCCGATGCTTTTCTCAGGAGTCGTCTCTTACAAAGGAAGCGTCCGAGATGAAACACATCCTTTTCGGGTTCGCGGCCGTGAGCCTGTTGGCCGTCTTGGCGGGATGCTGTTGTGACGGCTGTCATAACAGCGGCAATAACGTAGTCGCCGGGCCGGGCGAACGTTCAGGACCGGGCAGCGTGGTGCCCGGTGCCGTGGCCGCGCACGGGCCGGCCGTCGACAGCGGCCCTGCCGGGCCTCCCGTCGGCGCGCAAACTTATCCCTACTACACCACGCGCGGTCCGCGCGATTTCCTCGCCCGCAACCCCGAGAGCATCGGCCCGTGAGGGTCGCCGGGTGCAGGCTTGCCAGTGCTTTCCCTGTCGGTTCTTGCGGCGACGTGCCGCCGGAAACGTCTCCGCGCGCTGCTCGCCGAACATGGAATCCATTCGTACGGCGGGAACCGCATTGCTTGGCCCCAAGAGCCGTTCCGACGAGCACGGGCAAGCCCGTGGCACCCGCGCCGGGCAAGAGAACACTGGCAAAGCCAGTGCCCCCCCGCCCCCCCCCTACGCTGCTTGCGGTTCCTGCTTGGCCGCTTCCAGGCGTTCGGGCAGGATGTGGCCGTCGTCGCTGACGTCCTCGAAGCGGACCGACACCTGCTTCGATACGCCCGACTCCTGCATCGTCACGCCGTAGATCGTCGTGGCACAGGTCATGGTCTTCTTGGAATGCGTGACGATCACAAACTGCGTCCAGGCCAAAAAGTCGCGCAACACCTTGGTGAACCGATCGATGTTGGCCTCGTCCAGGGCGGCGTCCACCTCGTCCAAAACACAGAACGGACTGGGCTTGCTGCGAAAAATGGCCAGCAGCAAGGCCACGCAGGTCAAGGTCTTTTCGCCACCGCTGAGCAGGGAGATGCTGCGCGGCTCCTTGCCCGGCGGGCGGGCCACGATCTCGATGCCGCTTTCCAGGATATCGACACCTTCTTCGAGCACGATGTCGCCGTGCCCGCCGCCAAAGAGGTCCCGGAAGAGTTTTTGAAAATGCCCCTTGACGGTCTCGAGGGTTTCGGCAAAGAGCCGCCGGCTGTCGGCGTTGATCTTTTCGATGATCTTTTCCAGCGAAGTCTTGGCACTGACCAGGTCGTGGTGCTGGTCGGAAAGGGTTTTGTGCCGGCTTTCCAGGTTATCGAGTTCTTCCAACGCTTCCAGGTTGACGTTGCCCAGGTTGTTGATCTTCTGCCGCAACTCGTCGATTTCCTGCTGCACTTCGGTTCGTTGCAGTTGTTCCTCGCCACTGGGCTCGTGTTCCAGCTCGGCCAATTCGATGCCGTAATCCTCGCGGAGCCGGGCGGCCAGGTCGTCGCGCTGGTGGCGCACCTCGGTGGCGGCCAGCTCCTGACCGTGAATCGCCTCTTCGACCTTGCGGATCCGGCCGCGGACCCGCTGCGACTCGGCCGTCAACTCCACGCGCTGCCGCTGCAGCGATTCGCGCTGGCTGTTCTGCTCGACGGCCGCGGCGGCAAGAACCTCCTTACAGAGATACAACTCGGCGATCTCCGATTCGGCCCCCAAAACGCTCCACTGGGCGGCCTCGGCCCGGGCGATGGTCTCGGCCAATTGTTGGCGGCCGTCGGCGATGGCGCGGCCGCGCTCTTGCCGGCCCGCCTCGAACTGCCGCAGGTGGGCGCGGAGACTGCGCAGCCGCTCCTCGCTCTTGGCCAACTCGACCTTGGTCTCGGTGGTCTCGCGGTCGCCGGCCTGGCGCTGCGCCTCCAGCCTCGCCATCCGCTCGTTCAGGGTGGAAAGGTCGCTTTCCATGTCGGCCAGTGCCGTTTCGAGTTGAGTCCGCCGGGCCCGGGCCGCCGACAGCTTGGTCAGGGCCTCGTCATGCTCTTCGGCCGCGGCGCGGAGTTCGGCATCCAGGGCGGTGCGCTGCCGGATGAACTGGGCCCGCCGCTCCTCGACGGCGCCAATTTTCAAGCGATGCTCGGCCAGCGCGTCGGCCGCCTGGCGATGTTCGGCCGTGGAGCACTGCACCTGCTCCTGGTGATGGCCGATCTCGAAGAACAACCGATCGATCTCGGCCTGGCCCTGGTCGATCCGCGCCTGCAATTCGAGCAACTGGTTTTGCAGGGCCCGCAACTGGCTGCGGCGTGAGATCAGCCCGGTGACGGCCTGGCGGGGACCGACGACCAGCGTGCCGTCGGCCTCCAAAAGCTCTCCGGCCAGGGTGACGAAGCGTAAACCGGGCGCGGGAATAGCGGTGGCACTTGCAAAGGGGACAGTCCCATTTTCCTGCGATCGCAAGCGATCGCCGAACGAAAATTGGGACAGTCCCCGCGCCAGCTCCAGCGCGTGCGCGAGCTTTTCCACAATCCAGGTTTGGCCCAGCAGGCGGGCGGCCAAGGGGACGAAGCGGGGCTGGGTTTCGATGAAGCGGTCGGCCCGGCCCAGCACGCCGGGGCGGCCCTCCAGGTCCGCGCCGGGCGGCGACGACGCCGGCGCCTGCTCGTCCAGCCACAGGAACCCAACGCGGCCGGCAAAACGCTGCGAATGATCGCGGAGGAAATCGAGCAGTTCGCGCTCGGGCAGGGCCACGACGTGTTGGGCTGCCTGGCCCAGCGCCACTTCCACCAGCGGCGCCGTTTCCACACTGACCTGGAACAGGTCGGCCACCAGCCCCAGTACGGCGGCCAGCGGACCGCTGTTTCCCGCCGCCGCCTGGGCCAACACTTCTTTCACGCCCGCGGAAAGGCCTTCCTGCCGCCGCTGGAGTTCTTCCAGCACGGCGGCCCGTTCGGCGGCCGCGCTGTGTCGCTGCCGCAGTTCGGCCAGATCCTCCTGCCGCGCCGCCCGTTGGCGCTGTCGCTGGGCAAGCTGCTCCTTGGCCGCGGCCAGGCCCTCTTCCTGCCGGTCCACGCTCCGCGCCAACTGTTCGCGCTGGGTGCGAAGTTGCTCCAAGTCGGCGGCCAGGGCGGCGATCTGGCCGTCCAATTCGCTCTTGTGCGCCAGGCTTTTCTGCTGTGCCGCCGCCGTGGCCGAGGACTCGCTCTCCAGGCCGCCGATCTCGTTGCCGACCACGGCGGCCAGCCGCATCTGCTCCAAGTAGGCCGAGCGGCGCTGCTCGTTCTCGCGGCGATGCTCGTCCAGCCGCGCCACCAGCGCGGTCAGTGTCCGCTGGCCTTCGACCATGCGTTGGGCGACCGTCCCATGATGCTCCTCGGCGGCCTGCACCGCCGCGACCGTGTCCTGCCATTGCTGCTCGAAGTCGTCGGCCCGGACGCTCAGCGAGAGCACCTGGCGGCGCAAGCGGGCGATTTCCTGTTCCAGATCCCGGCCGCGATTGCGCTGGTGCTCGATGGCCGACTCCCGGGCGGCAATGCGCTCCCGATAGCCGGCGATCTGGGCCTCGCTCCGGCGGACCGCCTCGGTGAGTTGGCTGCTTTCGAGGTCGACTTCCAGCAGGCGCGCCTCGCTCGCTTCGGCTTCCGCCGCAGCCGCGTCGCGCTGGGCGGCCAGCGTGCGGACTGCGCCGTCGAACTCGGCCAGCCGGGCGCTCAGACGCCGCCAATCCACCAGCCCCACCTGGGTCCGCAGCTCCTGCAGCCGATCGGTATACTCTCGGTAACGCCGGGCCTTGCCGGCCTGGGCGCGCACGCCCCGCAAGCGGCTGTCAACCTCGTCGACAATGTCCGCCAGCCGCAACAGGTTCTGATCCACCCGCTCCAGCCGCCGCAGGGCCTCGATCTTCTTGAGCTTGAAGCGGCTGATCCCGGCCGCCTCTTCAAAGATGACGCGGCGATCGCGGGCCGATGACTGCAACAGGACGTCGACCTTGCCTTGCTCGATGACGCTGTAGGCCTGCGTCCCCAGGCCCGTGCCGCTCAAGAGGTCGCGGATGTCGCGCAGCCGGCACGGATTGCGATTGATCAGGTACTCGCCTTCGCCGCTGCGATACACGCGGCGGGTAATGTGGACCTCCGGGGCGTCGATGGCCAGCAGGTGCTTGGAGTTGTCGAAGGTGAGCGTGATTTCGGCCGAGTTCATGCCCCGCCGGGTGGGCGAACCGTTGAAGATCACGTCGGCCATCTCGCGACCGCGCAGACTCTTGACGCTCTGCTCGCCCAGAACCCACTTGATCGAGTCGACGATGTTCGATTTGCCGGAGCCGTTCGGACCGACCACGACCGTGATGCCCGGCGGAAACTCGAACCGGGTGCGATCGGCAAAACTCTTGAAGCCGGCGAGTTCCAGCGCCTTGAACATGAGGGGAAGGAGTCGAGGGTCGAGAGTTCAGAGCGGTGGGGCTGTAAACTGTAAACTGAACACTGTAAACTGAAAACTGAAAACTGAAAACTGAAAACTGAAAACTGAAAACTGAAAACTGAAAACTGAAAACTGAAAACTGAAAACTGAAAACTGAAAACTCTACTCCCCAAACATTCTAGCAAAGAAGCCCTTGGCAGGCTGCGCTGGCTTGTCGGCGGCCGCATCGTCCTTCGACTCACCACCCGACGCGGTGGATTTCTCGCCCTCCGTCAGCCCAATGGACGAATCGCCATCCCCCTCGTGATGGGCGGTTCGATCGTAGGTGCGACCGGCTTCCGGCAGGGCTTCGACCTCGAAGCGGGCCTCCAGCGCGCCGGCGGCCTTGGCTTCCTGCAGGGCCTGCACCACGTCCGGATAGGCGCCGCCCAACTCGACAATCGCTCGGATCACGTCGTCCACCTTGGTCGAGACGGCCCGCTTCTGGTCCGGCTCGCCGGTGGTGAATTTGCTGACCGAGATCTCCTCCGGCCCTGTGCTGGTGACCATGATCGGGCCGGCATTGACGGCCAGCGGGGTGAGCAGCCGCTGTTGTTGTCCGAAAAGGACGATTTCCGCGCGGCGATTCCTGGTAACGTGTACCATGGCGGCGCCGGGGGTGTCCAGGACGTGATAACTGAATCCGCCCAGGTTCTCGCCCTTCACCAGGGCGTCGTCCGGATTCAACGCGCACATGGCGCGGAACGCGCCGTAGCGGGTCTCGGCACTGGGCACCGCGAGCAGATCGCGGAGTTGCTCGTAGGCGGCGAAATCGCTCATGATGCTCAGGGCCGTCAGGGCGAAGACGCGAAATGCCGGCTCGTGGCGGGCGGCGTCGGCCAAGGGCTCGGCCGCTTCGCGGCGGTCCAGGTACGCCAGGGCCTCGGCCGCGTAGAAACGCACTTCCGGATTCTGCTGGGCGATGCCGGTCAGCAGGGCGTCGATGCCGGGCGTGCCGATGGCCTCCAATTGCACCGCGGCCGAGGCCGCCGTCGAGGGCTCGCGCAGCTTCTTGGCCAGCTCCGCGATCCGCTGGCTGGTCTCGGAGGCCGATTCCTGGATCGCCACCGCGCGGAGCACGTGCATGTAGCGTTCGATGTTCTCCTTGTAGCGGGGGTGGATGATCAGTTCCACGTATTCGTGCGTCTTGGCCTTGGCCACGCCGACTTGCAGGCCCCGTTGGAAGAGATGGAAGCGGCGGTTCACGCTCTCCGCAACCTGGGCGCTGGTCCGCACGCTCTGGTGGCCCGACTTCAGTATCAGGCCCAGCGAGCGCGATTCCAGGGCCACGCCGCCCCGCAGCACCCGGCCGCGTCCCAACAGCACCTTGTTGTTCTTGTCGCTGGCCGAGGGATCGACCAACACGGGGCCCTTGGCCAATCCGCGCGGCCGGCCGTCGTGCAGCCGGCCGTCGTCCAGCACGGCCATGTCGGTAAGCCGCGTTTCCAACAGGTAGCCGCCGCGCAAGCTGATCGTTTCGCTGCGGCCCGGAATGCGCACCTCCACGTCGAACGGATCGCCCTTCTGAATGCCCGGCCGCAAGATGCCCCGCACCAGCACCAAGGCCGTGTTGCGGGAGGCCAACACCGCGTTGGGATTGGGAACGCCGCGGCGCTGCATGTCGGTCAGCAACATCGAGCGATAGTTGGACGGCTCGGGGTCGCTGCCCGTGCCATTGAGCCCGCTGACCAGCCCCACCGCTTCGATCTTGACCGGATAGACCCCGGCCGAATCGGCCACGTCGCCGACCAGGCGGACATGGCTCTCGGTGGTCGGGTCGGCGTCTTTGGGAGGTTTGGCGTTGCCCGACAGCCCGCTCCAGTACGAACAGCCGCTTAGCATCGCCGCCACGGACCATAAGAGGACTTGACGACGTCTCATGCTTCCATGCACCCGCAAGGCTCTTGGAGGAGAAAAGTCGGACCGGCATCCGTGCCGGCCCGGACGGGAAATAGACATGCGCAGCGGAACAATAGTGTTTTCCCGCCCCACGGTCAAGGCGAAGTGGGCCGCACCCGCCCCCGCCGGGACTTAAGACGAAACAAGAGCGCGAGCCAACGGAGCGGACAAACCCCAACGCAGTGAATCCTTTCGGTTAAGACGCCCGTCTTTCCCCCGCCGCCAAGCGGAAGTTATAATGAAATCATCATGGCCGTTATCGAGATCCAGGGACTGGCGAAGTCCTACCGCGTGTATCAGAAACGGGAAGGACTGTCAGCCTCGTTGCGGGGGCTGTTTCGTCGCACCTATCGCATCGTGGAGGCCGTCCGCGGCATCGATCTGACCGTTGCGGAGGGTGAGTTTGTGGCTTTTCTGGGGCCCAACGGCGCCGGGAAAACGACCACCCTCAAGCTGCTCTCCGGGGTGATTACGCCCACTTCCGGCGCGGCCCGGGTGCTGGGACACGTGCCCTGGCAGCGCGAAAACGCCTATCGCCGCCGCTTCGCCCTGGTGATGGGGCAGAAGAATCAACTGTGGTGGGACTTGCCCGCCGCCGAATCGTTCCGCCTGCACCAGCACATCTATCGGATCGAGCCGGAGCGGTTCCAGCGCGTTTGCGACGAGTTGACCGCCTTGCTCGGCGTCCGCCACTTGCTCATGCAGCCGGTCCGCGAGTTGTCGTTGGGCGAACGGATGAAAATGGAGCTGATCGCCGCGTTGCTGCACTCGCCCGAGGTGCTGTTCCTCGACGAGCCGACCATCGGTCTGGACGTGGTGGCCCAGCACAACATCCAGACATTCCTGCGGGAGTATCAACAGGTCCGCAAGGTGACGATCCTGCTCACCAGCCACTACATGAAAGACGTGGCCGCGTTGTGCCGCCGCGTGGTAATCATCGCCCAGGGGCGAATCATTTACGACGGATCGCTGTCGGGCATTATCGACCGTTTCGGCGGGCAGAAGATCATCTCGCTGGAGATGAGCGACGGCCAGGTGCCTGCGGGGCTGGCGCGGTACGGCGAGGTGCTTTCGGCCGAGCCGCCGCGGATCCGCCTCCGCGTGGAGCGGAGCGTGGTGCCCGAGGTACTGTCGCGCATTTTGGCCCAGCACATGGTCGAGGACGTGACCGTGGAAGATCCGCCCCTGGAAGAC
>JBEKZQ010000132.1:0-13852 GCA_049509675.1 Thermoguttaceae bacterium | reverse complement strand
GAGGATCTGCTTGCGGAAGGTGTCGTAGGGGAACTCGGCGTTGTAATTCGACAATTGCCTCAGCTTGAGCTCCAACAGCTTGCCGGAGGCTTCGTCGGGGACGGCGTCGATTCGCTTGTTGAAGTCTTCCAGGGTGATGTGCGTGCGGGCCTGGCCGGCGGCGTACTTGTCGACGGCGACCGCGGCGTGGGCCGCCACGGCGGCGTCCAGCCCGGACAGAAGATCGGCCGAGGGGCGCTCGGGCTCAGGCGCGGCGGCGGCGGCAAACTCGCGCAATTGCCCGGCCCAGTAAAAGACATGCAGCGCCTCCGGCGAGTAGGTGTCGTCCGGTTTCGTCAGCTTGGGGATCCTGCCGATCAGTTCGGTCAATTCGCGGATGCCGGCCGGGTAGATGCGGTTGGAGAATCGCAGCCAGACCAGGGCCTGGGGCGGCAACAGCAGCGCCGGCCGCTCGATCTTCAACTCTTCAAAATGCCGCAATGCCGCATCGCGCGCCTTGGCCTTCATCAGCAACATGCCATAGAGGAGGCGCGGTTCGAGCTCCGCGCCGGCCAATTGCTGCGACTGGGCATACTCCGCACGTACGGAATTGATGTTGATCTTCGCTGCGGGCAGGAAGGCGGCCAGGCGGCGGATCGACTGCTTCGCCGCTTCGCTCAGCCGCGGCGGGCGGGTGTCGGGGAGAAACAGTTCCGCCGTCTGTTCGGCCCGCAGGCGGCTGCTTGCCTCGGCCATCGCCTTCTGCAGATAGCCGAACAAGGCGGTGGCATCGATGGAATTGTTGCGATTGACGTCGGCCCGACCGGAATAGGCCTCGCCCAGGCAGGCGGCGAACAGACCATGCCCCCGTTCCGGCCACGCCAGCCCGCGCTGCTTGCGGCGGCAACTGGCGATGGCGGTCAGAGTGTGCAGCGGGCTGCGGCCCGGGGCGGCGGCCGGCAGCGAGTTGATCATCTCCGCCGCCGATGGTTCCGCCGCCACGTCGTCGCCGCCCCCGGCATGGGTGCAATCCAACAACAGCAGCTTGTCTTTGGCGTGACAGCCCTCGATCTGCTCGACGAGCCAGGAAAGGGCCAATCCCGTCAGGCTCGTGCGTTTCAGATCGAAGTTCTTCGGGGCGAAGTAGATTTTCTCCCGGCTGTCCTTGTAGGCGTGGCCGGTCACGTAGACGAGGACGCTTGCCCGGGCATCGATGTTGGTTAACCAGGCGGGTATGGCTTGTTCGAGCCGCACCAGGCTTTCGTCGTTCAGCCGCAGGATCTGCTCCTCGGCCACGCGGTACCGCTTGGTCAGTGCATCGCCAATGCACGCGGCGTCGGCCCGCGAATACTCCAGGGGCGAGAGCGACTTGTCCTCGTAGTTCTGTGCGGCAATGAGCAGGGCCCAGCGGTGCGGATCGGGTTTCCGTACGGCGGCCACCGCGCCGGCGTTGATCGCCTGTCCCGTCCGCGCGTCCAGGGTGGCGTGACGGATGCGAACCTCGTCCTCGGCGCGAAGATCGTCCAGCGCGGCCGTCTCGCCGCCCAGGGTCACCGCACAGGACGGACCGACAATGTACGTGGTCGTCTGCTGCTCGTCGCCCTGCACGTCCAGGGTGCGGGCGTCGAAGTGGACTTGTCGCAGGGTTCCCACCTGCTCGAGAACCCGCTGGGCGTCGATGCGCACGATCTGCGTGTCGTGCAGAATCTTCACGGCGTCGTCTTTTTTGAGTCCCTCCGGCCCGGCGACAGGCTGGCCGTTGACGGTGATCACGAATTGCGGGGCGAGCGGCAGGGCGACGACCCGCGATTGCGGCCCGGCGCCGACGCGAACGCTCAGCTTGCCGCTCTTGGCGTCGAACGGCCTGGCGACGATCCCCTCCAGGGTGACCACGCGCTGGACGCTCAATTCCGTGGCTTGGCGTCCCTTGGGCGAATCCTGATCGTGCAGCACGATGCGATCGCCGGCGCGCAGATCGGCGAGTGTGACTGCCTTTCCCTGGCAGTCGGGCTGTCCGTTGAACTCGATCTTCAGTTCGCCGGGGACGACGATCGGCCCGCGCGGATCGTCGCCCTCCTCGACGCTGAGCAGGAAGGTGCCCTCGTCGGGCTTGACCGACTTGATGCGGCCTTTGCGCATTTCCGGCCGCGAGGCGTAGACCTCCTTGATGCGTCGTCCTTGCTCGTCGATCACCGGGCGTATCTCGACCAGGTCGTGCGGCTCCAGATCGCGCAACAGCGACGGCTTGCCGTTGATGAAGTACTTGTCCGACTGTTTCAACTCGATCTCGTGCGGGGCCTGGTCCTTGGCCGAAATGATCGCCAGGCGCAGTTCCTCGTTGTACACGCGGGTAACGACACCGCGGAGCGGCGCGTCCGGCTGCGGCTTGGCGGTATCGTGCGACTTGTGCGGCCAGAGCATGGCCACGCACAGCAGCAGCGAGAGCGCCGAGACGCCCACCGCCGTGCAACGCATCCGTTGTTTCTTCCGCGCGGCCGCCATCCCTTCGGCCTTGCCAGCCGCGTCCTCTTCCGCCGCCGTCTGCCGCGGAGGCTGCTGCCCGCGCTGCAAGTCGCGAACTACTTCCTCGGCCGACTGATAGCGGCGGCTCTGGTCCTTGACGATCAGTTTCTGGATTACCTGCGCCAGGTTGGCAGGCACACCCTGCAGCACGCGCTCGATGGGGGGCAGGTTGCGATCGGCCAACGAGTGCCACATCATCCAGGCGATCTGCTTGTCGCGGCCGAAGGTCGACATGCCGGGAAAGAGCGACTCGAACTGCGGGCCGCATGCCAACTCGTAGGCCGAGAACCCCAAGGAGTACAAATCGCTGGCCGGCCCGATTACCCCGAACTGGTCGGACAACACTTCCGGAGCCATGTACTTGGTGGTTCCCTTCAGCAGGCTGCCTTGTTCGCTGCTGGCGCGGCGTGCCAGTCCGAAATCGCCCAGCTTCACGCGATTCTGCTGATCCAGCAGGATATTGCTCGGCTTCACGTCGCCGTGGATGATCCCGTTGCCGTGCAGGAAGTGCAAGGCGTACAGGCAGCCGGCGAGCATGAAACGCAGGAAGTTCAGGTCGATCGGCCCGCTCTTGACCGCCGTGTTCAGATCGCCGTGCATCAGTTCCAGGATCAGCCAACCGCGCGGGCGGGAGATGTCGTAGATGGTGACGATGTTGGGATGCTGCAGCGAGGCCAGTACTTGGGCCTCGTGCCAGTAGCGGGCCAACTGCCGCGGATCGGACAAAAATTGCTGATGGATCTGCTTGACGGCCACTTCGCGGCCCAGTTCGCGGTCGCGGGCGCGGTAGACGGCGGCAAAATCGCCGCTGGCAATGCAGTCCAGGATTTCGTAACGCGGATCAGGTTGCATCAAGCGTTTCCTTGCTCCGTCACTTCCGGTCCCTTCTTCTTTCCCAAGAGGGCATTTTCTGGTCGCCACTGCCAGCGGTGGAGCCGAATTCTCGGCATTCCTTACTCGCTGAGCAGCGTGGAAATCTGCGCTTCGAGTTGACCATCTCGTTCGTGGCTTCCGGCAACGCCCTCCCCGCGTTCATTATGCAACAATTTGAGCACCTTGCGGTAGTACTCGTGTTCGCTCTTGAGGTCCCGGCGGTCGTGGGCCCGCTGTGCCTCGCGGAGGTACACCTGGTACGGCTTGAGCGAGCTGCGGTCGACGTTGCCGCCGCCGAAGAATTTGTCGCGGATCGCTTGCCGGGCGTCCTCCTTTTGCTTGGCGTCGGGGGCCGAGTCATCGAAGTCGGTCAGGGCCAGGAGGACCGACATCAGCAAACTGAAGCAGAGCGCGGCCGTCAGCAATAGCGGGTGGACCGCCTTGGACTTGGCTTCCGCCTTGCCGCTCCTCCCGGCGTCCTCCAACTGGAGTTGCGGGAACTGGCCGTCGGCGGTCGGTTTGAGCATCGAGGGAGCGGCCTCGGCGGAAATGAATTTTGCCACTTTGCGGCCCGGTGGCGGCGGCACGCTCACCGGCGGCGGAGGCGACATGCCGGCTGTCGTCGGTCGGATGGCAACAGCCGCCTGGGGTTGGGCAACCTCGCCGACCGCCCGTAACGGCGCCCCCGGCGGCGGCGCGATCACCGGCGGCGGCACGGGATTGGGGTTCCGCAACGGTGCAGGCGCGGCCGGGCCTGACGGCGTCGTGGAAACAATGGCGGCGGACGTCGCCGCGGACGCCGGCAAAGCGTCCGGCAACGGTCGCGGCCCGACAGCCGCTGCCACGTCGCCCGCCGTCGCAATCGCCGGCCCAACCTTCGGCACGAAGAACCGGCCCGCGCAGCGCGGACAATTCGCGTAGCCGCCGGCTAGCCTGGCGGGCACGGCCAGCGGCTGCTGGCAGCGAGGACACTCGATGCGGATCGCGGTTCCCATTGCTACAACATGAGTCCGACGGTCAAATAGTTCAGGAGGAACGGTCCAAGAATGATGATTACGGTGGCGGCCATGATCAGCACGCCGGGCAGGAGCATGTTGACGCCCGCCTCGCCGGCAACGGTTTCCGCCCGCTGCGTGCGCTTGATCCGCAGCACGTCGGCCTGCGTGTGGAAGATATGGGCCAGCGGCGTGCCCAGTTGCTCCCCTTGCAGGATCGAGCCGACGATGCTGGTGATTTCATCGTCGGCCAGGCGGTCGCGTAGGGCCGAGAAGGCCTCGGCCCGGGTCTTGCCCAGGCTCATGTCGGCCAGCACGCGGCCGAACTCCTCGGCGACCGGGTGCCCGCGGAATTCCTCGATGGCCTGCCCCAGCGCGCCAAGGAACGTCGCGCCGACCTGCATCAACAGCGTGAGCAGATCCAGCAGGAAGGGGAGGCGTCGCTTGATTTGACGCAGGCGATAGCGGGCCATGCTCGCCAGCCGTCGCCGCAGCAGCCAGGCCAGCAAGGGCACGGCCACAATCGCCGGCACCAGTCCCGAGGGGCCAAACAGGACCATGAACGAGTAAACGAAGGCCGGCGTGGTGAACAGGGCCAGCAGTTCCAGCCGGGCGAGATACTCCTCGGCCAGCCAGAAGCGGGGCAGTCCGGCCGCCTGGATCTCCCGTTGCACCGCCGGGAGACTCTCCCGGAACAGGGCCCGATTAAGCCAGGCCAGGCCACGGATAAACGGCTGGAAGAGCCGGTAGAACGGATCGACGCGGCGCAGCTCGTTGATGCGGCTGATATCGTAGCGCCACTGCGCGCCCTGGGCCAGGTCTCCGCTTTGCAGGGCATGGGCGATGGTCAGCGTCAGCACCGCCACGGCGGCGCCGATCGTCAGGCAGGCCACAGCCTGCAACACGACCCCGGCCAGTATGGCGGCGACAGGCAGTGAAGGCGAAAGTTGCACGGGTTGCCTCAGAGATCGGGGTTCAAGAGCACACGCGCCCAGACGTACGCCACCACGTTCAAGACGATCGCCGCGGCCAGCAGAATCTGCCCCGCCGTGCTGCGGAAGAGCAAGACCGTGTTATGCGGCTCGACCACGTAGTACACCGCCAGGATAATGGCGGGGGAGATCGCCATGTACAGCGCCGAGCGGCGGGCCTGGGCCGTCTCTGAAAGCACCTTGCGCTCCAGCCGCTGCAATTCCAGCACGGACTGTGCGATCCGCTCCACAGTCTCGTTCAACCGACCGCCGCTCTGGTGAGAGGCCAGCAGGGCCGCGGCAAACAGGGCGAAGTTCTCGCTCCGCAGTCGCTGCTTGGCCTCGCGCAACGTTTGCTCCAGCGGCTTGCCCAGGTTGTACTCGGCCACGATCTGGTGGAACTCGGCGTTGATCGGCTTGGGGCATTGCGTGGCCAGCAGGTCCAGCGACTGCGTCAGCGACAGTCCGGCCCGCACCGCGTTGGCCAGCATGACCATGGCGTCGGCCAGTTGGTCTTCGATCCTCTGCCGGAAGCGCTCGGCGACCTGCCGCAACCCGTACCAGGGGACGCACAGCAGCAGCGCGCCGACGGTCAGGCCCAGGATGAGGTTTCCCATGCCGATCCACAGGCCGAAGACGGCCGCGGCGATTGTCGCGACCCAGGCGATGAGCCATTTGCGCAGCGCGGGCAAGCGGGTGCGCAGGCGGCGGAGCTTGTCGGCAAAGTCGCGCTCCAGGGCGTCCAGCCCCCAGGCGAAATAGGAGGAGCCGGAGTACGCCCCCAGCGCGGCGGCCAGGCCGATCAGCAGGCATCCCAGCGCGGCGGTCAGGTTGTCCATGGGCCGTCCTATTTTAGCTCGTTCGGCGGCGCCGGGCGGGCCTGGCCGCCGTCGGCCTGCCAGGCCGTTTCGTGGCCGTAAAGGAATTCGATGTCCAAGAGCCCCTTTTCCACCAGCGCGTCGATGAACGTCGGCAGGTAGCCGGTGGGCCGCAACGCGACGCCGTTGCGGTAGTTGAAGATGTCGAGGATGACGATCTGCTTCTCCTCCGGATCGTAACGCACGACCTCGGAGACTTGCGTCACGACGCGGGCCCCGCCCGGCAGGCGGCTGATATGCACCACCAGGTCCAACGCCGAGGCGATCTGCCGATGCACGGAAGTCATGGGCAGGTCGGCGGCCATCAGCACGAGCACTTCCAGTCGCTCGACGACCTCGCGGGCGCTGTTGGCGTGGACGGTGGTCATGGAGCCGTCGTGGCCGGTGTTCATGGCCTGCACCATGTCGAGCGCCTCCGCCCCGCGGCACTCGCCCACGATGATGCGGTCGGGCCGCATGCGCAATGCGTTCTTCACCAGGTCGCGGATGGTGTACTGGCCGGTGCCTTCCACGTTGGGCGGCCTGGTCTCCATGGTCACCACGTGCTCCTGGTGCAAGCGGAGCTCGGTGGTGTCCTCGATGGTGATGATCCGCTCCTTGAAAGGGATGAAGCCGCTGAGGATGTTCAGCATCGTGGTCTTGCCGGTGCCGGTGCCCCCGCTGACCAGGATGTCGCGCCGGTCGATCACGCAGGCCCGCAGGAACATGGCCGCCGCAGTGCTGATGCTGCCCATCTCGATCAGGTCGTCCATGGTGAGCCGCTGGGCGGGGAACTTGCGCACCGTCAGGCAGGGGCCCTTCACTGCCAGCGGCGGAATCACCGCGTTGACGCGGGAACCGTCGGGCAGGCGGGCGTCGACCAGCGGCTGGCTCTTATCAATCCGCCGTCCCACCTGGGCCACGATCCGCTCGATAATCGCCTCGGTCACCTTGTCGGAAAGGAAACGCCGGCCGGAACGCTCGATGATTCCCCCGTGCTCGACGTAGATCTGATCGCTGGCGACGACCATGATTTCCGTGATCGTCGGCGCGCGGAGCAGGTCTTGCAGCGGGCCGAAACCGAAGATCGTGTCCTTCAGGTCCTTCTTGAGCGTACGCAGGATGAGATACTTGCGCAGCTCCTGGTGCAGGTGCGGGCGGGCCAGGTGGAAGACTTCGCTGAAGCGGCTCTCGACGCGGAGCACCTGCTGGCTCACGTCGTGGCACTCGCTCAGATCCAACCGCTCGCGGAGCATGCCCAACAGGCCGCCCAGTTCGGCCTCGCGCTCGGGCACCAGCGTGGCGGGCACGTCGAACTCGTTGCTCGTCAGCGCGGCCAGGTCGAAATACTCCGCCGTGCCCGTCGCCATGATGAGCTGGTTCACCAGGTGATCGCGGAGCGTCAGGCCCGTGACCTCCTCCAGCAGGGCCTCGTTCTGCGCGCCGAACAACTGCATTTCGCGGCAGACGTCCTCGATGTTGTTCTCCAGGAGCAGTATGCTCTGCGGATCGCTGCCGCGACTGGCCTCGAACTGGTACAGATCCAGCCGTTCCAGCAACTTGCGGTGGATGCGCAGCTCCAGGTCGGCCATGATCGAGCGCAGATAGGCTTCCAGTTCGGCGCGGGTGACGCTGGCCGCCTTCTCGGCCTCGAAGGTGAGCGTGAACGGCCAGATGCGGACCTTGATTCCCGGAGCGAAGGCCACCGTCTGCCCGCCCAGCACTTCCTCGTCGCCGACCACGCAACTGTTCAGCCCCACGTTCTCCAGCAGGAGCTTGCCGTTGGCCACGCGCACCACGGCATGTTGCCGGGAGACCAGCGGGCTGGGCAGGCAGATGCAATTGGTCGGATCGCGGCCGATGGTGATCTGCGCGTCGGAGACCTCGACCAGCGCGCGGCGACTTTCGTTGATCTTGTTGTACCAGACTTTCATGGCCGTGCCGGTTATTTCTTGCCTTTTCCTTTGTGAATCACCACGCCCACGCCGCGGTAATTCATGGCCACCATCCGCCACACTTTTTGCGCCTGGGGCTCCAATTGGCCGTCGTGATCGACCTTCACGGCAATCGTCATCACGTTCTCCTGCACTTGCGGAATCTTCGCCGCCCGAAATACTTCCGGGTTGCCCAAGCGATTGCCCAAGGCGAGGATCTTGAACGGTCCGACCAATTCGATGGGCGCCGCGGCGCCGGGATCCTCGCTGGTGCTCGGGTCGGGCGTGGGCGCCGGGGCGGGGGATGCCCCCGGGGCGGCCGCGCGTATCGGCAACAACACGCGCGGCCCGCTCAGTACGAACGACACTTCATCTTCGCCGGGCACGATCAGGGCCGGCACGAACTTGCTGGTGTCCATGGGGATCGACATCGCCTTTTCGTTCGGCCCCAGCTCCAGTTCGGGAACCGGCGTCTTCAGGTCGCCGCGCAGCAACAACGCACCGCCGGCGATGGCACGGCAAACATTCTGGTTCTCGACCGTCGGCAGGTCCTTGTACAGGATGGCGATGTCGGTCAGGTTGCCCACGTGGCGCTGCGGAATATGCACCGCTTCCAGCTTGTCCAACGACAAGGTTTCACCGCGGGCGATGCTGGCGTCGGCCTTGACGGCGATGAAGCTGACGTTTTCCACGTCGCGGGCGCGGCTCGCCAGGTAAGCCAGGTTGAGCACCGCGCCGCAGATACCCAACGCCACCGCAATCGCGAGTCCCTGCATGCCTTTCATGGATGATTCCCGTCTGTAGGAGGACAAGTGACAATCAAAAATCCCCGCAGCCCGCCACGCTCGTCGGGGGCGAACTGGATCTCGGCCAAGGCCGGCCGCGGCTCGCTCGACGCAAAGCTGACATGCCAATGGGTCCCCAACCGGCCCCAGGGCTGCCGGAGCGTCCAACCGTGCGCGGCGAACCACTGGTCGTAGAACTGCGTCCACGCGGCCGGCCGCGGCGGGCCGGCGAAGGCGGCCATCGTTCCACCGCTGGCCACCCGGATGGACAAAATTCTACTGCTTTGGGGCGGAATTGGAACCTCTCCGCTCCTCAGTGCCGGGCCGACAAGGCGACTGTCCTCCTGTGCCGCTACGGGCTGGAACACATAGAGCGACCACGCTTGCCGTCCGGCGGGAACCCCTAATCCCCAGGCTACCACGCGAGGGGCGGCTTCGGCAAGCTTTTTCCCCGCCCGACCGGGACCGGGTGAAGCCGCCGGCCAATACCGCGTACACAGCACCGCGAGGAATCCCTGGCGGAACTCGAAAAGCTGCCATTGGCCGGGGGACTGTTCGACCGGGGCACGGCCGGCCAGATCGGCCAGCAGGGCGGTTTCGGTCGGGTCGGCCTGCTCGGTCGGCCGGGCGCTGGCGACAATGTCCCGGCACAACGCCCGCAGTGCCCGGGCAGCCGTCGGCGGGTCGCCACCGACCGACTGCTGTCGCAGCACCCACGGGTGGTTGCCGAATTGCAGGTCGCGCACCGCGGCCGGATTGTCGGAAACATCACTGGGGGACGGCGACGGTGCCGTGGTGGGCGCGGCGGTGCTCCACCAGCGCAACACCTGGCGGCCGAACCCCAGCCCGGCCACGACAATTAATGCCGTGAGCAGGCAATTGCTGGTCCAGCCGGAGATGCGTTTCGCGATCTGGGCGAAACTGGGGCCGCCTGCTTGCTGCCCGTGGTGCTCGTCCGCCATACTGCTATGCTCCGGCGAAACAATAAGTGGGGGACTGTCCCAATTTTCGTTCGACGAAAATGGGACTGTCCCCTTTAGCCCGGATCATTCATAAACTGTAGGGTGGCGTCGAGCAAACCGTGGTTCTGGTGGGTCTTCGGTCGCTTATCAACTTACCGCTTTATGACAAAGCGCTGAACAACGATTGATCGGTTTGCGAGACCCACCATATGTTTGCGCGACCTCGACCCACCCTACATGAATAATCCGGGTTAGCCTGGCCCGGCCCGGGAACGCTTACCTCAGAACTGTTTCAGGAAGGCCGTCAGGATGGGGATATAGGGCTGGATCTGCTGGATGGTGGCTTGCCATTGGCTGATCTGGGCCTGCAAGGCGGCGATCTGGGCGGCAACG
The DNA here is from genome assembly GCA_049509675.1 of Thermoguttaceae bacterium. Classification (GTDB taxonomy): domain Bacteria; phylum Planctomycetota; class Planctomycetia; order Pirellulales; family Thermoguttaceae; genus JBEKZQ01. The sequence continues at coordinate 3,580 of JBEKZQ010000132.1, read as the reverse complement.
CCAGGCCCATGCTGCCCCTGAAGCGCACGGATGGCCGCCTGGTCCGCCTTGATCGCGGCAGTGCCCCGACTCACGACCGCTTCATACAGGTTCAAGAATGCCCAGCCCATCGTCTCCGGCACGCCGGCCACGTGCGGCTCCTTGCGCCCCTGAATGCGATCGATCAGGTTCTGCACGCTGTCGTCGGCGATCTGCTTATCCAAACTGCAGAACTGGAACAGCCAGGGATGAAAGTCCGGCGCCGTACCGCCCCAGCCCAACAAGGCGCTGAAGCGAATGTAGTCGGGGTCGTGGTCCAGGGGGGCCAACTGCGCCTTCACCGGGCTGTTGTGGAGGCTCATCGCCGCCTGCACGTATTGCGAGACCAGCGTCGGCGGGGCCGTCGCCAGCGCGTAAATGAAAGGAATGCGTCGAAAGATGGTCGCGGGAATTCCCATCGCGGGAAACTGCCACATGTCGTCCAACAACGGCGCACGGGGCTCGAGCCGGTACTTGCCCAGCGTCCGCATCAAAGGGAAATTGCGTTCCAGGTCGGCCTCGCCCTGCAGCGGCCCTCGCGCAGGATCCAGCAAATCGCCATCGACGGTCGCTCCCTGCGGCAACGGACCCCGCACCACCGGCTGGTCGGCACGCGGATCGTTCAGTTCCGCCATGTTTCCCGGGTGCGAAACATTCATGGTCATCGCGTTGGCCCAGAACGCCTTGGGCGGGTCGGTCGCAGTGGAGTGCCACAGGCGGCTGCCGAACGCGGCCTCGCGCGCCACGCTCAAAGAGCGCACCTTCCAGGAGGCCACCGTGCCGTAGTCGATCATCAACGCCGTAATGAACAGCAAGAACGGCAGCGCGAGGACCATTTCCAGCGTGGAAAGTCCGCGTCGCGCAGCAGGGCGGAGCAGCCGTTCACGGCTGGCCTTTGCCCAAGGGGTTATGGAACGTTGAACATGGATCATTTCAGTGCGGGCTTATCTGCTGCAAGTCGTCGCTGCTGGCCTCGCCCAACTGGGGCGGCTTGTATTGGCTGCCGCTGAATGCCGGCAACGGCGGCACCGATTCCAACACCGTGGGCAGGATGGCCTGCGTGGCCGGCACCAACTGACAACTCCAGTTCTGATTGAGCAGGTCCCAGTGGATTGGCAGATCCTGGCGCACGACGCTCCACTGCACCTGATTGTCCTTGGCATCGGGCGGAGGAGGCGGACTGGACATGCCCACGGGAGGAAACTCGCCCGGCACCCCGCCCACGCCGAGAGAATAGGCCCCGCCGGGGTAATTGCTGTTCCACACCAGCCGCGGATGAGGGATGTACATGCGCACCGAGGCGTACGTCACGGCGTCGCTGGCGAGCGGATTGTGGAACACGCCGGGAATCATCTCCGGAAGCTTGTGCCAATAGGCCAGCGCCAAGAACGTGTAGTCGTGGTCCAACAGGGCGTTGGTGTCGGCGGTGTCCTGCGGCGAAGTGCGAATCTGGAACAACAGGTTGCGATCGGGGTACTCTTTCTGTAGCAACTGCTCCAGGTAACCGCAGGTGAAGCTCCGCCACAAGTTGCTGAACTGGCTCATCTTGCCTTCTACGTCGAAGAACTCCAGGGCGTCGTTGTTCCACGCGTTCAGATAGTCGTGGGAGAGCCACGCGCGCTGCTGGCGGGCGGCCTTCAGGCACTTCTGCCGATCGGGCAGGTAGTCCGCTTCCGGATCGACCACCGGCAGCACGCGGCCCAGGGCGTCGCCCCCGCCGCCCACCGGCTCGCCAGAGGTCCGCCACAGCACAGCCTGCATCGTGCCGCGGCCATGGTCGGGATCGCCGTGCTTCTGGGCCGTGGCCAGAACGGCCTGCTGGGCCAGGTCGGGAAATGCCTCGACCACCGCCCGCTGATAACGCGGAATCAACTCGTCGGCCAGGATCTCTTCCAACAGGGGCAGGACTTTGCTGGAAACGGCGGCCGACCAGCGGCCATAGGTATCGACCAGCCGCTCTTCCAACTCCGTCTGCCGGGCGATCGCCGACCCGGTCGCGACGAACTTGGGGAACCGCGATTTCTCCAGCACCCCGCCCGCCTTCCGCCACGCCGCCAAGATCGCCGGGCTGTAGCGGGCCGAGTTCTGGTCGCGGGCCTCGCGCATGAAGGCGGTCAGGGCGAACACGTCGCAAAGCATGTGATTGGTGAATGCCAGACTGTTCATGCCGCGCGCCAGCATCACGCCGCCGGAATAGGCGGCGGCGTCGGCCGCGTTCTGCATGCGGATCTTGCCGTCCACCTGCCGGCCGACGTTCATCACCATGCCCAGCAACATCGTCAGCAGGATGGCCGCAAAAACGGTGATGATGCTGATCGTGCCGCTTTGATCGCGGTGCAAACGCCGTAAGCGTTCACGGGGGACTGTCCCAATTTTCGCCCGCCATGCGCAGCATGGCCGCAAAAATGGGACTGTCCCCTTTGGCCGGGAACAGGCACGATTGCGATCTTGGCTAGTTCTGGCCGTAGACATAAGTCACCACCGGTTTCTCGCCCTCGTTTCCCATAGTGATCGAGGCCTCCAGGGGATAAACGTACATTCCCGCTCGTTCCTCGACCGGCCCGCTCGCGGAATAGCCGTTGCCCGACTGGCCGCCGGAGGAGCCGCTGCCACTGGAACTGCTGCCACTGGAACTGCTGCCACTGGAACTGCTGCCACTGGAACTGCTGCCACTGGAACTGCTGCCACTGGAACTGCTGCCGGACGAGTTTGCTCCCAGGACGTAGCCGGCCAAGAAACGTGCCGGGCCGGGCAGCAACGCCAGATCGTGCCGCACCTTCACCGTAATGCGGTCCTGCCAACCGAGCTCGTTGTAACGGAACTCGTCCGGCGCGTCTGGGATCAGGTAGTTCATCAGCGGCGGCTCATCGTTGGGATGATAGAAGCGGATCTCCACCGACGTGTTGGCAATCGCATAGGCCAGCTTGTTGTCGAGTCGCCGGGGGGCGGCGGCACTGCTGTAGGAATCGGGCGCCATGCGGCCGTACAGCGACTTGATGATCTCGGCCGTCGAGGCCACCGCCGCGTCGAGGCGGCAACCCGCCGCCCGCGACGGCGAGATCGGCATACAGGCGAGCGCCGCCGCCATGGCGATCTTGTCGTACTTGGGACTCCCCGGCAGGACGACGTACGTCGTTCCGCCCGGGCGGGGGCCATAGTCGGGGGCCTTCGGGTTCAACGCCGGCATCGCCTGGTCGGCATCCGGGTCGAGCTGGCAGAGGCTGATGCAATTGGCCGTCTCGCCGTTGGCCAACTGGGCGGGGATCCATACGCAAGCGCTGCGGGCCGCCGCGTAGGCCGCGTAGTGTACCACGTTGATCGCGATCATGAGCTGGCTCACCTGCACGATGAACAGCATGATCAGAATGAAGAAGGGCAGGGTCAACACGAAGCTCAGGCTTTGCACGGCCCCCGCTTCGTCGCGGTGCAGTCGCAACAGACGGTCCCAACGGGGCCGGGCACGGTTCAGACGCACGATCGCGCAGGCCAACCAGACCAGCAGCAGCAGCAGTGCCAGCCAGGGCAGACAAGCCTGTAACACTGCGCGGTACATGACAGACGG
>JBEKZQ010000131.1:0-13868 GCA_049509675.1 Thermoguttaceae bacterium | reverse complement strand
TCAGGGTCCCGGCATCAGGGTCCCGGCATCAGGGTCCCGGCATCAGGGTCCCGGCATCAGGGTCCCGGCATCAGGGTCCCGGCATCAGGGTCCCGGCATCAGGGTCCCGGCATCAGGGTCCCCGGCATCAGGGTCTGACTTTAACTGCTAACTGCGGCACAGACATTCGCCTTGCTATGGCTTTGGAATCGGCATTCTCGGCGGTGCCGCCTCCCACATCAGGGCGATTTCTTCGGGCGTCAGGCCATAGGCTTCGTTGACGAGGCAACTGATCTCGTTCTCCAACCGGAGTGCTTCGACCGCCAGCCTGGGACTGTACCGCGTGCCGGAGATCGAGCGGGCCTGGGACGAGGTCCCGGAGCGGGTGGCGAAGTTCCAGACGGGCCACTTCTATCGACTGCCCCTCTGGGAACTTCGGCGACCGGCCGCACAAACTAACCGACGGGACGGAGTTGCCGCCGCTTGGGCAGCGGGTGGTTGGGCTCAAGAAAGCAGCCGATGGCCCGTAAGGATCGGCAAGACAATAACCCGGATTATTCATGTAGGGTGGGTCGAGGTCGCGCAAACCTATGGTGGGTCTCGCAAACCGATCAACGGTTGTCCAGCGCTGTGTCATAAAGCGGTAAGTTGATAAGCGACCGAAGACCCACCAAGACCACGGCTTGCTCGACGCCACCCTACAGTTTATGAATAATCCGGGATAACTGTCCTGTTCTGGAAAGTTGCCATCACGCTCCGCGTGGTGCAGTTCCATCTCGCGGAGCGAGATGAGTACGATTGTTTTGCCGATCCTAAGACGATGCCCTGCGCGGCTTGGGGCTGACGTCGCGGATCGGCCAGTATTCTGACTTGGTGCGGGCGGTCTTGAGGTAGGCCTCGATTCGGTTCACGATCTCGGGGTGCCGGGCAGCGACATCGGTTTGCTCCGCAAGATCGCGGCTCAGATCGTACAGTTCCAACCGAGCCCCGGGACGCTTGCGAATGGCCTTCCAATCTCCCATCCGCACGGCCTGCTGCGATGGTCCTTCATGGAATTCCCAGTACAGAAACTCGTGACGTTCCTGCGGGCCTTGGTCCAGGAGCGTCGGCACGACCGAGATGCCGTCGATTCCCGTGGGGATATTGGCTTCGGCGCCTGCCAGTTCAGCCAGCGTCGGCAGCACGTCCCAGAAAGCCCAGGGGAGGTCGCTCACGCGGCCAGGGGCGATTTTGCCGGGCCAGCGGACCAGCATCGGTTCGCGGATGCCGCCGTCATGCAGGGACCGCTTGCCGCCTTGGAGCGGCCCGCTGCTGTGGAAGAAGCTGGGATCGGCGCCTCCTTCCTTGTGCGGACCGTTGTCGCTGGTGAAGAAGACCACGGTCTTCTCGTCGATGCCCAACTCGCGGAGTTTGCTCATCAGGCGGCCCACGTCGGCGTCCATGCGGCTAATCATGGCGGCCTCGCCTTTTTGCGGAGCGGGCCAGGACTGGCGGGCGTATAGGCCCAGGTCGGGAACCTCCATGCCGTTGCCCTTCGCTTCATTGTTGGCGTGGGGAATGGTCAGCGCCAGATAGAGAAAGAATGGCGTCTTGGCGTGCCGGGTGACGAAATCCACAGCCTCCTGCGCGAACAAGTCGTGAGAATAGACGACGCGTTTCGTCGCCACCCCGGTGCCGAATTCACGTCCGGCCGCGGCCGGAACCACGTTAGGCAACGGCGCCTTGCCCTCGTTGCGCCAAAGGAAGTCGGGGTAGTAGTTGTGGGCGTGTACCTGGTTGAGATAGCCGAAGAAGAAATCGAAGCCCTTCTTGTTGGGAATGCCGCTGGTCCCGGCCTCGCCCAACCCCCACTTGCCGATGAGCGCCGTGGCGTAGCCGGCCTGCTTGAGGATCTCGGCCACGGTCGCGTCCTCCGGCCGCAACGGCACCAGGGCATTGCCGCGGATGCGGGCGTGCCCCGTATGGCGGCCCGTCATCAGCGTGCATCGGGACGGAGCACAGACGGTGCTGCCGGCGTAGCAGTCGGTGAAGCGCAGGCCCTCGGACGCCATACGGTCGAGACAGGGCGTCTTGATTTGTTTCTGGCCGTAGCAGCCCGGGTCGCCGTAGCCCAAGTCGTCTGCGAGAATGAAGATGATGTTGGGTTTGTCGGCGGCCAGGCAGGACCGGCCCACATGGCCGGCGAAGCAACTCAGGCCCACCAAGACGCCTGCCAGAACACGTAGCGAGTTCATCATCTTGCCGCCCATGCAAAGAGAACGGCCGGCATCTCCCCGGTCCGCTTGACTCGAACACGGTCCCGTCAGCCTGATTGGCCGGCCTCCCACAGGCTGGAGAACAGTCTATCGCAAAGATCGACGCCCGGAAAGCCGCACCTCCCCAATTTGCGTTCCGTGCGAGCCGGGCCTTGACTCCGAAACTCGGCCTGAGACAATCGACTGAAAGCCACCTGTTCTACCCCCACCAGCACCGCCATGCCAAAACGTGTTAAGCAGCTTCCGCCGCGGAGCAAAATGAAGGCCGCCGATACGTGGGATCTTGCCAGCCTGTTTCCCGACGATGGGGCCTGGGAAGAAGCGTTTACCGACTGGGAACAGCAGATCGGCGGCTATGCCAGGTTCCAGGGCAAACTGCAGCAGGGCCCGGAAACGCTGGCCGCGTGCCTCGAGTTCGACCTGGCCTTCGACCGCGCCGCCGAGCGGCTGAGCACCTACGCCTTTCTGAAGACGACCGAAGACACGGCCGACGGCACGTATCAGCGGATGCAGGGCCGCTTCACCAATGCCGCCAGCCGGGCGGCCCAGGCCGCCAGTTACATCCGGCCGGAAGTGCTGGCGATCCCGGGCGCGAAAATGAAGCAGTACGCGGCGGCCCCGGTCCTGGCCCCTTACAAATTGCTGCTGGAGCGGCTGCTGCGTTTCAAGCCGCACACGCTGGGCAAGAAAGAGGAAAAACTCCTGGCCATGCAGATCGAGATGGCCGAAACGGCCCAGCACGTCTTCCGCCAGTTGACCGACGCCGACATGCAGTTCGGCACGATCAAGGACCAGAAGGGCCGCTGGATCGTGCTCAGTCACGCCACCTTCATCAGCCTGTTGCACTGCCCGGCGCGCAGCGTCCGCCGCAGCGCATTCCACAAATACTATCGGCAGTTCCACGCGCACAGCCACACGCTGGCCGCCTCGCTCAGCGGCTCGATCCAGCGCGACATCTATTACGCTACGGCCCGCAACTACCCGTCGGCCCTGGAGGCCGCCTTGTTCCCCGATCGCATACCGGTCGTGGTCTACGAGAACCTGATTGCCTCGGTACACCGGCACCTGCCGGCCCTGTATCGCTACTACGACCTGCGGCGGCGCACGATGCGGCTGCGGCAGATCCATCATTACGACACCTACGTGCCCATCCTCTCGGAATTGCAAACGCGCTATAGCTGGGACCAGGCAGTCCGGCTGGTGCTGGCGGCCCTGGAACCGCTGGGCAGCGAGTATTGCGGCACGCTCGCGGGCGGGCTGCGCGGCCGCTGGTGCGATCGCTACGAGAACCGCGGCAAACAGAGCGGGGCCTTCAGCGCCGGTTCCTACGACGGCGATCCTTACATCCTCATGAACTACCAGAGCGACCTGTTGGAACACGTTTTCACGCTGGCCCACGAGGCGGGCCATTCGATGCACAGCCGCCTCTCGGCGAAACACCAGCCTTTCACCTACTACAACTACGTCATCTTCGTCGCCGAAGTGGCCAGCACCTTCAACGAACAGCTTCTGAGCCGCCACTTGCTCCGCCACGCCCGCGACGATCGCCAGCGGGCCTACCTCATCAACCGGCAGATCGACGCGATGCGGGCCACCATTTTCCGCCAGACGATGTTCGCCGAGTTCGAGAAGATCGCCCATCAAACGGCCGAAGGCGGCGAGCCGCTCACCCTGGAGCGGTTCGGCGAGATCTACCACGAGTTGCTCGCGCTATACTTCGGTGCCGATTTCGTTCTGGACGACGAACTGGACTTGGAATGCCTGCGCATTCCGCACTTCTACCGGGCGTTTTACGTGTACAAGTACGCCACGGGCATGTCGGCGGCGATGGCCCTGGCCGAGCGCGTGGCGGGCGGCGGCTCGCAGGAGTTGGCCGACTACCTGGGCTTCCTCCAAGGCGGCTGCTCCAAGGACCCGCTGGACCTGCTGCGGGGCGCCGGCGTCGACATCCAGCAGCCCGCCGCCGTGGACGAAGCCCTAAACCAGTTCGACCGACTGGTGGAGGAGTTGGACGGGCTGCTGTAACGGTGCCACCGGCTGTGCCAGTGCTATCGTGCCAACGGGTGAAGCGAGGCGGGGATGTTGGCACTTCCTCGATCTGAAATTTCAGATTTCAGATTTCAGCAGTGCCAACAGATGAAGCGATGCCCGGGTGTTGGCACTTCACCTGTTCACCTCCTCACCTCTCAGCAGATCTCTCTTGGCGCCACTCGGGGCGGATGAGCCAGCCGCTTTCGGCGGCGCGCAAGGCGTGATCCAAAACCACCTCCGGCGGGATGCCGCGAATGGCGGCGCACTCGGCCGGCGAGAACCCGGCCGACAGCAGACGCCACGTCCAGTAGTGCGAGGGCTGCGCGGCTGACGGAGGCGGGAGGCGTGGGGCGGGAGGCGTGGGGCGTGGGGCGTGGGGCGTGGCCGCGAGGGGAGAGGGGAGTGGTTGATCGTTGTCCGAGGCGTGAGGCGTGGGGCGTGAACCGTGGGGCGTGCCCGCAAGGGGAGAGGGGAGAACCGGCCGCGATTGCTTGGGGGCGTTGCCCAATAACCTTCCGGCCAGGTCCGACGGAATCGCCAGCGGCGAGGCCAGTTCGGTCCGGCCGCGCATCACGTCATTGCCCAGGTCGGTCAGGCGCACCACCGGACGGAAGCGGTCCAGGTCGACCTGTTCCAGGCAGCCGGCAGCAATCAGCACGTCGATCAGCAGCACCACGTCGGTTTGCTTCAGGTGCCGCAACAGCCCGAAAGTGCTGAGCCGGTCGAGTTTCAGTTTCGCCATCTTGGCGGACGTGGAGCCGCAGAGCATTTGGGCAATGACGTTCTTGCCGCAGGGGAAGCGGGCCTGGGTGCGGGCGACGCCGCTGAGGACCATCCGCACGGCCTGCGACAGGCCGTCGCCCGGGGCCGCCGCCTGGGAAACGAGGTCGGGCTTCTTTTCCCGGGGCGGGCCCTTCTTGCCCTCGTTGCGCCGGCAATTGTCGCAGTGCAGGCAGGGCTGCACGTCGCGCTCGCCGAAGTGGCGGTGTAGATGATTCCCGCCCCGGGCGTCTCGCGGAGGAATTGCGTCAGGAGTTCGACCTTGTGACGCTCGCTGCGCGCCGACTGCACTTCGTAGAACAGATTAGGGCGGGCAAAGCCGGTGATGAACGTGCGCGGCTGGCGCAGGTCCAACTGCTCGACGATGTCGCGGCGAACGGTGTCCGTGGCCGTGGCCGTCAGGGCGATGGTGGTGGGATTGCCCAACAGGCGGCGGAAGTAGCCCAAGCGGGCGTAATCGGGGCGGAAATCGTGCCCCCACTCGCTGATGCAATGCGCCTCGTCGATCGCCAACAACGACAGTCCCACCGCCTGGACCGCCTCCAGAAAGCGGCTGCTGCGGAAGCGCTCGGGCACGACGTAGACCAGGCGGAAACGTCCCGCCGCCATCTGCTCCAAACGCTCGTACTGTTCGGCCGTGGAGAGCGTGCTATTGATGAAGGAAACCGGAATCCCTCGCGCCTGGAGCTGATCGACCTGGTCTTTCATCAGCGCGATCAGCGGCGAGACCACCAGCGTCAGGCCGTCCAAGGCCAGCGCGGAGAGTTGGTAGCAGAGGCTCTTGCCGCCGCCGGTGGGCATGACGCACAGGCAGTCCCGCCCCGCGAGCACCGCGGCAATGACTTCCCGCTGTCCTTGGCGGAACGAGGACAGGCCGAAACGCGGCAAGAAAGAGTCCGGGTCGGGTTTCGCGGCGTCGAGCATCCTCTTATTATAGAACAGAGCGGCCGCAGCGCAAACGGCGGTGCTTGCACGCCCTGCTTGTGCCCGAATGGCGTTGCCGTGGTGTGCCACGGGCTTGCCCGTGCTTGTTTGGATTGTCCTTGCGGCCAAGGATCGCCAATTTCACGTCGCGTGGCGGCTCAACCCCAAGGAAAACAACAGGGAGAGCACTGGCAAGCCAGTGGCACCAGACGAGCCCATCAACTGAACACTGAAAACTGGCCCTCATGGACAAGATTCCCGACGATCCGGGCCGCCGCGGGGCTGTGGCCGTCATCCTGGACGGCCCGCGGATGCTGGTGATCCGCCGCGCGCCGACGGTAGTCGCTCCGCTGACGTATTGCTTTCCCGGCGGCGGCATCGAAGAGGGCGAGTCGGAGGAGGCGGCCCTGGTGCGCGAGATCCGCGAGGAGGTGGGTGTGACCGTGCGTCCGCTGCGGCGACTGTGGCGGTGCGTCACGCAGTGGAAAGTGCAATTGGCCTGGTGGTTGGCGGAGCTCCAGCCCGGCAGTGTTCCCGTGGCGAATCCGCGCGAAGTGGCATCGATCCACTGGTTCACCCCGGCGGAAATGGCCCGCCTGCCGGAGTTGTTGGAGAGCAATCGCCTGTTTCTGGAGCTGATTGCGCGCGGCGAGATCGGGCTGCGGTAGGGGCCGCAAGGGAATGAGTTGATCAATAATCGCAGGATGGATTGCCAATCCGTCCGTACTCGGCGGGACGGATTGGCAATCCGTCCTACGAGCAATTGGCCGAGTTCTTGTCATACGGGCGTTAAGTACTACTGCGCAGGAGCCGCAACGCCGACCCTGCGTGGCTTCATTCCGTTTGCCCTCATGCTATAATTCGGCCGCCCCTATTGAGCCTCAGAATAGTAATGCAACGAGGCCGACCAACGGGAGGCCGGTCTTGGGGGGAAAAAGCCTGCTCGACGTTGCATTACCTTGCGGAACGTCAACAAATCCAGTCGCAGCGGAGTGCCAGCCGTGCCGCGCATCGCATCGCTCATTGTTCTGTCGGTGATCCTGTTGGTCATCGGCGCGGTCTTCTTCCACGTCATGGCCAGTTTCCTCTTGCCCGTGTTCCTGGCGCTGCTGCTGGTGGTGATGTTCCATCCGCTGCACGGCTGGATGAACAACCGCTGTCACGGGCGCAAACACCTGGCGGCCGGCCTGACCACTGCCGTGATCCTGCTGATTTTTCTGATCCCGTTGTTGTTGGTTCTTGCCCAGGCGGCCTCGGACAGCATTTCCCTCTATCGCAAGCTGAACTTGGGCAAAATCGACATTCCCCGAGTGTCCACGGCAATCGTCAACGTGGGCGACCGCATCGGATTGAAACTCTCCGACGACGACGTGCAGAAGACGATCATCAGCAGGATCCAGCAGTGGCTGACCCCGGTAACACTGGGCACCACGCAGTTCGTAGGGAATTTCCTGGTCGGCCTGTTCGTGATGATCGTTTCGCTGTACTACTTTCTGGCCGACGGTCCGGCGATGATACAGGCGATCATGCGGCTTTCGCCGCTGGATGAGCGTTACCAGCAGCAGTTGGCGGATCAGTTCATCAAGATCAGCCGGGCCGTCGTGCTGGCCACCTTCGCGTCGGCGGCGATCCAGGGTCTTTTGGCCGGGCTGGGCCTGTATCTGGCCGGTTTTGGGGCCATCTTCTTCTTCACCGTGTTGGCCATGCTCTTATCGATGGTGCCGTTTGTCGGCCCGCCGGCGATCTGGATCCCCGCCTGTCTGTGGCTGTACTTCTATGAAGAGCGGACCACGGCCGCCATCGCCCTGGCGGTGTTGGGCATGCTGGTGGTTTCCACGGTCGACAACATCGTCAAGCCCTGGATCCTGCACGGCAGTTCCAACCTGCACCCCCTCCTGACACTGTTGAGCGTTCTAGGCGGATTGCAGGCCATGGGCCCGATCGGGCTGTTCATCGGCCCCATGGCGGTCGCCCTGCTGCAAACCTTGCTGGAGATTCTGCACCGTGAGTTGGAGACGATGAAGCGGTAAGGATCGGCAAAACAATAACGGGCCTGTTCTCGAAAGTAGTCATCACGCTCCGCGTGATGCAGTTCCATCTCGCGGAGCGAGATGAATACGATTGTTGCGACACTTATTGATTTGCCGGCGAAACTGCCCCTTGGCACGGGTGGCACGGATAGCTTGCCTATCCGGGCCACCCGGGAAAAGATGACACGCCCGCTGGGCGGCCCCCGCCCCTTGCACGGCGTTTGCCTGCGGGGTACACTTTCTCGCTTAATTTGCCACCCATGCTGTATTCCCTATTCTTCTACTATAAGGAGCGTTCCATGAGAATGGTGTCGAGGTCAGGGCAATCGGGCACACAGCCCGGTGGGAGGGCACGCCGCCGCGTGCCGGGCATTCTGGTCGTGTTGCTAACGGTCGGCCTGCTGGCCACGGCGGCCTGGGCCGTCGAACAGAACGCGGCCGCCCCCGGCGCGGAATCGGGCGTTGCGCACGCGGCCAAGGCCCTCTGGGAACCGCTCACGAACACGGACAGATACCCCCTCATGGAGCGGGTGTCGCTGATCGCCGTCTTGTGCGTGGCGGTCGCCGGGCTCCTCTATGCCTGGATGCTGGTGGGGCAGGTGACTCGGGCCGACCAAGGCACCAAGAAGATGCAGGAGATCGCGGCCGCAGTACGCGAAGGAGCAAACGCCTACCTGGCCTCCCAGTTCAAGAAAATCCTCCCCTTGATCGTCGTCATCACGGCCGCGCTGTACTTCACCAAGTACAACGAGCCGATCTACGCCTGGGGCCGGGCCGGGGCATTCCTCGTCGGCGCCCTGTTTAGCTGGACGGTCGGCTTCGTCGGCATGCGTCTGGCCACCACCGGCAACCTCCGCGTGGCGGCGGCCGCCAAGCGCAGCTACGGCGAGGCCATGCAACTGGGCTACCGCACCGGCACCATCACCGGCATGTTGACCGACGGCCTGGGCCTGTTGGGCGGCACCACGATCTTCCTGCTCTACGGCGAACAGGCCTACGAGGCCCTGCTGGGCTTCGGCTTCGGCGGCACGCTGTTGGCGCTGTTCATGCGCGTCGGCGGCGGCATTTATACCAAGGCCGCCGACGTCGGCGCCGACCTGGTGGGCAAGGTCGAGGCCGGCATTCCCGAGGACGATCCCCGCAACGCCGCCACCATCGCCGACAACGTGGGCGACAACGTGGGCGACTGTGCCGGTATGGCGGCCGACATCTTCGAAAGCTATGAAGTGACCATCGTGGCCGCCATGATCCTGGGCCTGGCCAGCTTCGGCCATAAAGGGGTGATCTTCCCCCTGCTGGTCCGCGGCGTGGGCGTGCTGGGTTCGATCATCAGCACCTACACCGTCAAGGCCGGGGCCCACGACACCTCGGACACCGCCCTGAAGAGCGTACACCGCGGCTTCTGGATCGGCTCCTTGCTCTCCATCGCGGGCTTCTTCGCCATCGGCTTCGGATACCTCTACTTCACGCAAAGCTATTTCCGGGACCACATGATGGCCGCATCCGGTTTCCCAGTGGCGATGCAGGAGTATAAGATCGACGGCAAAGCGAAGCAGTTGCCGATTCCCGTCGAGACCGAAATGCTCATACCGCAGGGGCAACAAGCTCCGGTCAAGACGCTGGTCCTCGACAAGGAAACGCGCAAGCCCGTTCGCCTCGACCGCGATTCCAAGGGGACGGTGGTGGATGCCAACGGCAAGCCCGTGGATGACAAGGATTGGACGGAGCTTCACGATCCCGATCTCCTTCCCGTCTGGGCCAGTTTCAGCATCCCCGACCTGGACTTGCGGCCGGCATTGACCTGCTTGATCGGCGTGTTCCTGGCCGTGGCCTTGAACAAGGTGACCAGCTACTATACGCACACCTCGCACAGCCCGGTGAAGTCGTTGGCGCGGGCCTGCCAGACGGGCCACGCCACGAACATCATCCAGGGCTTCGCCGTGGGTTACGAGAGCACTGTGGCGGCACTGCTGGTGATTGCCACGGCGATTATGCTCTCTGTGCTGTGCTACGGCGGCGCGCCACCGGTGTTCATCGCCTACGGCGTGGCCATGACCGGCATCGGCATGCTCACGCTCACCGGCAACACGATCTCGATGGACGTCTTTGGACCGGTGGCCGACAACGCCAACGGCATCGGCGAGATGGGCTACAACCGCGACGCGAACGGGCAGGAGCTCAAGCCGGGCAACCCCGAGTACATGCCGCCGCAGGAGTACAAGCGGGCGCGGCAGATCCTGGCCGACCTCGACGCGGTGGGCAACACCACCAAGGCCGAGACCAAGGGCATCGCCATCGGCTCGGCGGTGATCGCGGCCGTCTCGCTGTTCGCCAGCTTCATCGCCGTCATCGCCGTGGGCAGCGAGGACAAGCTGGGCGACATGACCACCGCCCAGTACAAGTACTTTTCCGGCTTCTTGACGGTAGCCGATCCGAAGGTGCTCATCGGCCTGTTGATCGGCGGCGCCGTGCCGTTCTTGTTCAGCTCGATGTTGATCCGCGCGGTGGGGCGGGCGGCGTTCTTCATCGTCAAGGAATGCCGGGCCCAGTTCAAGGATCCCGGCATCATGGCCGGGACGAAGAAGCCCGATTACGGCCGCGTGGTGGCCATCTGCACCACTACGGCCCAGAAAGAGTTGATCGGCCCGGGGTTGCTGGCCATTTTGGCCCCCTTCGCGGTCGGCTTTCTCTTGGGGCCATACGCCTTGGGCGGCTTCCTGGCCGGCATGATCCTGGTGGGCCAGCTCTTGGCCGTATTCATGGCCAACGCCGGCGGGGCCTGGGACAACGCCAAGAAAATGATCGAGGACGGCCTCTACGGCGGCAAGGGGTCCGAGGCCCACAAGGCCAGCGTCACCGGCGACACGGTCGGCGACCCGTTGAAGGACACCGCCGGCCCGGCCATCAACCCCATGGTCAAGGTGATGAACATGGTCAGCCTGCTGGGCCTGGGCCTGGTGCTGTCGTATAACGTGGCCGGCATTCAGCCGGACGTGCAGAAGTTCTCACCCGACATGAAGGTCAGCGACACGTTGCAGAATCTGCCCACGGAGTGGCCCATCGGTCTTGCGGTGGTCGTGGTCAGCGTGCTGCTGATCATCTATGCCGTGTGGCGCAGCAAACATGAATCCGCCGACATGCTCGAGATCGTGGGCGGTTTGGACGACGCGGGCGCCTCGCGGCATTAGACGCGGCACAAGTGTGTCGGACGACGTCGATAAAGAAGCACGAGCGGTGGAGCGATTCACCGCTCGTGTCGTTTCGTCGCGTAGCGACGTTCCGACGGTAGCCGTGGGTTTTCAACCCACGGTTCCGGTGCGACACGCGGTCCGCGCGTCGCGTAGCGACGCTTGAATGCCGTGCGTATTTGCCAAGAATTCAATCGTCGCTACGCGACGGGCGCAAGCGCCCCCCCACCGCTACCCTTGAATATAGTCTTTCATGTAGCGGTTCTCCACGGCCAGCCGGTCATGTTGGGCCTTGACCACGTCGCCGATGGAGACGATTCCCACTACGTTGCCCTGCTCCAAGACCGGGAGGTGCCGAATCCGTTTGGTCGTCATCAGGCCCATGACCTGCTCGACCGAATCCTGCGGCGCGGCCGTGGTGAGGTTCGTCGACATGATGTCGGCCACGAGGCAGTGCATCCAAGGGCACTGGCCCGCCGCCGCGTGGGGCAAATCGGCCGGGCCCTTGCGATGGGCATGGGCCAGCAGCAGATCGCGCTCCGTGACGATCCCCGCCAGATGGGGCGCGCCGTCCTCGTCCGCCTGGCAGACTAATAGTGCTCCCACCCCGTGCTCGATCAACTCCCGAACCGCGTCGGCCACCGTCTTCTCAGGGCCGATCGAATAAACGGCCGAGCCCTTGGCACGCAAAATATCCTGGAGCGTCATCGAGTTGGTCCTTCGAGAATGGTTTCCCGGGCAAAAGCCCTGCTAAGCGATTTTATGCGCCGTTCGGCCGCGGTTCAAGTAAAGCGTTTTGCAGTTGCACACAACGGTGCGTGGAGGGCAGGCGGCGAGAGCGAGGCGTCGGAGGGATCGTTGCGGGACCCCAGCTACAGAGTGGTGGCGTATATATATCTGAACGAATGGTCACGTCCCCTCCACGAGCGAATGCCGCGGTCCTGTGGGTGAGACCGCGGCAGTATTCATACCTTATTAAAATCTCACTCCTTGCGTGAACCGCGGCAGCCTCGCACGTACTCCTGCATGTTTCATTGGTCGCGCTAAGATCGGGTTGATTTGTGCGCGGTGATCTGTGCGCGGCCTTGACCGGCACCGCTGGATAGCCGATAATATAAGTACCATCTACTCCTCGCAAGATCAGCCGAAAGGCCTCGTGCGGGGTTCTGTTTTTCTTGTTTTGCCCGTTTCGGCGGGATCGTTCCGATGCCCATTGAGCCTCCCGTCAAACGAGCCATCGCGTTCTTCGATGGTCAAAATCTCTTCTACGCCGTCAAACAAGCCTTTGGCTACCGGTGGCCCAACTACGATCCCCGCGCCCTCGCCCGCGCGGTCTGCGGCCCTCGCGGACGGGATTTGCAGGAGACGTACTTCTATACTGGCCTGCCGAGCTCCAAAGACGATCCGTTCTGGAATTCTTGACCGCCGGGCAGACGGCAACCTATACTGGTGTCGTTTCGTTTCAAGTGTTTGCGCGGCGGCGGCGTGGCAAACCATCGTTACCATAGAAAAACCGGAGGTCGAGATGAACAACAAGAGTAGATTCGCTGTGCTGGTGTTGGGGCTGGCGCTGAGCGCCGGCGTCCGGGCCGAGGACAAGGTCAGCTACAGAATTGCCGACGGGCCGTTCAAGCCCACCATGGATTCGCTGAAGCAGTACCGGTGTCCCGAGTGGTTCTGCGATGCCAAGTTCGGCATCTGGGCCCATTGGGGTCCGCAGGCCGTGCCTATGGACGGCGACTGGTACGCGCGCGGCATCTACGAGCAAGGCAGCGGGCACTACAAGTATCACGTCCAGCACTACGGCCACCCCTCGCAGTTCGGCTACAAAGACATCATCCCCCTGTGGAAGGCCGAGAAGTGGGACCCGGACCGGCTGATGAGCCTCTACAAGAAGGCCGGCGCGAAGTATTTCGTCAGCATGGGCTCGCACCACGACAACTTCCACTTGTGGAATTCCAAGCACCACCAGTGGAACGCCGTGAACATGGGCCCGAAGCGCGACGTCGTGGGCGACTGGCAGAAGGCGGCCAAGAAGTGCGGCCTGCGTTTCGGCGTCTCCGAGCACCTCGGCGCCAGTTTCACCTGGTTCCAGGCGAGCCACGGTTCGGACAAGACCGGCCCGAAGGCCGGCATCCCCTACGACGGCGCCGATCCGAAATACCAGGACCTTTATCATTTCCTCGCCGATCCCGGCGACAAAGGCTGGTACAGCAACAATCCGCGCTGGCAGAAGGAGTGGTTCGACTGCATTACCGACCTGATCGACAACTATGACCTCGACCTGCTCTACAGCGACGGCGGCGTGCCCTTCGGCAACGAGACAGGGCGCAGCATGATCGCCCACCTGTACAACACCAGCCTGAAGAACCGCGGCAGCCTGCAGGTCGTCTACAACTGCAAGCAAGGCTCCGAAGGCCGCTGGGTCGAGGACCTCGAACGCGGCATCATGCCCAAGATCGATCCCAACCCGTGGCAGACCGACACCTCGATCGGCGACTGGTACTACAACCGCAACTGGAAGTTCCGGCCGGTGAGTTGGGTCATCGACATGCTCGTGGACAACGTCAGCAAGAACGGCAACCTGCTGCTGAACGTCGTGCAGCGTCCCGACGGCTCGCTGGACGCGGAAGTCGAACAGATGCTCGCGCAGTTGGCCGCCTGGAATGCCATTCACGGCG
>JBEKZQ010000130.1:0-14046 GCA_049509675.1 Thermoguttaceae bacterium | reverse complement strand
CCCGCCAGTACGAACTCTACCGTCGGCCTGTTGCTCAGTGGCGGGCTGGATAGCTCGATCCTGCTGGGGCAACTCGTGGCCCAAGGAAAGCGCGTGCGCCCGTTCTATATCCGCTCACAGGTCATTTGGCAGCGGGAGGAATTGTGCGCCGTCGAGCAGTTCCTCTCTGCCTTGGCATCTCCGCAGGTCGAAAGCCTCACGCTGCTGGACGTGCCGCTTGCCGACCTTTACGGGAACCACTGGAGCTTGACCGGACAGGCCACGCCCGATGCGGCCAGCCCCGATACGGCCGTCTATCTGCTCGGGCGCAACGCCCTGCTGCTGCTGAAGGCCGCCCTTTGGTGCCGCCTGCACGGCATCGGACAATTGGCGCTGGCCGTATTGCGTTCCAATCCTTTCGCCGACGCCACGCCCGAGTTCTTTGCCGAGTTCCAGTCGGCGCTTGCCCGGGCGACCGGCGGGCCCGTCGAGTTCTTGCGGCCGCTGGCCGCTCTGGACAAGCGTCAGGTCATGGAATTGGGCCGCGGCCTGCCACTGGAGAAAACCTTTTCCTGCATCCGGCCGGTCGACGGCTTGCACTGTGGCCGGTGCAACAAGTGCGCCGAACGGATCGAGGCCTTTCGCTCGATCGCCCTGGCCGACCCGACAAGGTATAGTGAAGGGATTAGGGATTAGGGATTGGGGATTAGGACGCAAGCGGATGGAAGCCGGGATCTGGGCGTCAGCCCCTAATCCCCTAATCCCTAATCCCCTGCTTCCCAATCCCTAATCCCTAATCCCTAATCCCTAATCCCCAATCCATTTGCCATGTTCCACATTTCCCGCGAGATCGATTTCTGCTACGGCCACCGCCTGTTGCACTATGAAGGCAAGTGCCGCCATCTGCACGGCCACAACGGCAAAGCGGTGATCACGATCTCTGCCGCCGGGCTCGACAATCGCGGCATGGTCTTGGACTTCGGCGAGATCAAGACCCGGTTGAGCACCTGGATCGACGAGCAACTCGACCATCGCATGATCCTGCACCGCGACGATCCGGTGGTCCCGCTGCTGGAGCAACTGGGCGAGCCGATGTATCTGTTGGACGCCAACCCGACGGCGGAGAACATTGCCAAGTTGATCTTTGACGTGGCCGTCGCCCAGGGATTCCCCGTCATGGAAGTGCGTCTGTGGGAAACGCCGCGCTGTGTCGCCACCTATTGCAGCGAGTGACCGCGCCGGGCCGCTTCCCCAAGAAAAAAGTAACAGGGGAGAGAATCTGTCGGCGTTTCGATCCCCCGACCAAAAAACGGCTCCTGGCACCTCTTGGCCTCAACCGATCTGCGCCATGGCGAACGGGCGGTCGGTTAGGTCGCATAGGTGGACCGCCAAGAGGTTTCCCCCTTCCGAAAGGGGGGAAATAGGTTGACCCTTCAGGTCAGTTGCTACGCTCTCGTTGCTCGAAAACCTATTACCAAGAGTGCGCCACCCGCCACGACCAGAACCAGACATTGAACCAACCCTGGCGTCAACGCAACAAGCCAGCCCTTGACATAAGCAACGCGAGCTGCCTCGTCCGGTGCGCGAAACGTGAGAAGATACGCTCCGACAGCGGTTGGAATACCGCTGTTCTTTTCAATCTCCTCATGCAGCCCATCTATCATTCTTGCATATTTCGATATCACTCGCGGGAGGGTGCTGGACTTCCATGCCGAGCTGGCGAGGCGAACTGTGTCATTGAAATTCAGATTATGACCGAGTGTCTCGCACGCCAAAATCAACTTTACATGTCCCAATAGCCCTGGCGGGTAGGTATCCGATGTCACTTGCGGGAGGGTATCGGATCTGTCTGCCAATGCGGCGCGGCGAACTGTGTCATTGAAATCCACATTATAACCGAGTCTCTCGCACTCCAATCCAAACTCGTTCCGCAAACGATCAAACGTATCAACCCGAGGTTGGAGCGACGTATATAGGAGGCCAAGACAAACAGGCCAGAGAAGCCCAAGGCAAGTTGCGACGAACCCCGCAATACGGCACCGGCCATGCAGGTTGTGCCATCGTCTTTGCCGCCGTCTTTCTAAGGTGGCCAATAGGACGTTCGGACCAGCCATTTGTGTCGTCTCCTAAACTTGCCTGCGCCGAACTTCGACCAGGGACAGGAAAACGTGAACCTACCTCCTTGGGCGGCGTCTCGGCTTGGGCGGGGTTGGGACTCGCTCCCAGCGCAGTTGGAGCGAACGATGGCGGCTGAGACGTTTTTTCTTCCGCTGCGGACTGCTGACTTCCTTCCGCGCTGCGGACTTTGGCACACCGGGGTATTCTCACTCATCCGGCTCCTACTTTCGTTTGCGAGGATCGCTTGGGAGCCCGAGCAGGTTGCGCATCCCCTGCACTTTCTTGGCTTGGCGCTTAGAGCGGCCTGATCGCCAGTAGATGCCGCCGATGGCCGTCCCGACGCTGCCTCCCACCATGCCACCCAGCGCGCCCCCGGGGATTATCCCATTCGTGATGATGGACAGGATGCAAACCACGACGGCACCGGCAGCAGCAAAACTACACACGAACCACACAGGAGCGTAGTCTTTCATGCCAGGACCTCCAGCAGTAGGCCATAGTCGGTTCCACCCCCGACCCAAGCCATGGATTGTAACCAGGCGATGACGCATTCGCAACCATAGCGGCAGCCGGGAACGGGTTGCCGTGCTGCCGCTGGGAGAGAAAATGTGCCAGGGGAAAGAAACTGTGGGAGAGAAAGCGTACCGAGAACCGCTTCCATTCAACTCGCCACGAAACAATGCGCCTTCGAGCAGTTTTGCGAATGGATACCTGGGTCCCGAAGGTTGCAGCCTCAACCCGCGAATGGTTCGCCCAAGGCTTGCAGGTTCTCGCGAACCTCCACTCGCTGCCAGTCGTTCATCGCCAACAACTCCACGGTTGCGCGGCCAATCGCCGTCCGACCGACGATCACGGTTCCTTCCCACGCGAAATGATCCGTCCAATGGTCCCGGCGCGGATGAAAAAGCGGTGCAAGCTTCCCACCATCGGGATCAAGGCTGGCGATGTTCGGCCCCTTGTGGAAATTGCAGAAGCTACAGGCCAGCGCCAGATTGTCCGGCTCGCTGGTGCCGCCGTGTTGACGAGCAAGGATGTGCTCGACGTGGAAGGCAACGAACCGCGAGGCCGGTTGGGGAAACCGGCAGTATTCGCAAACGTCGCCGGCCCGGCGGCGAACCAGTGACCGCAGGGCGTCGTCCATCACGATTGCCCGCGCAGTTGGGAACGCGCCTTGGCCTGCAAGACCGCAATCACGTCGATGGCGTGCAGATAACCGGCATACTCTTCCCGCTCCGCGGCGGTCAGCAGGCCCTCGTTGGATCGCTCGGCCAGATAGTCAATACGGCTCTGCATCGCCTCGTCCGCCCGTAGGTCAGCCACCTTGGCTGCGACATCCGGCGAAAGAGAAGCGGCCAGCGGTTCCAGCAAACGATCAAGATGAATGGCGGCGGTGCTCATGGCGTGCTCCAGGCGGATGAAACCCAACCGTTCCATTGTACGCCGTTCGGCGGATTCCTGCCTAGTGGTTGCCGTCGACCCAAGAAAAAGTAACAGTCCGGCTCAGCCCGCTTGGGGCCGACACCGGACTGTTTCCCCCCCTGGGAACTCATACTGCGAACGGCGGAGACCGAGAGGTCGGTCGGCCGCTTAATCATCGGTATTCGCTGCTGCGGTACTTTGGCAAAGTTTGCGGAATGTAAGGATTGTAGGACGCGACGAGGAAGCGAATCACGAAATCCCGAAAATTCGAAAACCCGAAGAAGACAGCGAAACGATCTGAACAAACCCTAGTGAATGAATTCACGACGGATTCAGTCTTCTTTTCGGGCTTTCGTCCCTTCGGGTTTTCGTGATTGTCTGCTTTCCTTACTCCCGTGCCCACTTGCGGGTTTCCTGCTCGCCATCCCGCCGCTCGGCTTTACCCCGGCAATCGCTCTTGGCATTTCTTCTCAAAATCTGTACTGATTAGGCCGATTGTGAGGAGGATCCCGGACAATACGCGATGGCAGGCTTATCCCAGATCCCCCCATTTACCCCCACTCTGCAACATTGCAAGGATGCAAATGTGAACAAGCTGACAAATCTCTTTCGCATAATCACTAGATCGCCCATCTTGTGGGGAGGTCTGGCGGCTGCTGGATTTTTTGGGCTGGTACACGGCGGCCCGCTGGCCACGCCATTCATTCTCCGCTACTTCACGCACCATCCGGTGGAGTATGCGGAAACGGTGATGTTCGCCGTAGGCCTGGCGGCCCTGGTGCTGAAGATCCTCGACGTGCTGGGGCAATTCCCCGGCTTGCGGCAATCGCCGCTGGGACCGGCCTCGATCTCCCCGCGCCCGGCCGACGAGCAAAGCGGGGCCCTGCTGGAGCGGCTCGATCGACTGCCGCAACACCGCCGGGCGGAGTATTATGTTCGCCGCTTGCGTTCGGCCTTGGAGCACGTGCGGCGTCTGGGGTCGGCCGAGGGGCTCGGTGATGAGATCAAGTATCTGGCCGACCAGGATGCCGCCCGCGCACACGCCAGCTATGGCTTGTTCCGCGTGATCGTGTGGGCGATTCCGATCATGGGCTTCCTGGGCACGGTCATCGGCATCACCATGGCGCTGAACGGCGTGATCGGCGGCAGTTCAGAAGACCAGATGGGACAGGTGATGACCGGGCTGGGCGTGAAATTCGACACCACGGCCCTGGCCCTCTCGATGGCCATGGCGCTGATGTTCGTCCACTTCTTCGCCGAACGGCTGGAAAACGCCCTGTTGGAACAGGTGGACCGGCGGACGGAGGCCGATCTGGGCGGGCGGTTCCAGCAACTGCCCGCCGGGGCCGACGGCCAGTTGCTCGCCATGCGACGGATGGCCGAGGCGATGATCCAGGCCAGCGAGCGGCTGGTCCAACGGCAGGCCGAGCTATGGAAGGCGTCGATGGAGGAGGCGGCTGTCCGCTGGACCCGCACCGCGGAGGCGACCGGTGAACAGCTCAAGAAGGCGGTGGCCGCGGCCTTGGCCGAAAGCCTCAAGACGCACGCCCAGCAATTGCTCGCCGGCGAAGCGGCGATGGCCGACCAAAGCCGCCGCCACTGGGAAAAGCTCCTACAAAGCCAGGTCCAGCAGACCGAGGCCCTCGCTGCGCTCCAGGCCGGCGTGGTACAGCAGGCCGACGTGCTGGGCCGGGCCGTGGCTGCCAGCGGCGAAGTCACGCGGCTGGAGCATGCCCTGAACCAGAACCTCTCGACCCTGGCCGGCGCCAAGCATTTCGAACAGACAGTGATGGGATTGGCCGCGACCATCCACCTGCTCAACGCGCGGCTGACCGAAGCGCCACCCGCGCTGGCGACCATTGAACTGGAACCCAAGCGGCGTAACGCCAAAGCGGCATGAAATCAACGGCCCTCGGCAAAAGCCGGCGCCTGCGCAGCGGCGGACCCGGCGTTTCGTTGTTCCCTTTCCTTGCCGTGCTGATCTGCACGATGGGGGCGCTGGTGCCGTTGCTCTCGACGGTCACGCGGCAGGCACGGCAGCAGGCCCTGCGTGCGGCCGCGGCCAAGCAGTCCGCCCAACTCGAAGACCTCAAGGCCGGCCGCGAAATGGCCCAATGGCGCATCACGCAACTTCAAAAATCGCGGCAGGAGACCGAATCGCAACTCGGCGAGGCCCGGCTCTATCTGGGACACATTGAAGACCACGCACGCCGCCTGCGCGGCAAGCTCGAAGAGTTGCACTCTTCTGGCAAGAACTTGGACCAGGCCGGCGGCGAGGTGCTGCGGCGGCGCGAGGCCCTGGCGGGCGAGCTCAAACAGGGGCAGGGCCAAATCGCCGCCGCCCGACAACGCCTGACCGACGCCACGCAGGCCGCCGACAAGCGGCCCCGCTCCTACGCCGTCATTCCCTACCGAGGCCCAAACGAAACGCACCGCCGGCCCATCTACGTCGAGTGCCGCGTGGATGCCGTCGTGCTCCAGCCCGAGGGGATCGTCTTTACGGAAAAGGATTTCGAGGGTCCGCTCGGGCCGGGCAATCCCCTGGCGACCGCGCTACGTGCCAACCGCGAGTACTTGTTGCGGCAGGGCGGCTTCGATCCCGGGCGCGACGGCGACCCCTATCCGCTGCTGTTGGTCCGGCCCGACGGCATTGTGGCCTATTACGCCGCCCGCAAGGGCATGGAATCCTACGGATCGGAATTCGGTTACGAGTTGATCGGCGACGACTGGCGGCTCGAATATCAGCCGGCCGATCCGCAATTGGCGCAATTGCTCTCGCAGACCGTGGCCTCTGCGCGGCAGCAGCAACAGCAACTCATCGCTGCGGCCCCCAGAAGCTATGGCGGCAGTCACCTTCGCGGTGCCCGATATCGCGTGGGACCCAGCGGCGGACTGATGCGCGAGGATGGTTCGGCGGACGAGGAGGGCGACAACGGCAGCGGCTCCGGCTACCGCTCCGGGCGGACGGCCGGACCTTACGGCAGCAATCACGGCTCGGCCGGCGATGCCGACAGCGGTAGCGGTGGGCCACCCTCTGCCGGTACGGCGGGGACCGCTTCCGCCCCCGCCGGCCCGGTGCATCCTATGCTTCCTTATGGCCAGCCCGGCCCGCCCGTGGGGCAGCCTGGCGGCGTCGGACCGGGAACTGTCGCCATGGCCGGCGACGAACCCGCTAGCGGCTGGCATGTGGGCACGCCGGGCACTGGCGGAGCCAGTGGCACACTGGCGGGCACTGGCGGAGCCGGTGGCACACCGGCGGGCCCGGTGCTCGGGGAACCCGGCGGTAGCGGAATCGGCGTTGGGCCGGGTGGTTCGACTGGCTTGTATGGCAGTCCCGCAAGCACTGGCGGAGCCAGTGGCACACCGGCGGGCACTGGCGGAGCCAGTGGCACACTCGGATCCGGTGGCACACTGGCAGGCAATAGCGGACCCGGTGGCACACCGGGGCCGAAGATCACCCGGCCCGAGGACTACGTGATGGGCCGGCCGCCGGTCGAGCAACCGCCGCCGCGCGGCGAGCCGCCGCCCGACGCCCAGCCCGGTACGCCGTTGCGGCCGGGCGAATGGCATCCGCGGCCGGAGGCCCCGCCGCCGAAACCCGACGACGAAACAGACAAGATGGGGCGGCACAAGAAGGTCCATAGCATGGCCGAGGATCGCGGCGAGGACTGGGGACTGCGCAAACGCAGCCACGGCATCGCCATCAGCCGGCCGCTGCGCGTGGAGTGTTACGCCGATCGCCTGCTGCTGGTGACCGAGCCGGGCGTCGCGCCGGCCAAGGTCGAGCCGCTCGGGCCCAATACCGAGGCCGCCATCGACCGCTTCATTGCCGACGTGTGGGAACACATGGACGCCTGGGGCATGGCGGGCAAAGGCATGTATTGGAAGCCGATCCTCAATGTCCAGGTCGCCCCCGGCGGCGAACAGCGCTTCGCCGAAATCTGCACTCTCTTGGAAGGCAGCGGACTAAGCGTCGTTCGCAGATAGGAAAGCAAACTATGCCACGCCCTGCACAGCCCGAAATCGAAGCCGTCAATGCCGACTCGTTCCTGGATATCGTGGCGAGTGTCGTGAGCATCATGATCATCATGGTGTTGGTCACCGGCTTGAAGATCAAGAACATGCCGGTGGAGGCCCTGTTGAGGGGCGAGTCGGCCGAACTCCACAGCGAGTTGAGCAAGGAACTGGCCTCCGAGCAGTCGGTACGCGGCGACGTGCTGAAGACCGTGGCGCAGATCGAGAACATTAAACGCGAGATCCTGGCGCGCGGGCAGGAGCGGGACGAGTTGGCCTTCGCCGTGGCCGGCTTGGAGCAGAAGCTGGGCGCCGACCGCCAGCAGATCGACGCCGGCGCGCAGGGCGAGGCCGAGCTGACGCGCGGCCTGGCGGAAGCCCGCGCCGGACTGGACCAGATCGAGCGCCAGCGGAGCACCGTGGCAACCGGCGCGCTGCCGCCCATCGCCGTCGAGAGTTATCCCACGCCGATCAGCCGCACCGTGGATGGGCACGAGATCCATTTCCAACTCCGCGGCAATCGCGTGGCCTACGTGCCGATGGACGAGTTGACGCAACTGGTCAAGAACGACTTCCGGCGAAAAGCGGCCGAAATGGGCAAACGCACGGAAATGACGGAAACGATCGGACCGGAGGAAGGGTTCCGGCTTCGCTATACGATCGAGCGCGACGACATCGCGGCCGAGGTCGACGGCAAGCACGCCTACGCCGGCGGCTCCCGGATCTCCCTGACGCATTTCACGCTCGTGCCGGTGGCCGACAACCTGGGCGAGCCGATCGCGGAAGCGCTGGCCCAGGGGTCCCGTTTGCGCCAGTTGTTGTCGCGGCGCAGTCCGGCGGGAGTGACCATTACGCTGTGGACCTATCCGGACAGCTTTGACGCCTTCCGCCGCCTCAAGAAGGAACTGTATCGGATGGATTACGCAGTGGCCGGCCGGCCTCTGCCGGAAGGGCAGCCGATCGGCGGCTCGCCGCACGGCAGCAAGTCGGCCGCGGAATAATCCTCCTGATTGAATTAACGCCTGCGGCAGGGTAAGTTACGGGGGAAGTGTACTTCTCTCCCACGAACACCCGGCCCATGACCTCGCGCAGCCTGGCGGCGTACCTGTTCTTGATGCTGCCGATCGCGGCTGGTGCAGCGGCGGCGGAAGATCATCTCGCTGCCGCCCGCAAATTGTTGCTGCAAGGCCATTATGCGGAAGCGGCCGAGAGCTATCGGCCCTTATCGGGCAAGGAGCCGGCGGCCGCGGTGGGGCTTGCCCGCTGCCTGGAGGCGCAGGGGAAACTGGACGCGGCTGTCGCCAGCCTGGCTGGCGTGGCCCATCCGGATGCCGCCGTGGAAGCGGAACTGGCCCGCCTGGCGTTCCAACGGGGCGACGTCAAGGGGGCCAGGCAGCACGCCGATGCGGCCATCCGTCTGAAAAGCGCGCAGGTGCTGGCCCACTGGATCTTGGCGGAACTGGACCGCACGGCCGGCCGCCTCGACGACGCCGATCGCGGCTATCGCTGGCTGATCGAGTATTACAACGCCCGCGAGGTGAAGCAGGCCGACACGCTGCACTGGATCGGTCTGGCTGCGGCCGAGTACGCCCGCTGGAACCGCCTTGCCGATCAGTTCCATTTCCTGGTCAACGATTTGCATCCCGAGGGGCTGAAGTTGGATCCGTCCTACTGGCCGGCCCATTACGAGGCGGGGCTGCTGTTTCTGGAGAAGTACAACCGGGCCGACGCGGCCAAGGAGTTCCAGGCCGCCTTGGAGCAGAATCCCCAGGCGGCCGAGGTACACGTGGCCATGGCGCAATTGGCAATGGAAGGCCGCGAGATCGAGCGGGCCGAGGCCGCCCTGCATCGCGCCCTGGAGATCAACCCCCGCCTGTTGGAGGCCTGGCTGGTTACGGCCGACCTGGCTTGGGCCAATTTCAACACCGCCGCGGCCCTGGAAATCCTCGATCACAAGGCCCTGCCCTTGTGCCCCATCCGCGAGGAAACGCTGGGCCGCATCGCCGCCTGCTACGTGCTCCTCGATGGATTGCCCGAGGCCGGGCGGTTGCAGCGGCTTATCGCCGAGGTTTCGGCCCGCAATCCGCACGCGGGCCGGTTCTACCTGGCCCTGGCCGAGGCGCTCCAGACGCGCAACAAGCAGTCCGAGGCCGAGCGGTTCTTTCGCGAAGCGATTCGCGTCATGCCGCGGCTGGTCGGGCCGCAGGCCGATTTGGGCATGCTCTATATGCGGATGGGCCGCGAAGAGGAGGCCCGCCGGCAGCTTCGCCAGGCCTTCGAGGCCGACCCGTTCCACGTCCGCGTCAAGAACACCCTCGAAGTGCTGGACGTGCTCGACGGCATGGAGACGCTCTCGACCACGCACTTCCTCATCAAGTACGGCAAGGAAGACAAGCTGCTGGCGCGGTACGTCGCCCGACACGTGGAGACGGTCTACCAGGATTTGACCCGGCAGTTCGGCTACGAGCCGCCGCAGAAGTCGCTGATCGAGATTTTCAACCAGGCGCAAGGACAAGGCGGACATGCCTGGTTCAGCGCCCGGATGATCGGCCTGCCCTACGTGGGCACCGTGGCGGCCACGACCGGTCCGATGGTGGCCATGGTTTCGCCGGGCGAGTTGAAGGCGGAGCGGCCGTTCAACTGGGCCCGCGTGCTGCGGCACGAGTTGGTCCACGTCGTCACCTTGCAGCAGACGAAGTTCAACATTCCCCATTGGTACACGGAAGGGCTGGCCGTATGGCGCGAGGATTACCCGCGGCCGGAGCGGTGGAACGAGCTATTGCGCCAACGGGTGCCGCGGGGCAAAATCTTCAACTTGGACACCTTGAATTTCGGCTTTGCCCGGCCCGAAAGCGGCGACGATTGGGCCATGGCCTATTGCCAGGCCGAGTTGTACGTGGAATACATGCTCGCGCACGGCGGCCAGGAGGCGCTGCGCAAGATGCTGGCCGCCTACACCGCCAACCTGAGCACGGCTGAGGCGATCCGGCGGGTGTTCGGCATGTCGGCCGGCGAGTTCGACCGCGGCTACCAGGACTACTTGCGGAAGCTGGCGGCCGGACTGGCGGGCCTCGCGCAACCCAGCCAAGCCAGCCTGGCGGAACTTCTTGCGGCCCATCGGGCTCAGGCGGACGATCCGGACGCCGCCGCCCGGCTGGCCTATGCCCAGCTCCAGCGCGGGGCGGTCAAGGAAGCCCGCGAACTGGCGGAAAAGGCCGCCCGGCGGCCGCCCAAGCAGCAGTTGGCCGCCTATGTGCTGGCGCGGCTGCAAGTCGAGGCCGGCCACGCCCGCGAGGCGACACGGCTGCTGGATGCCTGCCTGGATCGCATGCATCCCGATGCCTTGGCCTTGAATCTGCTGGCCGGGTTGAAGTTGAAAGAAAAAAACTACGATGCGGCCGCCGCACTGTATGCCTTGGGTGAGCGGCTGGACCCCGCCAATCCCAAGTGGACCCGGGCCCTGGCACGGGTCTACACGCTGGCCGAGAACCGGCGGGCCCTGGCGGACGTTTTGACCCGGCTGGCCCGGGCCGATTCCGACGACGGGCCGGTCCGCAAGAAGCTGGCCGAGCTGTGCCTGGCCCGGCGGGATTATGTCGCGGCCGCCCATTGGGCGAACCAATCGCTGGAAATCGACGTATCGGATGCGGACCCCCACCGCCTCCTGGCCGAGGCCCTGGTCGGCCAACAGCAGTACGGGCCGGCCATCGAGGAGTTCGAGACGGCCGTGGACCTTAACCCGGCCAATCCCCAGCAGCAGTTCGCCCTGGCCGACGCCTGCGTGCAGGCCAAGCAAGTAGCCAAAGCCCGGCAGGTGCTCCAGAAGCTGTTGAAACTGGTGCCCGACTACCCGGGGGCGGAGGTGCTGCTGGAAAGTATTAGGGCGGAGAAATAGAATGAATTTGGGAGGAAGTGTGACCGAACGTCAATCCGAGGCCGGGTCCGGCGCGGCTGGGCCGCGCGGGGTAACGCTGGCCGAATTTCAACAATTGATCCGCCGCATGTACCTGGAGAAGGACGTCGCGCGCGGCGTGGACGGCACGTTCATGTGGTTCATGGAGGAGATCGGCGAGCTGGCCACGGCCTTGCGCAACGGCACGCACGAGGAGCGGCTGGGCGAGTTCGCCGACGTCCTGGCCTGGCTGGCCACGATGGCCAACGTGGTCGGCGTCGATCTGGCGGAAGCGATCTCGTTGAAGTACGGCGCCGGCTGCCCGGGCTGCGGCCGCTTGGTATGCACTTGCCCCGATGCGGGGAAGCCATGATGCGGCACGTCGGCTTGCTGCTGCTGGGGATCCTGCTCGCGCCTTCGCCGGCCGGGCCATGTCTGCGCGCCGCGGAGCGCGAGGGGCCCGAGTTCGTGGGCATCCGCGTTGGATTCGGCGATCGCTACAAGGTGGGCCTGTGGACGCCCGTGGAAGTGACGCTACGCGGCGGCACGCGCCCCATGACCGGCGAAGTCTGTTTGACCGTGCCCGATGGCGACGGCGTGCCCACGCGCGTATCCACGCCGCCCGAGCGTCCTTGCCAGGTGTTGCCGGGCGTGGACTCGCGCGTGACGCTGTACGTCCGCGTGGGCAACACCGAGCCGACGATCGAGGCTGCATTTCTGGTCGAGGGCCGGCCCGTGGCCCGGCGGAAGTTCGAGACGGCCCTGAATGCCGACGAGGAGCACTTCATCGAGGCCCTCGATGGCCGGCAGTTGTTGCTGTGCGTGGGGGCGGCCTCGGCGGGCGTGGAAGATGCCACGAATCTGAGCGGATTGCCTCGCGATCAGCGGCCGGTCGTGGTCCGCGTCAACGACGCCGGAGGGCTGCCCACGCACTGGTACGGCTACGAAGGCGTGGATGCGGTGGTCCTGTTGACGAGCCGGCCCGACGTGTACCGCTCGCTGACGCCCGAAAATCCGCGCGTGGCGGCGCTGGACCAATGGGTCCGCATGGGCGGAAAACTGCTGTTGTCGGCCGGCGCGCAGGCCGACGAAATGCTCGACCCCAAGGCCGCGCTGGCGCGCTTCGTGCCGGGCCGCTTCGACCGCGTCGTCTCGCTCCGCCAGACCGCGGCCCTGGAGACCTTTGCTGGAAGTTCCCAGGCCCTGGCGCAATCGGCGCCGCTGCGCTGCGCCCGGCTGACCGGCGTGCAAGGCACGGTCGAGGCCCGCGAGGCCGATCTGCCCCTGGTGGTCCGCACGGCGCACGGCTTCGGCCAGATCGTCTTCGTGGCGACTGACCTGGAACAGCCGCCCGTGAGCCGCTGGAGCGACCGCGCCGTGTTTGTCGCGAAGCTTCTCGATCTGCCCACGGCCCGCGTCGAGCAATCCGAGAACGGCAACGTGGCCATGCAGGAGGGATATCGCGATCTGGCCGGCCAACTGCGCTCGGCGCTGGACCGTTTTATCGGCGTGCGGCTGGTGCCCTTTTGGCTGGTGGACTTGATGGTGATCGGCTACATCGTCCTGATCGGGCCGGCGGACTACTTCTTCCTTCGCAAAGTCGTACATCGCATGGAATGGACCTGGTGTACCTTCCCGGCCATCGTCCTGGCGGTGAGCCTGGGCGCCTATCTGCTGGCGTATCATCTCAAAGGCCGGCAACTGCGTCTGAACCAGGTGGACCTGATCGACGTGGACGCTGATTCCAAGCTGGTGCGGGGCACGAGTTGGATGAACGTCTTCAGCCCGCGCATGCAGGCCGCCGATTTCGCCCTCCAGCCGCTTCTGCCGGATGGGGCCGCGCCGCCGCAAGCCGCGACGATGATCTCCTGGCTGGGCCTGCCGGGCACGGGCCTGGGCGGCATGAGCCCGCGCGCGGCCAGCCCGGGACTGTGGAGCGGTCAGTACGCCTTCACGCCCGATCTGGATTTGATGGCCCGCGTGCCGATCCAGGTGTGGTCGACGAAGAGTTTCACCGGCCGCTGGTCGGCCGCCGCGCCGAGCGGCTACGTCGATGCGGCCCTGGCCGACGAGGACCGCGTGCCCGTGGGCTCGATCACCAACAAGCTCAGCTTCCCGCTGAGGCGATGCCTCCTGGCTTACGACCACTGGGCCTATGAGTTGGGCACTCTGGCCCCCGGCCAATCGACGCGATTGAGCTCCACCACCCGCCGCACCGAATTGCGAACGCTGCTGACCGGCCGCAAATTCATCTTCGACGACAAAGACAAGCTAAACAAGTTCCATCAGGAGGCCACGCCGTTCGATCGCTCCAGCACGGACGTGGCGTACATATTGCGGGCGATGATGTTTTTCCAGGCGGCCGGCGGGCGGCGCTACACCCGCCTGGCCAACGACTATCAGGGGTTCGTAGATTTCAGCGGACTGTTGAAGACCCATCGCGCCGTTCTGATCGCCTATCCCGAGCCGCAGCCAGACACCCGACTCGGCGCCGAACTGCTCCGCGACGGCGCGGCGATTCGCGGCCCCGACGACCAGCATACGACCGTGTATCGTTTCGTGCTCCCCGTCACGCAGCCGGCCGCCGAACAGAAACCGTAAACCATCAGCAGTGAAAACCAAGA
>JBEKZQ010000013.1:0-26862 GCA_049509675.1 Thermoguttaceae bacterium | reverse complement strand
GCAAACATCCCCCGACCGCTTCTCCAGCGCGGGTGGCCGGGCAAAATCGAGGAACGTCTGCAGCGAGCGTTCCAACCGCGTCGTCTCCGCTTCCAAGACAGCCAGGTCGCGGTCGGTCAGGCCGTTGGCCGGCCGCGCTTTCAGGGCGTTCTGGATGAGCATTTTCATGGCCGTGAGCGGATTGCGCAGCTCATGCGCCATGCCGGCCGCAAGTTGCCCCAGGGCGGCCATCTGCTCGGCACGCAGCACTTCGATCTGGCTTTGCTGCAAGCGGTCCACGACCGTGCCGATCTGGTCGGTCATCTTGTGCAGGATCACGTCCAGGTTCTCGATTCCGGCGGAAGGTATCACGTCCACCGGCCCGACCACTTCTTCCAGTTTGCCGCTGGCCGCCCGGACGGGCACGTACAGTTCCACGATGGAACGGGTCACGCTGCGGGCGATGCCGAAACCGGCCACCACTCCTGCCGCCGCTCCGAAGACGCCGAACAGCCACAGGACATTCGCCATTCCCGCCGCCACGCGTTGATTCTTGTCGCCGCTTTGCCGATTCAGCTTTTCCTCCAAGGCGAGCAAGTCCTGTGTCGGCACTAATACGCTGCGCCGGAGCAGGTCGTTGTTCAGACGCTCGACGGCCTGTCTGGTTTGGGCGTCCGCCGATGTTCTTGATATCTGCCGGAACGTTTCCAGTAATCGCTCGTAGCCGTCGCGGATACGGCCGGTCAACGCGATTTCGTCTTCGTCATCCACCAACTCTTCCGTTTGGCGGAGGCAACGTTCCATTTCGGCGCACTTGGCCGCAACGGCTTCCAGATGGGCGCGGCTTCCGGTGGCCAGGAAGTCGCTCAATTCCGAGCGCACTTCCGTGACGCTAAGCACCAGCTTTCCTGCGGCGTGGATCGTCGCCATGTCCAATTGGACCGTTGCCGCCGTGCTCTTCTGCAAGTTCTGAACGTACCACGCTCCCAGGCTGCCCAAGGCGAACAGCAGCAGGCTGATGACGAGGCTCGGGGCCGCCATGCGAAGGGTGAGCCGGTGACTCATACGCGCGCCTCGCACCGCCGATGGGAAGGGGCCGATCTGGAACGTGCTGCAGCCGACATCTAGGGCAGCGGCTATCACAATTCTACCTCGCAACGGCGGGAAACCCAAGGTAGCGGGCGCCATGTCAATGCGCCACGCAGGCGGCCTCCGCAGGTGGTTGGCGATGGCCGTAGAAGCTGTAGAGCACCGGCGTGAGATAGCGGGTGAGCAGCAGCATCGTGGCCATGCCGCCGACCACGACGATGGCCAGCGGTCGCTGGGTCTGCGAACCGATTTGCGTGGAAAGGGCGGCCGGCAACAGTCCGCACAGGGCGGTCAAGTCGGTCATCATCACCGGGCGCACGCGCTTGCTGGCCCCCTCGATAATGGCCTGCTGCAACGGCCGCCCCTGAGATCGCAGCGTGTTGAAGTACGAGATCAACAACAGCCCGTCCATGATGGCGACGCCGAAGAGCGAGATGAAACCCACGGCCGCCGAAATGCTGAAGTTGGTGCCGGTCAGGTACAGGGCCCAGACGCCGCCCATGGCCATCGCCAGCACGTTGGTAAGCACGACAACGGCATCCAGCCAGGATCGCAGGGCCGAATACAACAGGATGAAAATCAGCGAGAGCGACAGCGGAATGATCCACATCAGGCGGCTCTCGGCATCCTGCATTTCCTCGAACTCGCCGGACCAGACGGCGCGATAAGGGGGCTTGAACAGGTGCCGAGTCTTCTCCCGTGCCGCATCGACCGCGCTGGCCAGGTCGCGGCCGCGAACGCTGAACTTCACCGCGATCAAGCGTTTGGCCTGTTCGCGGTAAATGACCGCGGCGCCGGGCTTCTCGAACTGGCCCTTCGGGTCGACCGCACCATCCTGGCCGACGGGACTGACCAGGTCGCGCAGCCGCAGCCGCGGCGTGTTACTGAGCGGATTGGCGGTGCTGGCCAGGCTGCCGCCGACCGCGGGCGGCGTCTGGGCGGTGCCGCTTGCCGATGGGACGAACCCTGGTCCCTGGGGCTGCACCACCTGGTTGTTGCCCACGTCCACGGGAATATCGAGGATCGACGTTTCGCTGCCCCGCCGCCATGCCGGCCAGCGGATCGACACGTCGAACCTTTTCTCTCCCTCGATCATTTGCGTGACGGCCTGGCCTCCCAAGGCGCTGGCCGCCACGTTGTTCACGTCGGCCACCTGAACGCCCCACCGCTGGCATTTTTCCGGGTCGGGACGAAACTCCAGGTGCGATTGCCCCTGGATGCTGAGCAGCTCTACGTCCTCGAGCCCCGGCACGGTTTTCAGGATCTTTTCGGCCTGCGTGCCGAGGTCCTGGAGCCCCTTGAAGTCGGGGCCGATGATCTTCAGCGAGTTGTCGCCTTTGATTCCCGAGAGCGCTTCCATGACGTTGTCGCGGATGTTCTGCGAGAAGTTCCAGGCAACGCCCGCGAGCTTTCGCTCCAACTCGTCATCCATCTCCGCAACCAACTCCTCCTTGGTGCGTCGCCGCTTCGGGCCGTGAAGCCAGGCCCGCCAACCCGTTTGTTCGACGACCGCCGGCCAGTCTTCTTGCGGTCGCAATGGCACGAAGAACTCGGAGTTGTAGTAGCCGTCGGTGTCGGTGCCGTCGTCGGTCCGCCCGATCTGGTTGACGACATCGATTACCTCGGGGTACGAAGCGAGTATGGTGCGGGCCTCTTTCGAGATCGCCGCCTGCCTCGCCAACGTGGTATTCAGCGGGCAGGTATCCCGAATCCAAAGGTTGCCCTCCTCCAATTCCGGCATGAACTCGCGTCCGAGAGACGGCAGCAGGCACGCGGTGCAAGCGAACAAGGTCCCAAAGAACAGAACCGTAAGCCAACGGTGCTTCAAGCAGATGCCCAACGGCACCAGATAGCTGCGTTTGATGAAGCGAACGAAGAAGTTGTCCGGGACCGGCTTGAGCTTCTTGAACAACAACAGGCAGAGCACGGGCGACAACATCAACGCCAAGGCCAGGGCCCCGGCCAATGCCGAGGCGTAGGTTTGCGCCATCGGGCCGAACAAGGCCCCTGCCGGACCCTGCAACGTGAACAAGGGAATGAACGCACAGACCATGATGAGCGTGGAAAACAACAGGGCACGGTCGATTTCGCCCGCCGCGCGAAGGATGCGGGTTTTCAGCGGCACGTCGGCGTTCTCCCCGCCGGCCAGGTGGCGGTAGATGTTTTCGGTGATGATGACCGACGAATCGACGATGATGCCGAAGTCCACCGCGCCGATGGACAGGAGATTCGCCGACTTGTTCCGTAGAAAGAGCGCCGCAAAGGCAAACAGCAGCGCCAACGGAATATTGATCGCGACAATCAAGGCCGTCCTTACGTTGCCCAGGAACATGAACAGAATCATCGTGACCAGGCCCATGCCGATCAGCAGGTTCTCGGTGACGGTATGGGTCGTGACGCTGGTCAACTCCTTTCTGTCGTAGTAGGGCACGATCCGGACCCCCGGCAACATCCGCCCCGACGCGGGGTCGTTGAGTTCCTTGACTTTGGCTTCGATGTCCTTGAGGGCCGGCAGGGTAGGCTCTCCCTTGCGCAGCAAGACGATGCATCCCACCTTGTCCGTGTCGTCGTGGCCAACCTGGCCGAGGCTGAGCGAATGATTCGCCGCAAAATGCGACTGGTAGCGGTCATCCACCTGGAAATGCGCGAGCATCCCCAAGCGGGTTTGGTGACCGACGACGACCCCCTTCTCACCCGCGCGCTCGCCGGGCGCCAGCCGTCCTCCTTCGACCACGTCCTCAACGCGCACCGGTTGGTTGTTGACGGAAGTGATTACCAGGGCGCGGATGTCGCGAATGCGGCGCTCTTCTTCGCTGCGCAGGATTCGGGCCGCCTTCACGGGGTCGGTCATCCCCAACACTTTGCGCACCGGATCTTCCCCGCCGCCGAACAATCCCACGCTGCGCACGGTCAGCGCCACGTCGCCTTGATTGACATAATCGCCGCCCACCGTGGCATTGCTGTTGGAAAGCGCGTTCTGCAATTGGGCCAAGGTGATGCCGAAACGCCGCATCCGGTCCGGATCGGGCTGCACCTCGTAGCGCCGAATCGTGCCGCCCCAACTGGTGACGTCCACCACGCGGGGAACGCCGCGGAACTCGCGCTCCAGCACCCAATCCTGCAACGCCTTGAGATCGTTGAGCGTGTAAACGTTGCGGTCTAATGCGTCTTTTGGGGCATCGAGCACGTACCGAAAAATCTCCCCCGTCGCCGACTCCGGGGAAATCTGGGGAGTTACACCCGGCGGCAGCGGCGGCAGCGATTGCAGGCGATTGATGGTTTCCTGCCGCGCTTCCTTGTACTCCACGCCGTAATTGAAAAGAATCTTGATGTCGCTCAGCCCGAAGACGGTCTTGCTGTGCAGGGACTCCAGCCCGGGCATCCCCGCCAGGGCCACTTCGAGCGGAATGGTGACCTGACGCTCCACCTCTTCGGCGGAAGCGCCCGGCATGAGCGCGACGACCTCCACGGTGGGCGGGGCCGGGTCGGGGTAGGCCTCGACATTGACGTGCAGGAACGAGTAAACGCCAATTACCGCCAGTCCCACCGCCAGCAAAAGGACGATGAGCGGGTTGTCCAACGACCACTGGATGAGCTTGCGAACCATCGGAAAGGGAGTGAGAAGTTAGAAGTTAGAAGCAAGATGCAGGACGTAGGAACTAGGAGGTGCGAGGTAAGAGTTGGGAACTTGAGGGCGGACGGAGGTGGTTGACGATTCCTTCTAACTCCTAACTCCTAACTCCTAACTTCTAACTCCTATTCCCTGCTCCCTTCGGAGAGCTTGTTCGCCAGCGCCGTCTTGAGCTCCAGCGCTCCGGCGGTGAGAACGCGCTCCCCCGCGCCGAGCGGTTCCTTGGGCAACGAGGGTTGCACCTCCTCTCCCGGCGCTCGCTCTTCATCTTTGGCCACGGGCACACTGCGCACATACGCCGTGCGCTCGAAGCGGTTGGTCACTTGCACGCGGCGCATGGTGTAAATGGCCTTTTGCGGGTCGGTTTGCACGAAGACGATCGAGTCCTTGCCGTCTTCCACCACGGCGCTGATCGGCACTTCCACCACGTTCCTGGGCGGCAGCAGTTCCACGGTGGCGGTGACGAACTGCCCGGCGCGCAGCAACCTGTTCGGATTGGGGATGTGGCCGCGAACTATGGCCGTGTGCTGGTTGGGGTCGATCAGATACCCGATATCATCGACAAGACCCGCAATCGGTTCGGCTCCCACCGTGCGTACGGTCCACTCGATGCGATTCCGCGTCTGGCTCTTCAAGTCCTGCAGGGCGGGCAAATCGTCCTCGGCTGCGGCGGCCAGCACGATCAGCGGATCGACCTTGGCCATCTGGAACAGATTGGTCGTGTTGTCGACGACCGTTTCGTGCAGCGCCACGTTCTGCTCGATGATGAAGCCGTCGTCCGGGGCCTTCAATTCCACGCGGGCCCACTGTTTCAGCCGGTCCTTTTCCTTGGCGCGATGGTCTTGATCCTTGGCAACGCTCTTGACCTCGTCGCGCACGGCCTGAATGTCTTCCTCGGGGATCGCCCAGGTCTTCAACGTGTTCTCGGCCCGGTTGACGGCGTTATTGTCGGCTTGCACGTTGCGACGGGCGCCCAGCAGGAAAACTTCCGGCACGGCGGCAGAGCGGGCCTCGGCGCGCTTCAGTACCTCCTCATCGAGCCGCAATTGCGAGAGCGCGTCGAACAGGTCGTTCTTCTTGTTGCCCACGTCAACGCTAAAGAGCACCGCCAGCAGGTCTCCCTTCTTCACGGGATCGCCCGCCTGCAATTCGCGGCGCAAGGGCGGAATGTTTCCCGGCGAACCGTGCGGATCGTCGATCTTGCCGATCTCCGTCACCTCCGCCGGCGCGAACCGCACTCGCACGCGGATCAATCGAGCCGGATCAAGGGCCGTCGAGCCGGGCAGCACCAGGGGCCGCGTCCGCGTCGGCTTCTCGGCCAAGGCGACTTGATCGACGTTGCCGGTGCGAATGCCCAGCGACTTCTGTACCTCTTCCGGCACCAGAAGGCTGTTGGGTTTGCCCGCCACCAGCTCCACAGCCAATGCTTCTTTCGCGGGCGGGTCCGCTTTTTCCGCGTCCGTCGCCGTCCAAGGCAATTTCACCGCCCCGCACGCCACGGCCAGCGCCGACAATATCGCCAACATGGGCAGCAGAATGCCGCCCGTCTTTCGTAATCGGCTCAAAAGGACGCGCATCCAACTTTCCTTATCCGGTTGCGGGGCCGGCGGGACCATCGTAGTAGCGGCCTGGGAGTCTCTCATGGGGCATGGCAGTTAGCAAATCATGTGCCGAACAGACGTTGCCACTTGAGCAGTGCCGCCACGCGACCTGTGTGCAAGTGGCAGAAAGACGTGCTTCACAAGCGTCTGAAGGAATCTTCACAGAAGAAGAGCCGGCCGATTGCCCAATACCCGTCCGCTCCGGCCGGCGCACAGTTTTTGTCCAGCGTGGGCAAGCCAGTCGTGAAGCCGCCGTATTCGCTACCAAGCGATGGGGTTCCCCCGCGGAAAGCGGCGTTGAAGAGAAACGCAAGAAACATGGCGGGTGGTATAGCACCCAACTTAAATGCCTCCTTTGCGTCTTGGCTATAGGACAGGAAGATAACGGACAGGAAGATCAACCAGAGATCCATTTTCCTGTCCATTCATATTCCTGTCGCCCCGTCGCTGCCTTCCTTGACGCCTTTGCGTGAGGCATCCTTCGCCGCTGCCCGGTGGATGAGATCAAAACCTACTCGACCAGCAGCACCGTTCCCCAGCGCTCCGGATGGGCGTTCACGCCTGACTTTTTCGGACTGGGCCAATAGGCCTCGCGGCTATGTTGCTTGCTCTGGATCGTCAGATTGAGGTTCAAGCCAAGCCGCGCGCCGACTTGGGGATGATAGTTCCGCATCTGCTCGGCCGGGAGCAGGAACTCCATCGCGTAGCCGTCGGCGGTGCGCGTGGCCACGCCGCGCAGCGAGGGAATGTCGTAGCGCGTGGCCGGAATCTCGCTCTTCATCTTCCACTGGCCGAAGTAGACGCGGCCGGCGTCCGGTTGCGGCACCATCCAGAACTGGTGGTCGCCGAGGACCGCCGAGCGCGGCTCTTTGTTGTCGGCCGTGTCGATAAACAACTCCAGTGCGTCGTCGGCCCAGAAGCTCTTGGGGTCTTGCACCTGCAGCTTCGAGTCGCGCACCACGACGGCGCCGTAGATGCCCTCCGGGGCCCAGGCGAGATGGACCTCGGCGACCGACTCGCCCACGGTCGAGCCCAGCATCCACGCCGGCAGGCGCGTGGCCGGCCCCCAGTCGCGGAGCCGGCCGTTGATCGCGATCTTGCCGGCCCGGTGAATCGCGTACTGGTTGGGAATCAGCGAACGCACGACGCGCTTATCCGCGCCGAAGTCCAGCTCGATCTGGGCGATCTCGCGCGGCTTCCAGTCGGCGCTCCACTGGAATTTGCACACCACCGGCCGGACCTCCTGCGGCTTGAGCTCCGCGATGGGAATCTCCGGCGTCAGGGCCTTCCAGGAGTCGGGCAACCGCATGCGCAACACGCCGCTCAATGCCTTGGCCGAGCGGTTCCCCACGTTGACGGTCACCTGCGTCGGGCCCGGCCGGCCCTCCATCGGGCTGACCTCGACCGTCAGCGGCGACTGCACCAGCACCTTCACGTTCATCCGCTTCAGCCGCGTGCTTTCGCTGCCCTCGGAAACGACAATCGCCACGTCCTTCATTCCCACCGGCTCGGCGAAAGCGATCGTGAAGGGAAGCTCCACGTCCTTGCTTTCCCCGGGCGCAACGCTGACGGGCGTCTCGGCGGACTGCGTGGTCCAGCCTTCCGGCACGATGAGCTTGATCCGGCTCGTGATGGGCTCGTCGCGATGGTTGCTCACGCGCAGCACCGCGCGCACGCCGTCGCCGGCCGCGGCGGGCACCAAGCGCGGCGTTTCCAGGCTATAGGCCGTCTGCTTGTACCAGATATCGCTGGTGCTCAGGCCCACCGCATAGACCGGGGCCATCGTCAGACGCACCGGGCCGGCTTCGATCGGGTTGCCCAGGTAATCCTGGAGCCGTTCGGCGCGGAACTGCACGGCAGGCCCCTCGTCGCCTTCGATCGTCCACAGGGCAGCGACCAGCTTGCCGTCGTTTCGGAAGACGTATCCGCACGTATTCGGGCCGGCATCCAGGTCGCCCACGTAGACCGGATTGGGAAGCACGCTGGTCAGGCCGGCCATCGCGCACAGCGAGAGTTTCGCTTCGCCCTTGGCCGTGAGCAGTCCGCAGCCGTCGAAGAACTGCTTGGGATCGGGGGCGTCGAAATTGTAGAACCAGAATGCCTTGTCGGTGCCGGCCGCCAGGGCCATCATCCATGCCCGCGGCAGATACACCGCCTGCTGATAGGCCGAGACGACCGGCCCGGCCAAAGTGTCCCAGCCGAACTCGGTGAGCCACGATTGCCGGGGCTTGCCGTCGGCCCCCGCCGCGCGCTTCACCGCCCGCAGGTCGTCGTACAGCAGGCTGGGCAGCTTGTCTTCGGAGCCCATGTTGTAGTTGCTCAGGCACGTTTCGGGCGGTTCGGTTCCGCAATAGTGATGCGAGTTGACTACGGCGATCCGCGCGAAGTCGCCGCTCTGCACGCAGCGCAGCTCGCGCTTGGGCCAGATGCCGGCCCGACCGTTCTCGACTGCCGTCAGCTCGCCGCCACCCAAAAGCTGCAGGATGTCGGCGAACTGCCGATGATAGGCGCGGTAGTTGGCCCAGTCGGTCGGCTCTTCCGCCTTGTAGTTGTCGGCCGCCAGATCGTATTCGTTGTTCAGTTCCCAATGGGAGATTTCGGGGAAGGCGTTGATGATGTTGCAGATTTCCTTGGTCCAGGCACGATCGGGCCCGAGGCGGCCGACCACTTTGCCGTTGACCACCTTGGGCGGCTCCATCGACTTTTGCAGCACGGGCAGGCACTTTCCGCCCGCCGCCAGGTGCGCGGCGACGATCTTGGGAAAGTTGGGCCAGCCGGCGTATCGCCCGTCGTCGCCCCGGGCACGCAACAGCCAGTCGTAGCTGAACGCATACTCGCGGAACCAGACGATTCCCGCCTTGCGGAACGGAACCAGCGCGACCTTGGCGCCGCTGTGGACGTTCAGCCCGTAGGGCGAGGCCAGCTTCTGCGCTTCGCTCAGGTCCCTGTCGGCCGGCAGCCGCGCGACGATCATCTGTTCGGCGCGCTGCGTGCCGTCGGATAAGGACAACTGCGCGGTGAGCGTGTAGAGTCCGAACCGCGGGGC
Source organism: Thermoguttaceae bacterium (assembly GCA_049509675.1). Lineage (GTDB taxonomy): Bacteria > Planctomycetota > Planctomycetia > Pirellulales > Thermoguttaceae > JBEKZQ01. The sequence goes on along the minus strand of JBEKZQ010000013.1, from coordinate 17,516 downwards.
CGCCAACGGCGCGCTGAGGCCGGCCGAGCTATCGACCGAAACCGTGCGTTCGAAGCGGTCGACCTGCCGGCCCGTAACGTCCAGCAGCCGGCCGAACAGCTTGCCCGTCAGCACGCCGGGCTTCCAGTTCTGCAGATGAATGCGCACCTCCGGGTCGGTGCGCGTGAAGACGTTCGACTCCTGTCCGCTCGACATGTCGACCGCCACCAACGGCGTGGGCGGACACTGCTTCAGCGCTTTGTCCGGACTGGCCGGATGGGGCTCGGCCGTCCAGGTCGTCAGCACCCCGCTCTTCGCATCGACGTCCTTGATGTCCGTTTCGATCTCGATGTCGTCGATCTGGAGATGGATCGTGTTCTTGGCGTTGCGGGCTTCCCAGTTGTGCGTGGAAATGCCGCCGATGCGCACGGGCCGTATCCAGCCTTCCGGCACCTTGAAGGATGCCGTCTTCCATGCGCCCGACGGATCGACGCGAATGTCCCAAGCCAGATAGGCGTCGCCCACCCGGTCGCGACCCCAGCCGTCGACAAAGTTCACCTTCAAGGCGTAGCGGCTGTCGCTCACCTTGTAGCGCAGGGTCACGCTCTTGGCGTCGCCGGGAATCCACAGCGGCGCAACCGGCTCGGCCGTGAAATGCTCGAAACCGCTGCCAGAGAAGGTCACGTCGATCTTCAGGCTCTTGGCGGTCCGCACGTCGGGGGCCGGCTCATTCACCAGCGAGGTCTTTCCCCTGGCGCTGCTCCACTGGCTGGGCAGCCAGGGGCTTTGTTCGAAATCCTCGGCCACCTTGTGGACCAGCGTGGTCGGCGGAGCGCCGGCCGCAGGAGGTCCGAAGCCCAGCGTCGCCCCGGCGGCGAGCACGCACGCCGCGAGGGTCAAGAATCGCGTCGGGTGCCACTGGCTTGCCAGTGCTGTTCTTTGCCGGTTCCTGCAACGTTGAAGCGCCCCAAACCTGTCCGCGTGGTTCGTCGGCGTCAATGGGACGTATCCACCCGCCGCGGAACAGCCGTGGGCTGTTAACCTCTCTCGCACACAACTGCTTTGGCAACTTCTTGCCGCAAGGGCCCTCCGAAAGAGCACGGGCAAGCCCGTGCCACCCGCCGCGTTGCAGTAATTTCTCGTTTGTCGTCTCATAGGTACCCGTCTTTCGCGTAAGGGTTTTGATGAAAAGTAATTTTCCCGTCTCGCCGGCGAGCAGCGTAGGCATGTTGTCAGGCTGCCGCCTTGGTGAGGCGGGTATATAGTGTAGGCGATAAGTGCAGCAGCTTCATGATGCGCTTCAGCAAGGGCGGCAATTCGGTGAGGTGCCACTGCACGTCATTTCCCGACTCCACGCGCGTCGCCGTGATCTCCATGCGACCGATGGCCTTCAAACACCGCCCTGCCGTCGGATACGCGGTGGCGCGATTCGGTTGCCCTTCGTACAAGCCGCTCAACGCCTCTTCCCATCACATCAGATCACATCAGGGTCAGACTTTAACTGCTAACTGAAATCATCTGCTGGTATAACTGCGGGACGACGTCGGCGAAGGCGTACTGATAGGAATTTTGATCCTGCGCAACGCCCCTAATCTTGACGTGGACGCCGATCATTGTCAAGAACTCGCGGCAAATCAACCCAAGTTTCGGCCAGTTGGATTAGTTCGATCCGCCGCGAAATACAACTTTCGGGTGGAAGTTATATAATCGTAACATGGGATGGCCATCTTCGGCGGTAGTACACGGTCGGCAGTCGACGGTTTTCTTGCGGCTAAGCCCATCGCGTGGCCGTTTCAATGGTCGTTTTGGGCTTCTTCGGCTGCGCATGGCGCGCAGCGGCCAGCGGACTTGCGGCAAGGCGCCGCAATAAGAATACCTGGGTTACGGCTACAGCAAGTCTGGATCGAGCACCAATTGCAGCTCGCACGCCGCGTCGGTCTGACGCTCAAGCTGCGCACGAGCGTCTTAGTCCACCCGTGCTAAAGCACGGGCCTAATACCGCCGACGGCGGAAAGGGCCATGAATGGCCCTGACTGCTCCCCCAGATCCCGGGTGCAGTTCAGCTTTTGCAGATTCGGGCGAGGGATTGGGGGATTTGGGACGACGGGTGAACGGACATCCCGTCCGGGCCGGTCGCTGCGGCGACACCGGGCGGAGTAAGCCCGTAGGCAGTAAGACCAGAGGTAGTTCGGCACTGTAAGAGGGCACGCAATAACCGTGTCCGCGTTGTATGACCGGCGTAACACCCTCGGCGGCCTCCAGGCATTGTAAGTCCAAAAGCCGTGAGCAGTAGGGGCTGTTCGCCAAGGCCACCCAATCGGCAACCGGCGGGTTTTGCTGTGAACGGTTTGTAGTACGATCCGTTCCTTTTCTTACCCCAGGGGCTTGTGTTGTGAAATATCTAAGAATTCGCGCCGTCTGCGCTGATCGCAACCGCTTTTGGCAATGCCGTTAGCCCTTGCCGGTGGGCGGCGAAGCTGCCGCGGCCGGGGGCCGGGACGGCTCTTCTTCCACGGCCTGCGGGATCGTGGGCGAGGACACCGTAAAGACGCGGCAAGGGGCCTGGCGGACGACATCTTGAACGTCCAGCGACGGCCCCTCGTAGGTCGATTCGCCGGCCAGGCCGATGATCACCGCCTCGAACGCCTTCTCCGTCGCCAGGCGCACAATGGCCGCGGCCACGTCGCCGGGGGGCAGGTTCTGCACGTCCACGTCGCGGCGCAATTGCGCCGCCCGCTCGAGGTCCTGCCGCAGCCAATGCCGCTCGGCCGGCCCGCCCTGTGCCGGCGCGGCCAGGGGAACCAGCGTCAACGACACCAGCGGATCGAGCATCGTGAGCACGGCCTTGAACAGGTCGCTGCTTTCCGAGGTGTCGTAATGCACCATCATGACGTGGCTGATGCCCACGCCCGCGGCGCGGAGCTCGGCCACGGAGCGTGCCTGGCGCTCACCGATCTTCGGAATGCGGTTGCCACCGGCCTGGTCGAAAGTGAGATCGCGATTGGGGCTGAGAATGCGGATCGTCAACGGTGCCGGCTCGCCCCCGTGCAGGTTGATCCAGTAGAAGGCAAGCTGTTCCACCTGCTCGTCGGCGCTATAGACGTTGGAAGCCCCCATCACCAACTCCTGCGCGCCAAGATCCTTGGCCGTGTTGATCATGGCGAACAATGGGTTGTTCGTGCGGATGATGAGCGGTTGGACGTGCTTGCCGGCCTTCTCGGAGCGGTTGACCACGGCGGTCATGAGGTTGCGGTTGTATTCGTCCAACTCGGGCTCGGTCGAGGTGTCGCCGCGCTTGGCTACCTGTGCGGTCATCACCACCACGTCGGTGGTTTGCGGATCCGTCTCGGCCAGCGTCTTTTCCAGCATGAAGAGGTTCTGCGTCGAACGGATGGCGACCAGCTTGCGGTAAGGTTTCGTGAGATTCAGCACGGTCGGGGCAATTTCGTCGACCGTTCGCTGGTTGAACTGCTCCAGGTGCTGGTGGGCGGCTTTGCCGCGCCGCTTTTCGTGGAAGTACTCGGAAGCCATGAAGGTGACGAGGAATACGGCGGTAAAGGTCACGCCGCCAATGGTGGCCACCTCTTTGGTCAAGGTGTTGAAGATGGCCGCCGACATGAGGATGAGGAAGATCACGGTCAGCCCGATCGGCACCTCGACGCCGCGGATGCGGACATTCAACGGCACCTTGAACTCTCTGGGGCTGCGGTCCTTGAAACGGAGCACGACCATGGCCAGCGCCTTGAAGGCGAAACTCCACACGATGCCGAAGGCATAGGCCTCGCCCAGGATGTACATGTCGCCGCGACTGAGGACGATCACGGCAAGCTGCATGCCGACGATCAGGTAGAGCACGCGGTGCGTGGTCCCGTAACGGCGGTGCGGCTTGAGGAACCAGTCGGGCATGACGCCGTCCTCGGCAACGCGGTTGAGCACGCCGTTGGAGCCGATGATGGCCGTGTTCACGCCGCCGGAAAGAATCAGGAATCCCACGATGACCACCGCCGCGTTGAGCACCAGCCTGGCGGTCGGCGGCCCGATCACGCTCATTGCCAATCCGCCGATGAGGTTGTCCGAGTAGTACTTCATGCGGACTTCGTTGGGGATCAACAGCACTGCCATGAACGAGACGGTGGCCGTCAGCGCCAGGCTGTAAACGAACACGACGAATGCCGCTTTCTTGAAGTTTGGCAACTTGGGCGATTCAACTTCGCGGTAGACCTGGGCCAGTGTCTCTTCGCCGCTCATGGCCAGGATCGAGTGCGCGAAAGCGATCAGCAGCCCGATCACCCCGACGATGCTCAACCAACTGCCTCGTTCGTGCAGTTGTCGTGCCAGGCCCGGCCACAGCCGGTTGATAAAGCCCAGCGGGTCTTCTTGTCGCCCGGTCGCCTCGTTCTTGCGCGGCACGGGATCGCCATTTTTCTTGATCTTCGGCGCGGGCTGGCCGTCCGGCCCCAACTTCCACACTTCCTTGTCTGCAAAGCCCAGGTTGGCCAGGCGCGGGCGCAACTCCGGCTCTGTCCGGCCCGTACCGGGGTCTCTTCCGGGGACCGTCTGGTACTCGACCTTCCGCGCGAGGTCCGGCGTCAGCGGCACCCGGTTGGCCGGGCCCCAGATCGCCAGGGTGACGAAACACCACGCCAGCAGCACCGCTGCCACAACGGTGGTGACGATCATGATCTTCATCGCCTTGTCGCTCGATTCGTGGATGCCCAACAGATTCTGGCGAAAGAAGTAAAGGGTGATCCCGCAGGCAATCACGACCGATCCCCAGCGACGAATATAGTCCGCCGTATCGGGACCAACCCGCAACGCAGGGTTGAATAGTGCCAGCGACTCCAAGAGCAGCCCCATGATGTATTGGCCGGCCGAGGCAGCGCTGGTCGGGCCGGTCAACATGTAATCGAACATCAATGCGGAGACCGAGAGCTTGGCCAGGAAGCCGCCCATCGCCTCCTTGACCACCCGGTAGACGCCGCCGCGGACGAACAGCGAGCAGCTTTCGATGTAGACCGAACGCACGGCATAGCTGAACAGCATCACGGCGAGAATGAACCACGGTGCCGCAGGACCGATGGAGTTCTCGACAATGCCGCCGATATAGTAGGCGGTGCTGGCCAGGTCGCCAAGCACGACCGCGGCCGTGCGCCAGTAGGAGATGAACGTGAACATCACGCTACTGACGACGAGAACCTGAACAGGCCGCCGTAGGCGGTCGACGATGCCGGCTGCGCCGGAGGAAGGCTGTTCTGGAGTGGACATGAACGTCTTATCTTAACCGGCCCGATCCGCGTTTCAAGCACCCCTTTTGTATAGTCATCAGTCTTAACTCGTGGGGGGCAGTCGAGAGTCCAGAGTCGAGAGTCGAGGGCCGGGCGGCCAGCATTCCCATCTACCGAGGGGACAGGGGAGCTTCTGGGTTGGCTTGTCCGAGCAGCGGACGTCGGATGATGAGGAAGTCAGCAACGATCCGGCCGTGGATCAAGTGTTCCTGAATAATGCGTTCCAATACCGGCGGGTCGCAGCGGGCATACCACGTGCCTTCCGGATAAACGACGGCCACGGGCCCCCCCGTGCAGACGCGAAAGCAGTTCGCCTTGGTGCGGTAAACGCCTCCCGTGCCCGAGAGTCCCAATTCGTCCAGACGGCGTTTCAGGTATTCCCAAGCCGCCAACGACTGTTCTTTCGTCGAGCAATTGGGTTTCGACTGGTCGCAGCACAAAAAGATATGCCGCCGGACGCCCGGCACGCCCAGGCCCTCGACGATGCGCCGTTGTTGCCGGAGGGTGTCTTGCCGGGAAGTGGATGGTTCCGTCATGGTCCTGTAATCCTACGGCAATCGGTTCTGGAAATGAATGACCTTACCCGAGCGACTTTCCGAGCACGAGCACCTCGCGGTCCTGCTCGTCCTGGGTTTCGAAACCTCGATGACGGAAGGTGGCCAGCATGCGGACGTTTTCCCGCGAGACCTCGGCGACCACGCGCTTCACGCCCCATCGCTTGGCGATCTCCAGGCAGTAGTCGGTGAGCATGCCGCCCAGGCCGCGACCGTGCCAGCGATCCACCACCAGCGGGGCGTACTCGGCGGTCTGATGGTCCACGTCGGCGGCCAGCCGGCCCACGCCGATCAGCTTCCGCTGGCAGTCCTCTTCCACTTCGGCCACGATGGCCAGTTCACGATCGTAATCGAGGAAGCAGTAGCGGGCGGCCATCTCGTGCGTCGATTCCTTGAACAAGAGATTGAACCGCAGCCGCAGCGACTGCGCCGAGCAGCTTCCCAACAGCTCGTGCCACATCGGCTCATCTTCCGGCTTGATGGGCCGCAGCACGACCGGCGTGCCGTCCTTGAGTTGCCGCGACACCACGTATTCCTCGGGATAGGGGCGGATCGCCAGGTGCGAATAGGGCCGCACCGGCCGGGCCATCCGCGTGCGGTCGATCACCACGCGGGCGTCCAAGGCGATGACGTCCTCGGGCGTGGCCAGCAGCGGATTGATGTCCAGTTCCTTGATTTCCGGGTAATCGGCCACCAGGTAGGAGAAGCGCATCATGATCTCGATGAGCCGATCGATATTCACGGCCGGCTTGCCGCGATAGCCGCGCAGCAGCGGCCAGGATTTCAGCGATTCGAGCATCCGCCGGGCCAGCACTTCGTTCAAGGGCGGCAGACTCAACGCCCGGTCCTGAAACACCTCGGCCGCCACGCCGCCCATGCCCGCCATGATCACCGAGCCGAACACCGGGTCCTGCTTGGTGCCCAGGATCAACTCGAAGCTGTTGGGATAGGCGATCATTTTCTGCAAGGTGACGCCGACGATTTCGGCTTCCGGGCGTTTCTCCTTGGCGCGCTGGAGGATCATCTCGAAGGCCTGGCGGACCGCGGCGTCGCCGGTCAGATTGAGCACCACGCCGCCCACCTCGGTCTTGTGCGTGATCTGCGGCGAATGGATCTTCATCACCACCGGATAGCCGCAGCGCCGGGCCGCGTCGACGGCCTCGTCCGGCGTTCGCGCCAGTATCGGCTCGGTGACCGGGATATCATAGGCCGCCAGGATCGTCTTGGAGATGTTTTCCGGCAGGATATCGCTGCCCTCGGTCAGGACGGTGCGGAAAAGGTCCCGCACGCGGCCACGATCCAGACCGAACGGCAAGGCGATGTCGCGGGGCGTTTCGTAGAGCGTTTCCAGGTTCCGCGCGTAGGAGACCAGGTGCATGAAGGCGCGGACGGCCTTCTCGGGCGTGTCGAACGTGGCGATGCCCGCTTCGCTCAGCAGGCGGATGCCTTCGCTGACGTGCCGCCCGCCCATCCATGCCGCCAGCACCGGCTTGCGCGTCCGCCGGGCCACGGCGGCCACGGCCCGGGCGGTCTCGCTGGGATCGGTCATGGCCTGCGGCGTGAGGATCACCAGCGCGGCGTCGACGCCCCGATCGTCCAAGACGATCTCCAGGGCCTTGGCGAAACGTTCCGGCGGCGCATCGCCCAGCACGTCCACCGGATTGCCGTGCGACCAGAAAGGGGGCAGGAACTCGTTGAGCCGGGCCATCGTCGCGTCGGAGAGTTCGGCCAGGTGTCCGGCGTGCGCGATCAAGGCGTCGGTGGTCATCACGCCCGGTCCGCCGGCGTTGCTGAGGATGACCAGGCGGTCGCCCTTGGGCGTCTGCTGCCGGGCCAGCAGTTCGGCGCAGTCGAACATTTCGTCGATCTGGAAGATGCGTTCGATGCCCGCGCGTTGGAAGGCGGCCTCGTACACGGCGTCCACGCCCGCCATGGCCCCCGTGTGCGAGGCGGCGGCCCGGGCGGATTCGGCAAAGCGACCGGCCTTGTAGGCCACGATCGGCTTGGTGCGGGCGAAGGCCCGCGCCGCCGAGACGAACTCCCGCGCCTCGCTGATCGACTCGATGTACAAGATGATCGAGCGCGTCTCCGTGGCCGAGCCCAGGTAATCGATCAGGTCGCCGAAGCTCACGTCGAGCATGTTGCCCACCGACACGAAGTACGAGAAGCCGATCCCCTGTTCGACGGCCCAGTCCAGCACCGAAGCGCATAGCGCCCCGGACTGCGAAATAAAACCGATGTGGCCCCGCGCGGGCGTCGGCGCGGCGAAGCTGGCGTTCAGTTGCAAGCCGGGCACGATCAGTCCCAAGCAGTTCGGGCCGAGGATTCGCATGCCGTCGAACTTCCGCTGCTCCTGGCGGACCAGTTCTTCGAGCTTGCGGCCCTCTGCACCGATCTCGCGGAATCCGGCCGAGATGATCACCACGCCGCGCGTGCCCGCCTCGCCGCACGAGCGCACAATCGCCGCCACGGCCGGCGCAGGGGTGCAAATGACCGCCAGGTCCGGCGGATGCGGCAGGCTCGGGATATCCTTATAGGCCTGAATCCCCTGGACCGACTCCCGCTGCGGATTCACCGGGTAGACCACGCCGCGGAACCCGGAGCCGACAAGATTGCGGAGCACGGTGTAGCCCACGCTCGTGGCCGTGTCGCTGGCGCCGATGACCGCCACGCGGCGCGGATCGAAAATCTTGTCCAGGTTCCGAATGCTCACGCCATTGGCCCCAATGAAGGATGAGGGAGGAAGAAAGCGCAGAATGTGCCCCTGCAACATAATAGCTCACTTCGCGCAGATTGGCCACCAGTGAGGGGTACAAAGTAGTAGGCACACTCCGTGTGCCGTAACTTCTCGGACGGCACACGGAGCGTGGCCTGCTACCGTTCGAAGGAGTTCCCGGGCTGCCGATCAGGGCAACGGCAGCCATCGCGGCTCTGTCTGGTACGGCAGAGAGGCCAACCGGTCGGCCCAATAGGAGGCAAGTTCCGCCAGCACCGCGCCGCGCAGCCGCTCCATGCCTCTCGGAGCCCCGGCGGCAGTGGCAACGGTCCAGGGGATATTGATCTCTTCCAGCCAAATTGCCCAGTGCAGGAAGGTGTCACTGCCTAGCCAAACGCGCTCCGTCTGCGACCAAAGCGCCTTGCCGTGCATGGCCCGACCGTTGAAATGGAAGCACGCATCGACAGCGAAGCGAACGGCGTCCTTCAAGGGCAATCCGCACGAATGACGGCGGATGAACCGCTGACGACCGGTGCAAATGGACCGGGCTTGCGGGATCGTTTGAATGGCTATCATGCTGTGCCCTTTCGTTGGCAACGTCCGGTTGCCTGTAGGACGGATTGCCAATCCGTCCTACGATGATTGATCAACTAAGGAGCCGCGAAACAATAACTTGGCCACTTGCCTTTAGGACGGATTGCCAATCCGTCCTACAATGATTGATCAACTAAAATCCCTTACGGCTCCAAGGTCTCGTCGGCAACACGGTCGGTCTTGGGGAAAACATCCATGCCGCCGGCCGGCTCTTCCTTGCGTTTTTTGCGACGTTCGCGCTTCGCTTCGGCCTTCTGCTTCTTCAGTGTCTCCCGCTGACGTTTGGCGAAAGTGTTGTTGTCTCTGGCCATAAGCCCTCCATCTGGCTATTGAATTCTGCATTGTAGCACCCCAGGCTCGTCCTGGAAACCGCCCTGCCGTGCATTTCGCCGTTTTCCTTTTTTCTGTCGCCTTCGCCCGGGGGGGTGGCAACTGTATGATTTCTTGACCGGCTTCTTTGCGCCCCGCCGGTTCAATACAATTCTCCCATGGCAGAGCTCGTCGACCAGAATCGGGAATTGGCACGCCGCGCGCAGCGGGGGGACTTTACCGCGTTCGAGGCCCTCGTGGCGCTCTACGAACACCGCATCTACAACCTGGCAATGCGCATTGTGGGGCAACGCCAAGAAGCCGAAGAGGTGGTGCAGCAGACTTTCTTGAGCGTCATCGAGCACCTGGAAGAGTTCCGCGAGGAGTCGCAATTCTCGACGTGGCTAATGCGGATCGCGACGAATCATGCCCTGGCGCTGCTGCGAAAGCGGAACCGGCGGCGGACGGTCCCCCTGCTGCAAAGCCGCCCCGATGCGGACGACGATCCGCGACGCACGCCGCCGGCCGAGTTCATTGCCCAAGGGCCGAAAGGGCCGGAGCAGATTGCCGCCCAGCGGGAAACCCGCCGACTGCTGGCTCGGGCCTTGGACGAGTTGGACGAGAAATATCGCCTGGTGTTCTTGCTGCGCGACGTGGAAGGGCTCTCCACGGCGGAGACCGCCCAGGCGCTGAGAATCAGCACGTCGAACGTGAAAGTGCGACTCTTGCGGGCGCGACTCATGCTCCGCGAGCGCCTCACCCGGGTGCTGGGCGACGATTCGACCCGCATCCTGCCGCAGCCCAACGTCTGAACGGTGTCGAGGGTCGAGAGTCGAGGGTCGAGAGTTCGTAGGGTGGGTCGAGCGCCGAGTGCCACTGGCTCTGCCAGTGCCTCCCTGCGCCGAGTGCCACTGGCTCTGCCAGTGCCTCCTTGCGAATGCCGCACGGTCATTTCGACTTCCCATTCGCCGCCCCTATCCGCAACGTGCTGGAACGTGACGGAAGCCCAAAGCACTGGCAAAGCCTGGCACCCTACGCCGGCCCTTGCGTCAGGGCAACCCTGCTACTTCGGCAGGCCCATTTGCTGCCGCAGGATCCGGTCGATCAACCGAGTACTCAACCAGCGCTTGGCCGTGAACGCCAGGTGCGACTTCCAACCGACGGGATAACGGGTCTTGGGCCGCCGCGCGGTCAGCGCATGGAGCACTGCGCGAACCACTTTCTCGACCGGCAGCGCGCTGGCGATCAGACGCGGGGCCAGTCGCTCGATCGCTTTCAGGTCGGCGTCGTAGAGCGCCACGACCTCCTCGGGAAGTTCGGCCGTCAGCCTGGTCGTCGCGGAAAACGATTTCTTCCAGATGGGAGTGGCGATGCCGGCCGGTTCCACCAGGATGACCTGGATTCCCCACGACCGCAACTCCGAGCGCAAGGCGTCGGTCATCCCTTCCAGGGCGTGTTTTGACGCGGCGTACGGCCCCAGATACGGCGCCGAGACCCGGCCGTTGATGGAACTCATGTTGACGATCCGTCCCCGGGCCAAGCGCAACAGCGGCAGAAAGGCTTGTGTCACGGCCACCTGGCCGATGAAGTTCACCTCCATTTGCCGGCGGAGCAGGTCCAGGGGCAAGGCTTCCATCGGCCCGGCCACGGCAATGCCGGCGTTGTTCACGAGCCCCCACAAACCGGCCGCCCCCACGGATTGCGTCACGTCGCGGGCGGCCGCCGCGATCGCCGCCGTGTCGGTCACGTCGAAGCGCAAGGCGGTCAACCGCGACGTTCCCCGGGCTTCCAGCCGCTGGGCATCGGCCTCCGAGCGAACGCCGGCAAACACGCGGAATCCGCGCTTGTCCAGTTCCCGCACACAGGCCTCGCCGATGCCCGTCGAGGCCCCCGTGACGACAATCGCTTGTGAACCAGCAACGGCAGCAGACATCCAACAGGCTCCTTCAAATTGTGATTACCCGATACTCCATGCTAAAGTACCCGGAAATGCACACCTTCACAACTTGCGATCCGGGCTTCTATCCCGGATTATTCATGTGGGTGGGGCGAGGTCGCACAAGCCTATGGTGGGTCTCGCAAACTGACCAGCCGCTGCACGGCGCTGTGTCACAAAGCGGTAAGCTGATAAGCGACCGAAGACGCACCAGAACCACGGTTTGCTCGACGCCACCCTACAGTTTATGAATAATCCGGGTCAGCCCGTCGGCTTCTTCCGGCCAAGTCAACCCTGCGAAAGCACTGGCGGAGCCAGTGGCACCCGACCCACCGGCTCCGCTCGCTCACCCTACTTGTCCGCCAAAACTTGGGAGGCACGGAAGCCCAGGCCGCGGTACCCGGGTTCGCTGTGGGCGCGGTGCGCCAACCGGCAGTGCCTCGCCGGGTCGAGCCAGCCACCGCCGCGACTCACGCGGCCCGAGCCACCAGGAGGACCGCCAGGATCATCCACAGGCGAGTTCGTGTAATACCCCTTGTCGTACCAGTCCTGGCACCACTCCCATACGTTGCCGTGCATATCATACAGTCCCCATGCGCTGGGCCGCTTCCCGCCCACCACATGCGTCATCCCACCCGAGTTGTCGCCAAACCAACCGTAGTCCGAAAGCTCGTGTTCCTCGTATTCTCTGGGAACTCCGCCGCGGCCCGAACTGAAGCCGTATCGACCGATACTCCCGGCGCGGCACGCATACTCCCACTGTGCCTCCGATGGCAGTCGGTACGTGCGCCCCGCCGACCGCTCCTCCGGCATTTCCGATAACTTTCGGCAAAACGCCACCGCATCATCCCACGACACGTGCTCCACCGGAAATCGCTTCGTGTCCTGACCGGCTACCTTGTCCTTATTCTTCGTGGCCGAGAACTCGCTGGGATTGGTGCCCATGACCCGCTCGTACTCTTGCTGCGTCACCAAGTAGGTCCCCAAGTAAAACGGCCTTGTGATCCGCACCCGGTGCTGTGGCCCCTCACCCGGTAAACGCTCCTTGTACCACTGGTCATTATCAGGTCTCTTCAACTCCTCTTCGATCAGTTCCTTGGGCGAGCCCATCATGAACTCGCCCGGCGGAATGAGCACCAGCTTCATTCCGATGGAGTTGGTCAGTTCGATAGGCACACGCAGATATGTGGCCCACGCTTCTTGATGTTCTTTCGCTTTCTGGGCGTCGAACGGGGCGATGGCGGGCGGGGGGATTTCAGATTTCAAATCTGAGATTTCAGATTTCAAATCTCCGATCTTGGACTCGGTCATCCAATGGCGGAGCGTGATCGCCAAGACGATCCCCAATAACAACACCAGGCCGCCCGCAAGTCCCATCAGCAGTTTTGGAGTGCGACGACTTGTCGTCGCTTTTGCCGGTTGAGGTGCGCCGCCGCGATGAAAAGCGGCGACAAGTCGCCGCACTCCAAAAGCGCCTCCTGTCTCACGTTCGGCGCGAGGCGCAGGCGTGTGTTCTGAGCCGCGCACGATGCGGTGCGTTTTCAGCACGTCCAACGGCGCGCCTTCCTGCAAGAATGCCAGGCTCTTGGCCAGGGCCGCGCTGGACGATTCGGCCTTCATGCCCGCAGCCATTACCGAATGGCCCGATAAGGCGGCCAAGACCGCCTCCAACTCGGCGATCACCTCGGCCATCGACGACTGCCGCTCCCCAGGCTCCTTGGCCACCATCCGCTGAAAACACGCATCCAACTCGGCGGGCGCCTCGGGCCGGACCGCGCACAGCGACGGGATCGGGTCCTCACGGTGCGCCAAGAGGATCTGCATCAGCGTTTCGCGGGCGTAGGGCGCGCTGCCGGTCAGGAGCCGGTAGAGCGTGCAGCCCAAGGAATAAATGTCAGCCCGGATATCTACGTTGTGGCTGTCGTAGGCCTGCTCGGGGGCCATGTAGTCGCAGGTGCCCATCACCTGGCCGGTTGCCGTGAGCCGTTCCGGGCCGCCCAGGGCCGCGTCGGCCCCGGCAAGGCGGGCCAGGCCCATGTCGAGGATCTTGACGGCCCCCTTCTTGTCCAACAGCAGATTGCCCGGCTTGATGTCGCGATGCACGATCCCTTCGCCGTGGGCGTACTCCAGGCCGCGGGCGGCCTGCAAAACGCACTCCACCGCCTGCTGAACCTCCAGCGGCCCGCGATCCTTGACGATGGTAGCCAGGTCGCGGCCCTCGACATATTCCATCGCCAGGTAGTGCATGCCCTGGTGCTCGGCTGCGTCAAACGCCGTGACAATGTTCGAGTGGATGAGCTTAGCTGCCGCTTCTACCTCGCGATGGAACCGCTCGACGGCCCCGGCCTGCTTCATGGCCGCCGAGGAGAGGATTTTGATGGCCACCGTGCGTTTCATCCGCCGGTGCTGGGCCTTGAGAACTACGCCCATGCCGCCTTCGCCCAGCTTATCGAGCACTACATACTCGCCGAAGACCAAGCCCTTGGTTTTGCCCTGGTAGACGGCCGCCGCCTGGTACTTGGTCAGTTTGCCCTGTTGGATCAGCGCCTGGGCGAACTGCTGGACATCCCTGGGCCGCTTGTCCGGCGGGAGGCCCTGCTGAAATGCGGAGATTTCGGCCGCCGACATCAGGCCGCTCTCGCTCAGCCGCTCGATGAACTGCTCGACGGTGATTGCCATCGACGGGCCCTGCCACCGGACCACTGGGGTACGACCATCTTTCTACTGTACACAGACACCGACAAGGTCGGAAGCCCCCTGTTCGCAGAGGGGGTGGCAGGCAGCGCAGTCGTTCTTCGTGGCGATCAGCCCGGGTCTTCGTCTGGGAGAGAATAGTGAAGCCTGCCACGGACTTTCTTAGCCAACCACCCATTACGGTAGGCAAACAATGGAAAATCAAGCCGTTTTTTCCCTGTTCACTTCCCCAACGTTCGATTCTCGGTTAGCCTTGGACATATGGTAGTGTGAACGGCTTGTAATCATACGATTTGTTCCCTATTGCTGCGGTTGGGATCGTTTCAAACCGCGAAAAGTATAACGTCGAAAATCGTGGGTTCACGGAGGTGACTGGTATCTGGTGGTGCCCCTGGTCTTCAAAACCAGTGTGGGGTCTGCAAGGGTCCCGGGTGGGTTCGATTCCCATTCACCTCCGCCATCTACTCGGCAGGTAAGGCTATGTGGTCCATTGTAGCGCGCGCGGTGTTGCCGGTTGCTCTTTGCCTGGGCGGCATAGCCTGCCTGGTTTACGGCACGCGCAGCCATACGCTGACGGTGGTCGCCGAAGAAGAAGTCGAGATTTCGATTCCGGTGCCTGTGCCGTTTCGGTCATTGCCGTTCGGGGCGCCGGCGGGAGGCCTGCCGCCCTCGCTGGGTGCGCCGTTCCCGCCAAGCCCCCCGGGCGGGCCTTCGTTCATGATGCGGAAGGTCAAACAGATCGAGTTGGTCGAGATGAGCCAATCCGAGCCGGCCCTGGTGCGCGAAGTGACCATTGGCGGCGTGGTTCTGGCAGAGGACGGACGACTGCACCGCACCTATCGCGGCGCGGCCCCCGCATTGTGCCCTACCTGAGTCAAGTAATCGGGGGTCATGGTGGCCATGGCCAAGAACCATCCGGTGGCTAATGTCGCGCGCATCGCCCGCTGGCGCGCGTGGGTGCAGGCCGCCTTCCTCTTGGTATGGCTCGACCCGCTGATGCTGCGGATGCACGGCCTGTGCTTGCCCGTGTTCCACTGCTACTCGTGCCCCCTGGCCACGTTTGCCTGCCCGATCGGCGTACTGGCCAACTTCAGCGCACTGCACGCGATGCCGTACATTGCCCTGGGCACGCTCTTATTGTGGGGCGGCTTGCTGGGAACATTTGTGTGCGGCTGGATTTGCCCCTTCGGGTTCTTCCAGGACCTTCTGGGCCGGATTCCCACGCCCAAGTTCGCGCTGCCGGAATGGCTGGGATTGTTCCGCTACGTCGTGCTCGCATGTCTGGTGCTGGCGGTCCCTTATCTCTACGGCGACCGGCACTGGTTGTTCTTTTGCAGCCTTTGTCCGGCCGGGGCGCTGGAGGCGGCGCTGCCGCATGGTGTCTGCCCCAGCGCGCTGAAACTGGCGATCACGCTGCTGGTGCTGGCCTTCGCCCTATTCACCTGGCGACCCTGGTGTGCGGTCTTCTGTCCGCTGGGCGCCATCTACGGACTGCTGAACCGCGTCTCGCTGTTCTTCGTGCGTTATCATCCGCTGGCCTGCAACGACTGCGACCTGTGCCACGGCCGCTGCCGGTACCGCGGCCGGTCGCAGAAACGGCTGAGCGAGACCCGCTGCGTGCGCTGCCTGGAGTGCATCCATTGCCGCGCTCTGACGGCCGGAACGCTGTTGGGCAACACGATCCAATTAGAGAATGTCCGACAAGCGTGCGAGAGCGTTGATCCGAAATCCCCTCACCCCGGCCCTCTCCCGCCCGTCGCGAGCGACGGGATGGGAGAGGGGGACCTTTAATCCAAGTTTCACTGATCGAAGGAGTCTGGAACCATGCGACGCGTGACGCGAATCCTTGCCGCCGTGCTCTTGACGGTGGGTGTTTTGGAAACGTCGGCAGCCAGCGCGGCGGCGGCGGAGCGCCCGTGGCTTCCTGCCAGTGCCGAAAAGTTGCCTCGTTGGCGCGGCTTCAATTTGCTGGAGAAGTTCTACCTTGGCAGCGGCCAAAAACCGTTCTTGGAGGACGATTTCCGGCAGATCGCCAGGCTGGGCTTCAATTTCGTGCGCCTGCCCATGGACTATCGCTTGTGGATCGCGCACGGCAATTGGGAAGAGTTCGACGAGGCGACTCTTCGCGAGATCGATCAGGCCGTCGCGTGGGGCCGGAAATACGGGATTCACGTCGCGATCAATTTTCATCGTGCCCCGGGCTATACGGTTGCCCAGCCGCCCGAGAGAACCAGCCTCTGGAGCGATGCCGACACGCAGCGCGTCTGCGCCAAGCACTGGGCCATGTTTGCCCGCCGCTACCGGGGCATCCCCAGCGCGCGGCTGAGCTTCAACCTGATGAATGAGCCGGGGCAGGTCGAGGCGAAGACCTACGTGGCGGTCGTCCGCCGCCTGGTGCAAGCGATCCGCGGCGAAGACCCGGACCGGCTGATTATCGCCGACGGCCTGCAATGGGGCAACGTTCCCGTGCCGGAGCTGCGCGAACTTCACGTCGCCGAGGCCGCGCGCGGCTACACGCCCATGGAAATCAGCCATTACCAGGCGAACTGGGTCAACGGCCAGACGTTTCCCTATCCGCACTGGCCGTGCATTGTGCCGCCCAACGGCACGCTGCTGGGCATCCACAAGCCGGAAGGCTCTTATCCGCTGGTGATCGACGGTCCGTTCTCGGCCTCCACCGAGTTGCGGCTGCACGTGCTCACCGTTTCCACGGCCGCGCTGTTGGTGGTGGAGGCCGATGGCCAGCCGGTTTTTCAGAAGCAGTTCCGCTGCGGCCCGGGCAAAGGCGAATGGAAGAAGGCCCAGTACAAGCAGCAGTGGCAGATCTACCAGAACTTGTTCGACCGCGACTACGCCACCACCATTCCCGCCGGCGCCAGGCAGGTCCGCATCCGCGTGACGGAGGGCGACTGGCTGGAAATCGGCCAGATCGGGCTGAAGCCCGCCATCGCCGGGGCAAAGGAAACCACGCTCACGCTCCGGCAGGAGTTCGGCAAGAAGCCGGAACCGTTTCGCTACGCTCCCGGCGCCCCGGGCGGACCGCTGCTCGGCCTGCCGATGCAAGACAGGACGTGGCTTTGGAAGACGTGCATCGAGCCCTGGAAGAAGGCCGAATCCCAAGGGATCGGCGTGATGGTGGGGGAATGGGGCGTGTACAACAAGACGCCCCACGACGTGGTGCTGCGCTGGGCCGAGGACTGCCTGAGCAACTGGCAGACGGCCGGCTGGGGCTGGGCCATGTGGAACTTCCGCGGATCCATGGGCATCTTGGATAGCGGCCGCGACGATGTTCAATACGAACAGTTCGAGGGTCACAAGCTGGACCGCAAGCTCTTGGACCTGCTGCAGCGATACTGAGGAGTCCAGGGTCGAGAGTCCAGAGTCGAGAGCCGGATTCCCAACGCCTGATTGCCTCTTGGGGCGGAATCGCACCCAACGCTCTGGGCCCT
>JBEKZQ010000129.1:0-14057 GCA_049509675.1 Thermoguttaceae bacterium | reverse complement strand
CGACCACATCAGTGAGACGAAGCCGCTGACCACCTTCTGGAGGGAACGGCCCGCTCGGGCCACCGGCCAACGATCCTACCAGACCACCTCATAGGCGATGCAAAGTACAACTTGCACCCACGTATTTACGAAACGGACATCTAGTGGTCTGCCCAACTTGAGTTTACGGGTGCCACGGTTGGCTTGTCCAACCGTGTTTCCAGCACTGCTGGGCAAGCCAGCAGTGGCACCCAACCGGTAATGTCGAAATGGACAGACACTAGAGTCGAGGGCCGAGAGTAGGGCGGCAAGCGACCGAAGACCCGGGGAGAACCACGGTTTGCTCGACGCCACCCTACAGTTCATGAATAATCCGGCTTATCGCCCCGCCTCGCGGAGAAGCGCGTCGAGACGGCCGGCCAGTTTCGAGGGCAAGCCGTCAAGAAGGGTCCGGTCCACCAGTCCCACGTCGATCATGTCGCGCAGATGAACGCGGTCCTGGTCCCGATCCGCCATGAGTTTCATGCATACCAGGCCGGACAGGGCAACCACCTGCCGACGGGGACCGAACGAGTGCCGCTGGTCGATGGTGGGCGACGGCAAGGGGTACTCCGGCCGGACTTTCTCGCCCGACCAGAGCAAATGGACTGCGCGGCGCGGATTCGGATCGTTGCGCTCCAGAAACATGCCCACGCCCATGACCTCGAAGTAGAAGTTCCGTCATGGTTTGACAGTTGCACCTCGTCCGACTATCTTGACCCACGTGGGAACTCACAAGCAGGTGAAGGCGGGAGGAGACCATGCGTTCGCTGAAGGTGGGGTTTACGTTGCTGCCGCTGTTTCTGGTCGGAGCCTCGGCGCTTGCGGACGACGCCGGCAACATCATCCTCGACCAGTACGGCTCCTGGCGGATGTTCCACGTGCTCAGGCCGCCGGAGATCGCCTTTGACGACGGAGCGAAGCCGGTCGTCTATCCAAAATCGTTCTGGCTCAATGGCGAGACTGCGCCGCCGCCGCCGGGCTGGAACATGCCCGATTTTGATGACTCGGATTGGCTGCGCGGGCCGACGGGGATGCAGGGCCGCGCGTCGTTTGTCGCCCGCATCTGCCTTCGAGGCAGGTTCCTGGTCTCGGATGCGGCGCTGGCAAGATCGCTCAAGCTGACTTTGGGCTACCACGGCGGAGCGGTAGTCTACCTGAATGGCGAAGAGGTCGGCCGAGCGCATCTGGCGGCCGGGGCCGGTTTGGCGGAGGCATACCCCCTGAAAGCCTTCGTGACGCCGAAGGGCGAGCTCTTTGGGAAGCCCGAAAAGCCCGACGCCGAGACGCTGCGGCGCACGGCCCTCCGCCAGCGCCGGCTGGAGGTGGAGCTGCCGTCGCGGCTCGTGCGGAAAGGCATCAACGTCCTGGCCATCGAGATCGTCCGCTCCCCTTATCATCAAGTGGTGGACGCGAAGAAGATGATGAACTGGACGCAAGAGTTCCTTTACTCGATGGCATGGAACACCTGTGAGCTGATCGCTGCACGCCTCACCGCCGATGGCACAGGCGCGGCATCGAACATCGCCTGGCCGCCGGGCCTGCAGGTCTGGAATGGCACGCTCCTGCGGACCGACTTCCAGCTTGACTGCGCCGCCCCGGGCGAGACCTTGCGGCCGATCACCCTGACTGGAGCACGCAACGGCGTCTTCTCCGCGAAGGTCGTGGCGGGCTCGGCAAAGCCGATCCGCGGCCTCAAGGCGATTGCGAGCGAACTTCGTGGACCGGGCGGGACCATTCCCGCCTCGGCCTTGCGGGTCCGCTATGGCGTTGGCGGCGGAGCGGAGTACGGGGTGTACCAGTCCACCTACGGCCAGGGACCGCCCGCCGCACGCCAGCCGGCCATGGCCGAGGCGCTGAGCATCCTGCTGGACGCTCCGCCCGAGGAGTACAAGGTTGCCAAGACCAGTTCTGCGTCCGCCAAGGGCCGTGCCGATCCGGCAGCGGGTGCTCTTGGGCCCACGGGCGCGGTTGCCCCCGTGTGGTTAACGGTCAAGATTCCCGCCGCCGCCAAGGCGGGCGTCTATGAGGGGAAACTCGCCGTGAGTTGCGCGGACGAAAAGCCGATGGAGGTCCCGGTGCGCCTGGACGTGGCCGGCTGGACGCTGCCCGACCCCGACCAGTACCGGACCTGGGTAGAGATCGTCGAGTCTCCCGACACCCTGCAGCTTGAGTACGGAGTGCCGGCCTGGTCGGACCGGCACTTCGAGTTGATCGGCCGCTCGTTCCGCCTGATGCGCGAGGTGGGCAGCGGAGTGCTCTACCTGCCGCTGATCTGCGCGACGAATTACGGCAACGAGGAATCCGTGGTGCGGTGGGTGAAAAAGGGAGAAAAGGAATATGACTTCGACTTCACGGTGATGGACAAGTACCTGGACGCGGCGGAAAAGAACCTGGGAAAACCCAAACTGGTCTGCTTCATTGTCTGGGACATCTTCCTCCTGCCCTCGAAGGAGTTGTCGGTGGGCGGGGCCCATAGCGACATGCCGGGCGAGAGCAGCCGCTACAAAGGCCGGCCGACCGCGCCTTCCGTGACTTTGACCACGCCTGATCCGGTGACCGGCAAGCTCGCCAAGGCCACCTTCCCCAATTACTTCACTGACGCCGATTGCCGGTCGCAGTGGAAGAAGCTCTTCGCACAGTTGCGCCAGCGGATGAAGAAGCGCGGCCTGGAGCAGGCGATGATGCTCGGCTGGTTCACCGATGTCCGGGCACAGAAAGGCGAGCTGAGCTTTTGGAGCGAGGCTACCGGCGACCTGCCCTGGGTCTCCCACGCCCACTTTAGGATTGGCAAGGATGCGGGCATCAAGACCGGCTACATGACCAGCATCCATGACGTGGGCGACCCGGAGGACCCCGCCAAGGGCCGGAACTACGGGTGGAAGAACCCGGAGCTGCACGCGCAGCAGCTTCTGCGGCCGGGCTGGCGCGGGGAGATGGACATGCTTCCCGGCACGATGTGGAACTGCATGACGGAACTGACCATGGCCGGGGGACAGAGAGGATACGGCCGCTTGGGCGGAGACACCTGGCACGTGATTAGGGACAAGAGCGGCCGGCGCGCCTACCGGGCCTACGAGCGTTACCCCTGGACCGTCTGGGGGAACCTGGAACTGTGCTGCTCGCTCCTGGCCCCGGGCCCTGAGGGGGCGGTGGCGACGGCCCATTTCGAGCAGTTTCGCGAAGGGGTGCAGGCCTGCGAGGCCCGCATCTACCTGGAGCAAGTCTTGACCGACAGCGCAACGCGGAAGATTCTGGGGGACGACCTGGCCAATCGCTGCCAAACCGCCCTCGACCAGCGCATTCTCGATGAACTGCGGGGCATTTGCAACTACACGAATCAACTCCACGACTACACGGCCCCCTGGAGATGGAGATTCCAAACCGGCGAGGCCGGGCATGCCTGGTTCCAGAGCGCGGCCTGCTGGCAGCACAGCGCCACGCTTTACGCCCTGGCCGCCGAGGTGGAGAAGAAATTGGCAACGAATTAGACCGGAAGGGAGAAACACATGAAGAACTGTTTGGCATTGCTAATCGCGACTTCGATGATCCTTGCCGTCAGCGCGACCGCTCTGGCGTACATCAACCCGAACTTCACGCCCAAGGACCTGGAGAAGGACTCGGAACTCATCCTCTTATTGGAGTTCAAGAACGCGGAGGACACGGGCAAAGCCGTCGCCACGGTGAAAAAGGTGCTCAAGGGCGACTGCAAGGACAAGGAGGTGACCTTCGACCTTCTGGCCATGGCCGAGCCCGTGCAGGCGCAAGGCAAAGAGATCATGGGCACGATTGCCGGCGGCCGTCGTGAAGCCCTGTTGTTTGCGGGCAGGTTCCAGGCGGAAGGGACGGGCCTGGAGGGCGGGGGCGGCAAGGTCGCAGGACTTCTCCATAACGGCAGCAGGTGGTCGGTCATGAGCCTGGCCGACAACAAGGTATGGGAGATGGAGAAGATCGACGACAAGATGCTCGGCACGTTCTCGGGCAGCACGGACATGCTCGTGCGCTGCATGACCTACGTCATGACGGACCCCAACGCCGAGGTGCCGGTGGAGGAGAAGGTCGATTGGGCCGGAAAAATCCCCATCGGCAAGACCGATCGCAAGATCAACATGGCCTCAGCGGTGGATCTTGCGGGCGACGGAAAACTGGCCGCCTTCCTGGCCTCCGACGCCGGCGACCAGGTCTACCGCTGGAACGGCAAGACGATGGAGGACGTGACCTCCAGACTGGCGCTTCGATCGAAGTCCCTGGTCTTCGCTTGGGGCGACTTCAACCGGGACGGCAAGCTCGATCTGGCAAGCTGGGACGGCAAGGAACTGCACATCCACTATCAACAGGCGGACGGCACGTTTGCCGCCGCCACCGTCAAGGCCGGAGGCGCGCTCAAGGACGGCTGCCTGTCGCTTGCGGTCCTGGACGTCGGCTCCGGCGGCAAGCCGGGCCTGTTGGTCGGCACCAAGGCATCGCCGGTGCTATTGACTTTCAAGGAGGACGGCTCCGCCGAGGGCAAGCCCCTGGTGACGGGCGATTTCCCGGCCAACGACCTGGGCGAGGCGGGGCGGTGCCTCGTCGCCGACTTCGACGGCGACTCCTTCCCCGACGTGCTCCAACTCTTCGCCAACGGCGGGCTGTTCTACAAGGGCAAGGCGCCGGGATCGTTCGCTCCGCCCGTGAAGAACCAGGTCGCTTTCGGCAAGGGACCGTACAGCGCGTGCCTCGGCGACTACGACCATGACGGACTGCCCGACATCCTGGTCGTCTCTCCGGACGGCGTGCCCGCGCTCTACCAGAACCTCGGTGGAGGCAAGTTCACCAACATGCTGCCGGGCTCGGGCTCGTTTGGATACATCTCCAAGTCGGGCGGAATTTGCTGTCAGACGATCGACATCAACAACGACGGCCGCCAGGACATCTTCATGGCCTACACGGGGCAGGCGCCGCAGATCTTCTTCAACCGCGGGTTCCGCTGTTTCGGACTGGCGCGCAAGATGGGCACCCAGGCGCAAGCATTGCTGCCCCAGGCGTCGCAAGGGCAGCAGGCCGGCTGTGCGGCCGATTTCACCGGGCACAATGCCATGGACATGTTCCTCGTTCTCAACAGCGGCGAACTGTGGCTGTTGCCGAGGCGGGTGGAGGATGCGGCGCTGGGGGTGGTCGCCACGCTATCGACGAAAAGCCCCTGTGCCGGCCCAGTGCTCGTGACGGCCTTCGACCAGAACAAGCGACCGTTGGGCGGATGGACGGTGTCGGCGGGCGAACCGGGCGCCCTGTTCGGCATGTCCGAACCGGGACCGCTTACCCTCAAGTGGCGGTTGCCGGGCGGGAAGCTGCACCAGAAGGAAGTCGTTGTCGAAGGCAAAGCGAAACGGCTGTTGCTCGACAAAGAATAACAATTGTAAGGACCGAAAGAGAATAAGTTGATCCATCATCGTAGGACGGATTGCCAATCCGTCCCGCAACACGGACGGATTGGCAATCCGTCCTACGGGCAACTGGCCAAGTCATTGGTCCCCTGGCGGCTGAAGGGGACGCATCTGTCCTGGAGGAAGTATCCGATGCGCCATAGAGCAAGGGTTCCCTGGGTGGCTTTCGCCCTGTTCGGTTTGCTCTCGATCGTGATCGTGCCCGGCGCCCGTGGAGCGACCGCGGCCGCCGGTGCGGGCGAGGCGACCGTGGCGTCCGCCAGCGTTGGGCCCGATGAGTTGGGCTTCCAAGAGATCGTCTTCGTCAAACGCAAGCCCTACTCTTCGGATCACTATTACACCGACATCAACAGCGGCACCAGCCCCGACCGGTTCGTTGCGGACAACGGCATCTATGTCTACAACCTTCGCACGCGAGCGGAGCGGACCGTCGTCAAGGCCGCCGACATGCCGGGCGGCAAGGGCTTCATCGGCAAGATCAGCCTGTCGTTCGATGCCAAGAAGGTGATCTTCGATTTCCGCCAGGATCCCGGCAGCGGATTCCGCATCTGGGAAGTACGCACCGACGGCACGGATTTGCGGCAAATATCGTTCCCGCCGGCAGACGAGGCCCAAAAGGCGGCGCGATGGCGGCAGGGCTGGCACACGGACGACATCCACCCCTGCTATCTGCCGGACGGCAAGGTCATTTTCGCCTCCACCCGATGCGAGCACACGGTTCTGTGCGGCGGGTCGGCCCACCTGGTGGCTCCCGGTCTGCACCGCATGGACGCCGACGGCACCAATGTCCAGCAGCTTACGAAAAGCCCGGTCAGCGAATTCTGCCCGGTGGTCCTCGATGACGGTCGCGTCATGTACCACCGCTGGGAATATATCGACCGAGGCTCGCGGGTCGCCAAGACCGTCTGGGCCATGAATCCCGACGGGGCCAGGCCCCGGGAACTCTATGGTCTGGCCGACGACGACACGACCATCTATATGTACCCGCAACCCCTTCCCGGCAACAATCATCGCTTTGTTTGCGCGGGCACGTGCCACTATCCGCAAGGAGGTTGCCTGGGACCGATCCTGCTGGTCGACTTCGGCATGGGCGTGCGCGAGCGCGGTCCGGACCCGGATGAAGCGGGCTACGTCCAAGGCGACGTGCGATATCCGGTGGTCAACATCACTCCGCAGGCGTTCATCCCGCGCCGCGTGTCTTCGGGGTGGCATTTCTTGACGAAAGAGGGCAAGTACGTGCATGACGAGGAAGGCCGCATCGGACGCCTCTACACGCATCCCTTTCCGGTCAGCGACCGGCAGTTCCTGGTTTCCTGCAAGGTCAACCCTTCCGATCATTACAGCGCGGTTGCCAACGCCTATGCTTTGTGCCTGATCGATACCGAGGGCCGCCATCGCCTGGTGTACGCCGATGCCAAGCTCTCCTGTTGGCATCCTCTGCCGCTGGTCGCGCGGCCTGTCCCGCCGCAAGTGCAAGCCATTCGAGATCCGCAATATGCCGCCGGCAACCAGGCCCTCTGCGTCGTGGCCAATGTTTACCAGGGCATGGAGGGGGTCAAGGCGGGGGAAGTCAAATGGCTGCGCGTCAATGAGGCGCTGCCGCGCTACTGGTCCACCAATCGTCGCTGGCAGCCGTCGCTGAGCAGTTCCGAATGGAAGGCCGCCCTTTGGCCGCGCGTGCAATGGGGAGTCGTGCCGGTGGAAAAAGACGGTTCCGCCCAGTTTGTGGTGCCGGCCAACCGCAGCATCTTCTTTCAGGCCCTGGACGAGAACTTCAGGGAGATCCAGCGCGAGAGGACCTACGTGAACTACGCGCCCGGCGAGGTGCGTTCCTGCACGGGCTGTCACGGGCAGTCCAACCGCATCGTCTCCACGCGCACTTCGGCAATGCCGCTTGCGCTCGGCCGGCCACCGAGCACGCCCCAGCCGCAACCGTGTGATCTCCAAGCACATGGCGGAGACGGCCGCGCAGGCCAGGTCATTCACTATCCCGCCGATATCCAGCCGATCTTCAACGCCAAGTGCGTCTCCTGCCACGGTGCGAAGAGTCCTGCCGGCGGGCTGCACCTGACCGGCGAGATCACCCTCTACTACAACACGTCCTATGAAGAACTCGCCAGCAAGGAACTGGCCGGTCCCATCATTGCCGAGTTCACCTCTTTGCGCCAGGGAGATCGGGGCAACTACAACGGCGCGTATCTGCCGCCCAGGAGCCTGGGCTCTCCCACAAGCACGCTGATTGCCATGCTGACCCAGCCTGCGCATGCGAAGAACGCCAAGGCCGACCATTCCAAGATGCTCACGCAAATGGAACTGATGATCGTGGGCCGTTGGGTGGACACCAACTACCAGTTCTACGGCAGCTACTTCGGCCGTCAGCATCCGCAATGGGTCAACCCCGATCCGGGAAACCCGGCCTATGATCCGCGGGATTTCCGCCGTAAAGCCACGTTCGCCGAAGCAACCAGCTTCTTGGCTCCGCCCTGGCACCGATAGCCTGGTTGGATCAACAACAGGTCGCCAAGACTAAGACCGCTGCCGCAGGCGACGTTATCGGAACGTCGTCGTCCCGGGCATGGCCGTGGCGTAGCGGCCGCTGGCGTCGGGCTTGACGGGCGGTTCCGCGTCCCAGGCGTAACGCGGCAAGGAGAAACTCAACTCCGAGCCCATCGCCTTCTCCCAAGTAATCTCTTGGCCCGTGTAACACACCATCTGCGCGAGGATTCCCAACATCGAACTGGTGAACATGTAATCGCCGCTATGGAGCATGCGCCCCTTGCGGATGGCGTCGAAGAGTTCCTTATGTTCGACATCGTACATGCTCGGCTTAGAGCCGGCGTAGCGCCAGGGATTGGTCCCTTCGATCCGCGGCCTGCTGGGCAGGATCGCCCGGCCTTTGGTGCCGAGGATCACGTCGGAGGTGTCGTTGTAGCAGCCGAGCATGTCGCGGCAGAAGCCGAAGACGCGTACGCCGTCGGCATATTCGAAGACCACGGCATGGTGGTCGAACTGGTCGCCGTATTTGGGCTCCACGCACACCTGCCGGCCGCCCAGCCCCCAGGCCTTCACGGGCGGCTTGTCGCCCAGCGCCCAGGAGGCATTGTCGAGGCTATGCACTAATTGCTGGGCGGTCTGATCGCCGGAGAGCCAGTTGAAGTGATACCAGTTCTGCATCTGGTATTCCAGTTCGCTCCACTGGGGCATACGCGCGCGGAGCACATAGGGAGTGCCGATGTAGGTCTCTTGAATCGCCACGATCTCGCCGATCGCGCCATCCTGCACGCGCCGCATCGCTTCGCGAACGCCCGGGTCGTAGCGCCAGCAAAGTCCGGACACAAGGCACAACCGCTTCTTCCTCGCCTCCTCCGCGGCCGCCATGGCCATTTTCAGGCCCGGCACGTCCAGCCCGTGCGGCTTCTCGCAGAAGACGTGCTTGCCGGCCGCCACGGCGGCGCCGAGGTGTAGCGGATGGAAATGCGAGGCGGCGGCACAGAGCACCACGTCGACGCCGCTGCGGATCAGTTTCTCGTAGGCCTCGAATCCCAGGAAGCAATGATCGTCGTCGACGGCGGCCTGCTCGGCGTACAACTGCTTGAGCCGCGCGCGGGCACCCTGCAGACGATCGTTGAAGACGTCGGCCATGGCCACCAGCCTCACGTCCTTGCCGGCGTTCATCGCATTGGCGGCCGCTCCGCTGCCGCGGCCGCCGCACCCGATCAGGCCGATCTTGATCACGTCGCTCCCGGCGGCGTGCGCCGTGCGCGGCCACGCCGGCTCGCCTGCGGCGATGGCGGCTGCGCCGACCGCCGAGCTTTTCAGGAACTGACGTCGCGAACGTAACGTACTGTCGTGCGGCATGTTCTTCTCCATCATCGTCTCCTGAAAGTGGTTCTGTTAGCGCAGGTCTTTGAGCAGGCGAAGTTCCTTGGCGAGGACCCCCGCAGCGTCCTTCGCTTTTCCTAGCGACTCATTCTCGATGCACAGGTCGTTCGCGTAGCCGGCCTTCTTCAGGATCGCCACGACGCGGCCGAAATCGATGTCGCCCGCGTAGATCGGACCGTGGTACTTGTCGTACTGCCAGCCCATGGGGCGTTGTTTCTCGCGCTGTTCGGCGGGATAGCCGATGCTCTTGCAATGCGTGTGGAACACTCGCGGGGCGAACATTTCATACAACTCGTAAACCTTCGACAGCGGATGCCCGTACCAGTAGAAGTTCCCCGTGTCGAGCGTGAGCCCCAACCGCTTCGAGCCAACATCGGCGAACAACGGCCGGAGGAACTCCGGATCGTTGGTCATGCTGCCGTGATTTTCGATGGCGAAGGCCACGCCTGTCGAGTCGGTTGCCGCCATCAGCTTCGTCAGCGTTGCGGTGACTAGCGCGAGGAAAGCGGGCCGAGCCAGCGTTTGAGTGGCGACGTCGATGCGGATTGCCCCGACGCCCAGCGCCTGTGCCGCCTGTGCCGCCCGCCTACACAGTTGCACCTCTTTGTCCGGGCGTTCCGCGAAGTGGTTGTACATGCACAAGGCGGTGATCTTCTGGCCGGCCGCGCTGGCGGCGGTTCTCACCCGCGCGATGCCGGCGTCGCTGGCCAGGGAGTATTTTTCGCCGGCATGGAACAGGCCCGGCAGGGCCAGGTTGTCGTCGATGACCGCTTCCACGCCCTCCGCCCCGATCCGTTTCAAGGCGGCCCAGCAGTCTGGCGCGGCGACGTGCGCGAGCATCCCATCGCGGACGGAAACCGTCAAACGCGCGCGCGATTGGGCCAGGGCGGATCGCGCCGCAAGCGATGCCGCGGCGACGCTCGCCCCAACTCCGGCGCAATAGGTAAGAAAGTCTCGACGGGTGAAGGAATCGTTCACGGTGCGTTCTCCTGAAGTCATTTGGTGTAGTGGCCACACGGCATGTGCCTGCTACAGTTATTCTTTTTCCGGTGGCACGTTGCCGTACGGCCAGGGACCCGTAAACGGCGGAGCTTTCGGCACTGCCGGCAGTTCGCCCGGCGTCATGCGGCCGAGGAGTTCCAGGGCCGTGGCCACAATTCGAGGACCGGCCGCGATCTCCAGATTACTATAGCTGGTGAGCCGCGTCTCGTAACCGCCGCCGTGTTCGCCAAAAGCTTCTTCGGTGGGCACATAGCCGACGCAACCGTTGGCCAGCGTCACCGGGAACGTAAACGCAAAACGGCTCCTGGCCTTGATATCGAGGCCGAGCTGGCAGAAGAACTCGGAGGGGTTTGCCACCAGCACGGCCGGACCAATCTGAATGGCTTGCACCTCGACGTCGGCCGTCGGCTGCCGGGCGAGCATCGCATCCAGGAGCACGATTTCCTTGGCGAACAAGCACTCGGTGGGATCCACGTCCCTGGGGTTCTTTTGCACCAGTTCCATGCACGTCCGCACGCGCTCGGGCGTGGGCCGGCGGCGCGGGATGTTCAAGACCACGCTCTTGGCATCGACCGGCGCGATCGCGCCCGGCCGCATTGCCACGAGGACCTTCACCGCCTCGGCCCCCACGCTTCCGCCGACCAGTTGCGCCCAACGCTCGGCGTCGGGGTGGGGCGAGGGGTTGCGATTGTCCACCTGCGTGACGTCGCCACACGCGCCCGCCAGAAAGACGACCACCGTCGTTGGGCCAAACGTGCCGCGAATCGTCTGCTCCAAATAGTAAATGTAGTTGGCCGAAATGCCGCCGGGACTGGTCGTCGCATGACAGGCGAAGTTCACCATGCAGCCCAGCAGTTTACCCTGCTTGTCCCACGCGCCGATCACGCCTACCTCGGGATCGATCGGACCGGCCGGTTCGACGATGTCCGGATTGTTTTGACCGGGATGAGTAAACGTGCGGCCGCCGTTCATGCGGAACCGGCGGTTGAACGACACCCGGTTCTCGTTGCCTCGACCGACCCCGCAGCGCGCCTCCACGCGCGACGCATCGGCCTGGCAGGCCGCCGCGATAATCTGCTCTTCGACGTGGGCGTAATACTCCGCATCGACCATCGTTGACTGCTCGTAGGCCAACTTCTGCACCAGCGGCGAGGCATGATCGTACTGGCCTCGCCGCACGCCGAAGATCGGCCCGGAAGAGTGCGAATGCGACGCACAAATGAGAATTGCTTCCGCGGGAATGCCCGTTCGCCCAGCGATCGCCCGGCGCGAGTCCAGCACCATTTCGCGATGCACGGCCAGGCCATCGATCCCTACGACCGCGACGCGGCGCCGGCCATCGTCCAGCACGGCCGCGCGCACCTTGCAGGGATCGTGGAAGCTGCGGTGATACGCCTTGCCATATCCGCCCGGCTGCTCCATGCCGATCTTGGGCGTGATGTCAAGCTCGGCAAAGCCGGCTTTCATCCATCGCGGCGTCTCCGCGGCAAGCGGACTTACCGTGGCCAGCAGTGCCAGAAAACCAACGTATGCGAAACGCGCGAACCCGCATCGATGGGCATGCATGGCCAGTCTCTCCTGATCTCCGAGGGGCTCGCGGCGCCGCAATGCTTGACGCCCGGCGAAACGCCATAGTATATTGTTATAACAACATTCGCAAAGCCAGTACACCAACCCGGGAGAATGAACATGCACAGAACGAAAGCGACGCGACGAGAATTCTTGCGGTCGGCAGCGCAGGCGGGCGCCGCGGTGGTGCTGCCGGCGATCGTGCCGGCGGCCGTGCTGGGCAAGAACGGCGCCGTTCCGCCCAGCGAGAAGATCCTCGTCGGAGGCATCGGCATCCAGAGCCGCGGCATGAGCGACCTGCAGTGGATCATCGGCCAGCCCGACGTGCAGTTCCTCGCCATCTGCGACCTGCAGAAGAAGCAGCGATTGGCGGTGAAGAACTTCGTGGACGGCCGCTACGGCAACAAGGACTGTGCGATGTATCCGGAGATCCGCGGCTTCCTGGCCGAGCGCACCGACATCGACGCCGTGCTGATCGCCACGGGCGACCGCTGGCACGCGCTGGCGTCGATCCTGGCGATGCGGGCGGGCAAGGACGTCTACACCGAGAAGCCCTCCTGCATGACGATCGCCGAGGGCCAAGCGGTGGTCGAGACGGCCCGGCGCTACGCCCGCGTCTATCAGACCGGCACCCAGCGCCTGAGCGAGGCCAACCACGTTTTCGCCATCGAGATGGCGCGCACGGGCCGGTTGGGCAAGATCCACACGGCCTACGCCCACATCGCCCCCTGGGACGCCGCCGAGATGCGCCACGACTGGCTGCCGGCCGTCGCCCAGCCGCCCAAGGACGAAGTGGACTGGGACGCCTGGCTGGGCGCCTGCCCCTGGCGGCCCTATAACCCCAGCTACGTGGGCGGCGGGTGG
This sequence comes from Thermoguttaceae bacterium, assembly GCA_049509675.1. Taxonomy (GTDB): domain Bacteria; phylum Planctomycetota; class Planctomycetia; order Pirellulales; family Thermoguttaceae; genus JBEKZQ01. The sequence continues at coordinate 1,299 of JBEKZQ010000129.1, read as the reverse complement.
CGGGGCTTTTACGACTTCCACACCAGTTGCATCGGCGAGTGGGGCGCGCACACCTTCGCCCAGGCCCAGGCCGGCCTGGGTTGCGGCGAGTCGTCGCCCGTCGAGTATGAGTATGTGCATAACGACAGCGGTGACGGCATGGTCACGCACTTCGCCGGCGGTGTGAAGATGATCTTCTCGCGGGGCAACAAATATTGGCACGGCTCGTGCGGCGAGCGGTTCGACGGCACTGAGGGCTGGGCCGCCGCTGCCGACGGCTACTCCAAACCCGACGTCTCTTCGCCGGCCCTGCTGGGCGAGTTCAAGAAGGTCGTCGGCGACTACGTGGCCCGAACGGGCAGGGCCCTGAACCACATGCGGAACTTCCTCGACTGCGTCCACAGCCGCCAGCCCGCGGTGGCCAATCCGGCCGTCATGCACCATTCGATGACCACCGTCCACGCCGCCAACATCTGCATGTGGCTCAAGCGCAGCCTCAAGTACGACCCGGCCAAGGAGGAGTTCGTCCACGACGAGGAGGCCAACCACCTCCGCGCCCGGGCCATGCGCGAACCGTACGTTTACTAATGTAGTAGGCACACGCCGTGTGCCGTTAACCGCTTTCAATGTAATAGGCACACGCCGTGTGCCGTAATCCGCTGACGGCACACGGCGTGTGCCTGCTACAAAAGGAGAATCCCAGCATCATGTCGAGGAACACCCTAAGCTTCGCCCTGGCTGCCGCGCTCTTGGCCGCAACGGCCGCCGCATCTGTCGCCGACGAGGCCAAGCTCATCGCCGTGCTCAAGTCTGGCGCGGCGCTGAAGGACAAGGCCGATGCCTGCCGCGCTCTGGCCCGCGTCGGCACCCGCCAGGCCGTCCCCGCCCTGGCCGCCTTGCTGGGCGATGAGCAGCTCTCGCACATGGCCCGCTACGCCCTGGAGCCCATCGCCGATCCTTCCGTGGACGACGCCCTCCGCGCCGCGATGGGAAAGCTCAAGGGCCGGCCCTTGATGGGCGTGATCGGCAGCCTGGGCGTGCGGCACGACGCCAAGGCCGTGGCCGCCATGGCCGAGCTGCTGGCCGACCCCGACGCCGGCGTGGCCCAGGCCGCCGCCCGCGGGCTGGGCCAGATCGGCACGTCGGAGGCCGCCCAGGCCCTCGACGGCGCCCTGGCCGGGGCGCCGCCCGCCAACCAGGTCGCTTTCTGCGAAGGCCTCTTCCGCTCGGCCGAGGCGCTGTCGGCCCAAGGGCCGTGCGCGCAGTCGCAAGCCATCTACGACCGCCTCCGCGGCTTGCCGCAGGCACCGCAGCAGGTTC
>JBEKZQ010000128.1:0-18795 GCA_049509675.1 Thermoguttaceae bacterium | reverse complement strand
CAATAGAAAGAAGAGCCCGCTGAGGAGGTCCTTCCGTTCGGCCACCCAGGCCACCGATTCCACGCGCAAGGGATGAACGGCGAAGAGGGCGGCGGCCAAGGCGCTGGGCCAGAAATCGGCGGTCAACTGCCGCAGAACCAGGAACAACAGCGCGGCGACGGCGGCGTGGAGCAGAACGTTGGTGAGGTGATGTCCACCGGCCCAGAGGTGGAACATCTGGCAATCGGCCATGTGGGAAATCCAGGTGAGCGGGTGCCAGTTGATGGCGGCCGTATGGGTGAAGGCCCAGGCGATGCCCGAGCGCGTCAGGCCGCCCGTGACGTGGGAATTCTCGTAGACGTACTCGTTGTCGTCGAAGTTGATGAACTGATGGTGGACGGTGCGGCCGAAGACGCAGGCGGCGGCCAGGAGGAGGCCGCCAACGACCAGCAAAGCCGGTGGCAGCCGGCGGTTCGGGGGGGGGCTTTTTCGAGATTCGGGGCATGGGGTAGTTTTCCGTTTGTTTTCAGTTTTCAGTTTTCAGTGTTCAGTCCGAAGCGCTCGTCCGAACTGAAAACTGAAAACTGAACACTTCAAACTCACTTGCCCTTCTTCCGCAGTGCGTCGGCGAGGCTGAGGCGGGCCTCGACGAAATCGGGCTTCAGTTGCAGGGCCTGCTGAAAATGGGCGATCGCCTCGTCGAGTTGACCGCGGCCGGCCAACTCCAGCCCCAGGTTGTGATGCACGGAGGCATGGCGGGGATCGATCCGCAGGGTTTCCTGGAATTGGTCGATGGCCTCGTCGACGCGACCCTGGCGGGCCAGCGCGATGCCAAGGTTGTTTCGAGCCGAGACATGCTTCGGGTCGCTCTTCAGCGCGGCGCGATAATGGTCGATGGCCTCGTCGAGCCGGCCCTGGGCGGCCAACTGCAGTGCAAGGTTGTTCTGTGCGGGGGCGTGTCGCGGATCGATGCGGATGGCCTGTCGATACTGGTCGATGGCTTCGTCCTTCCGGCCGCGGCGCGCCAGGGCATTGCCCAGATTGTAGTGGGGCCAGGCCAAGTCGGGGTTATTCCTGATGGCCTGGTGGTACTGGAAAATCGCCTCGTCGACCCGTCCGCAACGCGCCAGAGCCACGCCGAGATTGTTTTGGGCATAGGCGTCGTCGGGCTGAATTCTCAGGGCCTCGTGATATTGGTCCAACGCCTCGTCGATGCGACCTCGGTCGACGAGGGCCAGGCCGTAATTGTTGTGGGCTTTAGGGTCGTCGCTGTTGATCGCCATCGCCGCCAGGTAATGGTCCATCGCCTCATCGATTCGCCCCAAACCGGCCAGGTACAGGGCGAGGTTGTTGTGGGCATGGCCGTTCTGCGTGGTGCAAGCGAGCGCGTGGGTCCAAAGCGTTTCGCTATTGGACCAGAAACCGACCTGCCGCCAGGCCAGGCCCATGAAGACGGCCAACACGAGCGCGGAGGCCGCGGCGCAGAGACGCTGGCCCAGTAGAGTCTCCCTCTCCCTCTGGGAGAGGGTTGGGGTGAGGGCGGTCTCGGACAGATTGGTCGTAATAAGCGGGTCTCCACTGTATGCCCCCTCACCCCCGACCCCTCTCCCGCGAGGGGAGAGGGGAGAAGTATTGAGCCAGTGGCAGCCGGCGCGGAGGCCCCAGGCGAGCATGATGGCCAGGCCGATCTGCGGCAAGTAGGTGTAGCGGTCGGCGTTGGCCTGACTGCCGACCTGGACCAGTCCGATGACGGGCACGAGCGTGCCCAGATACCAGAGCCAGCCGACGAGCAGGCAGGGAGATTTTCGCCCCACGACAAACACAGCGGCAGAGACGACGACCAGCAGGAGGGCGGCCGCAGCGATTTGCCAAATGGGCAGACCGTTTCTTGGATGAGGATAGAAAACGGCCAGTGCCACGGGGTAGAAGAACTGGACGAGATAGGTCGCGTAGGAAACCAGGGCGTTGCCGATGCGCCATGGCAGGGTCAATCGCTGGGGCGCCATAGCACTTTGCTGAGCAAGGAGCGTGACTGTGCAAGACGCGGCTGCCAACAGCAACAACGGGAGCTTCTCGAGGAGCAGGCGGGTGAGCGGGAGGCAACGGCATTGGCGCCCGTCGGCACTGGCAGAGCCAGTGGCACCCGAGGCGATCGAGAAGGGCTCTTTCGCCTGCTCTCCTGCTCCCCTGTTTTCCTGCTCTCCTGTTCCCCTGTCCTCCCGCTCTCCTGTTCTGCGCAGCGGCCAATAGTCCAGCAACAGCAGGACGAAGGGCAACGTCACGAGCATCGGCTTGGCCATCAGGCCCAGGGCGAAGAGCAGCAGTACGGGCAGGTAACGGAGGGCGGAGAAGGGCCGGCGGGCGTAATGGGCGTAGGCCGCCAAAGTCAGCAGGAAGAAGAGCCCGCCGAGGAGGTCCTTCCGTTCGGCCACCCAGGCCACCGATTCCACGCGGAGGGGATGAACGGCGAAGAGGGCCGTCGCCAGTACACTGGGCCAGAAATCGTCGGTCAACTGCCACAGCAGGAGCAGCAGGAGGACGGCCACGAGGGCATGGAGCAAGACGCTGGTGAGATGATGGCCGCCGGCCCACAGGCCATAGGCCTGGCAATCGGCCATGTGGGAGATCCACGTCAGCGGGTGCCAGTTGGCGGCGGCTGTATGGGTGAAGGCCCAGGCGATGCCCGGGGGCGTCAGGCCGGCGGTGACGTGGGGGTTGTCGTAAACGTACAGATTGTCGTCGAAGTTGACGAAATCATGTCGGACCGTGCGGCCGAAGACCAGGGCGACCGCCAGGAGAAGGCCGGAAAGCACCAGAGCGAGACGCAGCAGCTCGGCCCGCGACCCGGGCGCTGGGCGGCCCGCACTGGCGGAGCCAGTGGCACTCGGCACTGGCGGAGCCAGTGGCACCCGGTGGTCTGCACTGGCGGAGCCAGTGGCACTCGGCGCGAGCGGGGGAGCCGGGCGGTTCCTTTTCGACCTTCGGGGCATGTCAGTTTTCAGTGTTCAGTTTTCAGTGTTCAGTTTTCAGTTCGCTGTCGCGGATAGTCCGACGCCGAGCAGCCGAGAACGGAACTTCAAGCCGTTTTTTTTGCGGCTACCCTGATCCGTACGCTGAGACTTGCACACTGAAAACTCAAAACTGAACACTGAAAACTACTTCCCCAATTGCGCGCGGATGGTTTGCACGAGCATGTCTTTGCCGGCGGCCTCGGCCAGTTGCAAGGCGCGTTGGTACTGATTTCGGGCCTCGGCTTTTCGGCCCGCGGTGGCCAGGGCATAGGCCAGGTTGCTACAGGCCTCGGCGTAGTCGGGTTGGAGTTGGAGGGCCGCCTGGTACTGCTGAATGGCTTCGGCGGTGTCGCCCAACTTGAGCAGGGCATTGCCCAGGTTGTTGCGCGCCGGGGCATAGCCGGGATCGATTCTCAGGACTTGCCGGAACTCGCCGGCGGCCTCAGCCGTGCGGCCTTGTTCAAACAGCACGTTGCCCAGGTTATTGTGGGCTTGCAGAACGTCGGGCGCCAGCCGCAGCGCCTGTTGGTATTGTCGGATGGCGTCGTCGGTGCGGCGCATTTTGAGCAGGGCGTTGCCCAGGTTGTAATGGGCCTCGACATAGTCCGGCAGGAGATGCATGGCCTCTTGATAGTGCTCGACGGCCTCCTCGGTGCGGCCGGCGCTGAGCAGGGCATTGCCCAGGTTGTTGTGGGCTTTCGCATGGTTTGGCTCGATCGCGAGGATCTGCTGGTACTGCTGAATGGCCTCGGCAGCGCGGCCGGAAGCCAGCAGGGCGCTAGCCAAATTGAAACGGGCCTGCACCGCGTTGGGCCTGATGCGCACTGCCTGCTCGTATTCGGCGATGGCCTCGGCGGCACGGCCGCGCTCCGACAGGGCGAGGCCCAGGCTGTAGTGAGCAGAATAGTTGTCCGCATTGTCGTTGCCGTTGACAAACAGATGTTGCAGCATACGGCCGAAGACCAGGGCGGCCGCCAACGCGAGGCCGCCGATGACAAGCGACATGCGGCGCGTGCCGCGGGGGACATGGCTCTCTGCGCCGCTCGGGGGGGAGGATCGGGCATCTTGCCCGCCCTCGACCCCGGAATCCGGCGAGGAATCAGTGCTGCCCGGCGGGCTTTTTTTCGACCTTCGTACCATGCGTAACTGGTGGAGGGTGGCAGGTGGACGAATCGCGATGTGTGCCGCAAATTCCAGTCTAGCGAGAGTTGCGGCCAGTGCAACCGTCAGTAGCGTTTGGCTTACGCCTCCCGCCGGCCTTGTCGGCGGCGGATGCGGGCCGCGCCCAGCCCGAGAGCGGCAACGCCGAGAAGGGCCAGGCTGGAGGGCTCGGGGCTGTTGTACATTGCCAGGTCGGGCACGAGCAGGTTGGCCACGGGGGTGCCCAGGCCGGTGACCATGTCGTAGCCGGGACCGGCGTAGTACATGCCGTTGGTGCCGCTGGTAATGTCATAGAAATCGGACTGGGCCAGCGAGTAGAGGCCCGGCAAGGTGTCGGTCGCGCCGTCCAGGGTGTCGAGACCCGGGTAGGCCGCGACGCGCAACTGGTCGGCGATGGCGATCAAGCCGGCCCAACAGGGCGTCGACAGGCTGGTGCCGCCAACCTGTTCCCAGGGGGCGGCGCTGTTGTCGTAGGAATCGAAGATGCCCACGCCCGTGTGCGGATCGGCATCAAAAGAGACATCCGGAGTCTCACGCGGCCGCGAACGCTTGGTAATACTTTGGAAGGTGTCCTTCTCGTAGGAGCTGGATCCGCCGCCGCTGCCGCTCCAGCCGGTTTCCGTGCGACCGCCGCTTACGCTCAATGTCGTGCCGCCGACGGCGACGACGTTGGGAGAAAATGCCGCATACTGACCGGGGTAGCCGCCATCGCCGGTAGCCGCCACAAAGGTCACCTTGTTATGGTTGGCGGGCGTGGAGAATGTGCTGTCCGAGGCCGTCTCGCCCGGCCACTCGTCGTTGCCGAAACTCATGGAAACCACCGAGACGCCGGGCAGACTGGCCGCCTGCGCCGCCGCCGCCATGAGATTGCTCCAATTGTCGTCGCTGGCTTCGACGAGAATGATGTTTGCCTTGGGGGCAATGGCATGGGCCCACTCGACGTCCAGGGACTGCTCGATGCCCCAGGTTCCATTCGTTGGGGCCGGGCTGGCTAACGACGTGGTGCCGCCGGTCTGATTGTACTTGATAAAACTGGGAGGCGCTTGAAGCCCGTACTGGCTATCGAAGGCGGCCAGATCGCTGGTGCTGAAACCGGCCTGGGTGGTGCTGACAAGGCCCGGATTGTCGTAAGCGTCGACGATTGCGATCGTCTGCCCGGAACCATCGCCGACCGTGCCGCCCAGGCTGATATTATCGATGCCATAGGCCGCTCGAAGCTGTGCGGGACTGAACGCACCGGTGGCACTGGTCGGCGGCGACGTGCTCCAGGCGGGTATGACCTGCGGTCCGGCAACCACGGCGCAAGGCCGCGCCAGGAGTGGCAAGAACGCTCCTGCTACGGCGACGATTGCTGCCCACCGGTGCCGAATCATGGCGTGCGAAATGCTCGGAGAACTGCAAAGTCGGGGTCTGGTCCATTTTTCGGCTATAAGGTCTAGCCATTTGATCGGACTCTTGACCGAAAACATGGACCTGACCCCTTTGCGTCAGACTTTGCAGTTCTCCAGTGCGAAATGCTGGGAAGAGTTGCACTAATGAACTGGAGAGCCAGATACCAGTTTACCGCGGAAGGCGGGAAAGTGCAAATAAAAACTACTGTTCCTGACAATATTCGCTTCGCATCAGTTCAGCGAGGGGTCGGGCGGGACGTGCTTGAGTTTGAGGATGGAGGCCAGGGCGCCGCCCTCCAGGCGCTGCCAGACGCGCTCCCAAAGACCCTCGGCGTCGTCAAAGACGTCGGTGGGGGCGGCCGGGGTGGCGCGCCAGGCGCCTTGCTCGATCTCGCTTTCGAGTTGGCCCGGTCCCCAGCCGGCGTGGCCGATGAAGATGCGAAAGAGCTCGTCGTCGCGCGTGACCAGTTGATCGAGATGCTGCTTCTTGGCGGCAAAGAACACGCCGGGCGCGATTTCCATTTCGGCGATGTCGACGACGTTGTGGATCGCCATGAGCGGTCCGGAAACCGGGCCGCCCAGGTGGACGGCGCGGGTGCTTTCACAAGCCGCCTCGCCCACCTGGTGCCATAAATCGCGGACCGTCTTGCTGGTCGGACGGTTCAACACCAGTCCCAAGGCCCCTTGATCGTCGTGTTGGATCAGCAGGACCACTGTATGGACGAAGTTTGGGTCCGCCAGGTGCGGCGATGCCAACAGCAAGTGGCCGGCGAGGGATTCCATACATTTTCTCCGCGATTATCTTAACGGCGCAAGGGGGGCAGGGGAAGAGAGACGCGGGGAACCGAAGGAGAACTGCAAAATGCGCGCAGTCTTCCGGCGCGCAGGTCCGTTCCGCATACTCGCCCGCGCAACTTTGCAGTTCTCCTGATCCTGACGCTGAGGCCCGACGGCAACGATCACCTTGTCACCCTCCCGGCAATCTGCCATACTTCGGCCACTATGGCGGCAGAACGACCGGAGATCTTCTTTTCGGTGGGTGAGCCCAGCGGTGATGTTCACGGGGCCAACCTGATCCGCGCACTCCGTGCGCAATCAGCCGGGCTGAAGGCGGTGGGCTACGGCGGCCCGAAGATGGCCGAGGCCGGTTGTCAACTGCACGTCGACCTGACCCGATTGGCCGTGATGTGGTTCGCCCGGGCCGTGGCCCATTTGCCCGAGTTCTGGCGGCTCGTCAGGCGCGCGGACCGTTATTTTCGCGACCGGCGGCCGGATGCCGTCGTGCTGTTGGATTACCCCGGTTTCAATTGGTGGATCGCACGGCGGGCGAAGGCCCGGGGAATTCCGGTGTTCTATTACACTCCGCCGCAGATCTGGGCCTGGGCCTCGTGGCGCGTGCAGAAAATGCGGCGCTTCGTCGACCACGTGTTGTGCAGCCTGCCGTTCGAGGAGGCCTGGTTCCAAGAGCGCGGCTGCAATGCCACGTTCGTGGGCCATCCGTTCTTCGACGAGGTCGGCCGTGAGCCGCTGGACGAGGCTTTCCTGACGCGGCAGCGCGCAGCGCCCGGACGGCTGGTAACGATTTTGCCGGGCTCGCGGACGCAGGAGGTGACGCACAACTTGCCCTGGTTCCTGAAAGCGGCTTCACTGATCCATCAGGCGCTGCCCGAGACGCGGTTCGCGGTCGCCTCGTTCAAGCCGCAGCAGGCCGAGATGGCGCGGCGATTGGTGGCCAAGCTGGAGCGGAAGCCAAGCGCGCCGCCGGTCGAGGTCTTCTGCGGCAAGACGCCGGAGTTGATGTATCTGGCCGAATGTTGCATGGCCTGCTCTGGCTCGGTCTCGTTGGAACTACTGTATTACGCGAAGCCGACGGTCATTTTGTACCGGATCGGCCGCACGGCCTATTTCGTGCAGGGCTTGTTTCGCAAGGTGCAGTACATCACGCTGGTCAACCTGTTGGCCGGCGGCGGACTCCTTGCCGCCGACCCAAATGCCGAGGACACGAAGCAACCAGACGCGGAAAAGGTCCTGTTTCCGGAGTATCTGACTTGCGCGGACAAATCGGCCGAGATCGCCCGGCATATCGTGGAGTGGCTCGGCGATGCGGCGAAGCGCGAGGCGCGGATCGCGGCCTTGACGGAGTTGAAGGCCCGGGTCGGCCATCGCGGCGCATCGCGGCGGGCGGCGGAGTATATTTTGCAAAGGCTGCAGGCGGATCCCGCCCCTTTCCTCGTTTCTCCCTCGGAGCCGTCGCCGTGCTAGCCGAACCTCCGCCAACGCAGGGCGACTTGAACTTCGTGCTCTTCGGTTTCCCCGTGCGGATTCATCCGTTCTTTTGGTTGATGACGGCCATCCTGGGCGCCCGCCGGGAAAGTCTGAAACTCATTGCCATCTGGATCGTGGCCGTGCTGGTCTCGATCCTGGTCCACGAGTTGGGGCACGCCGTCGCCATGCAATTCTATGGGATGCGCCCCTGGATCACGCTCTACGGCATGGGCGGACTGACGTCCTCCGGACCTGTCGCGGCGGCCATGGCCGGCCGGCGTTTGGGCCGCTTCGGGCAGATCGTCATCTCGGCGGCCGGCCCGCTGGCCGGCTTCCTGCTGGCGGCCGCGCTGGCCGGCGTTATTTTCGCGGCGGGCGGCGGCGCTGACTTCCACCTTCAGGACTTTGGGCATATGTACGACCGTCCCGGACACATCGAACTGTCGTGGTTACTGAGCGACATGCTCTTTGTTTGCGTCTTCTGGGGACTGGTCAACCTGCTGCCCATCTATCCGCTGGACGGCGGTCAGATCACGCAAGAGGTGCTGTTGCTGGCCAATCCGCGCGATGGCGTGCGGCAGTCGCTGTTGCTGTCGATGATCACCGCGGGCCTGTTGGCGGTTGTGGTGGCAGTTCAGTGGCGCGAATGGTACCTGGCCTTCTTCTTCGGTTACTTCGCCTACTCGAACTACATGGCCTTGCAGGCCTACTCAGGAGGCAGGCCGTGGTGATGGGAGCCGATCGTTGGAAACGGCCACTGACGTCCTTGGCCCAATCCACCCCTTGCAAGCCGCGGCCGCGATAATTACTATTGTACATGCGTACAGTATCTACGCCGGCATGATCCGCGTCTGGCAAGGGCCCAAGAAAATGTTGTCCGAATATACGTGCGAGGAATTGGCCGCCGGCCTGGATGCCGTGGTGAGCGAAATCCTGGCCGAGGCCGGCGTGGATCGGCCGCCGGTCGATGCCTTTGAAGTCGCCCGGCAATTGGGCATCGCCGTCGCCTTGGACGATCAGCAAGCCGGTCGGGCCCGGTATGTGCGGTTGGGCGGCCGCCGGAGTGGCCGCATGAGCCCCACCATCCTGCTGCGACCCGACGTGCGTCCGGAGCGGCAGCAATGGGCCGTCGCCCACGAGATCGGCGAACATGCCGCCTATCGGGTGTTCGACACCTGGGGCGTCGATCCGCGCACCACGAGCCCCGGCGCTCGGGAAGACGTGGCGAACCAGCTTGCCGGTCGGCTCTTGCTGCCGACCGACTGGTTCACGGCCGACGCCGCCGGCTGCGACTGGGATCTGGCCGTTTTGAAGGTCCGCTATGCGTCGGCCAGTAACGAGTTGATCGCCCGGCGAATGTTGGAGTGTGGCCCGGCGGTACTGGTCACGATCTTCGACCAAGGCAAGATTTATTTTCGTCGCAGCAACCTGCCGGGCCGGACGCCGGGGCTTTCGCCCGGCGAAGGGCAATGCCAGCGCGTGGTACACGAGTGCAACTGTGCCCACCGGGTTTCTGAGGGACTGTGCAGGATCCAAGGCTGGCCGGTACACGAGCCCGACTGGAAGCGTGAGATCCTGCGAATGGAGTTGCCTGAGTGGGGCGTCGACTTGGGGTATGTAAATGGATAAGATGGACATACAGGGGTATATGTGACGATAAGCAAAGAGGAGACACCTGCGGACTTTATGCTGTACACGTTTTCGCGTTTAGTCCTGCCGGTAGAGTTGCTCCTAACCGAATACGTTTTCTATATTTGCTGCCTTATGCAAATTCCCCACAATCTTGAAGCGGCATGTCCGATGAAAGGTCTGGCCGCGAGCGGTCCGCGGCCCGAAGCTCCCGACATTGTTCCCATTCGCGGCCTTGCCAACCGCCGAACGTGTAACTCCGTGATGGATCTGCCTGGACCCCACTACCTGCTGTTTGCCCGCGTGGACCGCGATGCGGTCGGTCGCTGGCAATTCGTGCTGCGGCGGGAGGATGGGTCGGGGCAGTTCGAGGCCGCCGACGTCGAGCCGGCCACCGAAGGGGAGCGGCTGGAACTGCTCACCGTCGTGCGAGCGCTGGAGGCCCTGGATCAGCCTTCACGGGTTACGCTGGTCACTTGCGGCGATTACGTCCGCAACGGCGTGCAGTACGGTCTGGCGGAATGGAAGAACAATGGCTGGCGCTGGGAGTTTTTTGGGCAGATGGTGCCGGTGAAGCATTGCGACCTGTGGCAACGGATGGATCAGGCATTACGTTTCCACCGGGTTGAATGCCGCCAACGGAGGTTCGATACTCCACATAGTGGTGTGCGAAGACCCTTCTCGGCAGAAAAATCCGGCGTCTGGGGGCTTCGCGTCGGCTGGTACGAACAGGTAAAATACTCGGTTGCTCTGGCAGTAGAGCGCTGGAGGGGTCGGATCGTGGCGGCCGTGCGGCCCATCGAGCGGATCACGATCCGACGCAGCAAGCGGTGCGTGGTCCCGTAAGGGTGGACACCGTCCACCAGGTTACTCTTGGATTTTTTCGGCAAGGAGGTGCGTGTGCGAACTACGATGACCTTGGAGGGTATTCGCCAACTGATCGAAGGGCGGCACGAGAATCCGTTCGAGCTGCTCGGACCGCACGAAATCGAGGAAGCGGGACGCCGGGCTCTGGCGGTCCGGGCGTTCCTCCCCGCGAGCGCTCAGGCGTGGGTCGTGGATTCCAGTCATGGGGAGTTGGTCCGGCCCATGCGCCGCATTCATCCGGCTGGCGTTTTTGAGGCCGTTTGTCCGCTGCCCGACGGGGAACAATCGCCGCGATACTTGCTGCGGGTCGCGGACGAGGGAGGCAAGAGAACCACTATGCACGATCCGTACTCCTTTCCGCACTTGCTCAGCGATTTCGACCTGTATCTGCTGAATGAGGGCCGGCACTGGCAATGCTACAACCGCCTGGGCGCCCACGTGCGGACCATCGACGGGGTCGACGGGGTGAACTTCGCCGTCTGGGCGCCCAACGCCACCGGGATCAGCCTGATCGGCGACTTCAATGCCTGGGATACCCGCCGCCATCCGATGCGCAAGCACATTCCCAGCGGTTTCTGGGAGCTGTTCGTGCCGGGCCTGAGCGAGGGCACGCTCTACAAGTTCCAGATCCGGCACCGCGACTCGCTCTTCGAGAAGGCCGATCCGTTCGGCTTTGCAGCCGAGGTGCCGCCGCGCACGGCATCCAAGGTGGTCGATCTGGACCGCTACCGCTGGGCCGATGCGGAGTGGCTTCGCCGCCGTGCGGAGACGAACCCCTTGCAGCGGCCGCTGTCGTTCTACGAAGTCCACCTGGGCAGTTGGAAACGGCCCGGCGACGACCCCTCGCGCTGGTTGACCTATCGCGAACTGGCCCATCAGTTGGTCGAGTATTGCAAGGAGATGGGTTACACGCATATCGAACTGTTGCCGGTCAACGAGCATCCGCTCTCGGCCAGTTGGGGCTATCAGCCGATCGGCTGTTATGCGGCCACGGCCCGCTACGGAACGCCGCACGATTTCATGTACTTCGTTGACCTGTGCCACCGCAACGACATCGGCGTCCTGCTGGACTGGGTGCCCGGACATTTTCCCCGGGATGGGCACGGTTTGCGGCAGTTCGACGGCACGGCGCTGTACGAGCACGCCGATCCGCGCCGCGGCGAGCACCGCGATTGGGGCACCTTGATCTTCAACTACGGGCGGCACGAGGTCCGCAACTTCCTCATCTCCAATGCCCTGTTCTGGATGGACAAGTACCACGTGGACGGGGTCCGCGTGGACGCCGTGGCCTCGATGCTGTACCTGGATTACAGCCGCAAGGAAGGCGACTGGCTGCCCAACCAGTTCGGCGGCCGCGAAAACATCGAGGCCATCGGTTTCTTGAAACAACTGAACGAGCAGACGCATCTGCAATTTCCGGGCATTTTGACCGTGGCCGAGGAATCGACGGCCTGGCCCGGCGTTTCCCGGCCCACCTACCTGGGCGGCCTGGGCTTCAGCCTGAAATGGAACATGGGCTGGATGAACGACACCTTGCGCTACATGCGGCACGAGCCGATCCATCGCAAGTACCATCACGACGAACTGACCTTCAGCCTGATCTACGCCTTCCACGAGAATTTCATTCTGCCGCTGTCGCACGACGAAGTGGTCCACGGAAAAGGCTCGCTGCTGGACCAGATGCCCGGCGATCTCTGGCAGAAGTTCGCCAACTTGCGGCTGTTGTTCAGCTACATGTGGACGCATCCCGGCAAGAAGCTGCTTTTCATGGGATGCGATTTTGGTCAATGGCACGAGTGGAACTTCGATGCCAGCTTGCAGTGGGACCTGCTGCAATGGGAGTCGCACCAAGGTCTGAAAAAATGCGTGGCCGACCTGAACGGACTTCTCCGCCGCGAGAAGGCCCTGCACGAAGTGGACTTCGATTTCCGCGGCTTCGAATGGATCGACTGCCATAACCACGAGGACAGCACGCTCAGCTACATTCGCCGGGCCAAAGATCCCGGCGATTTCCTCGTGGTGGTCTCCAATTTCACGCCCGTGCCCAGGATCGGCCACCGACTGGGCGTGCCCGAGGCCTGCTGGTACGACGAGGTCTTCAACAGCGACTCAATGTACTATACCGGCAGCAACATGGGCAACGGCGCAGGCGTGCAAGGCGATCGGTTGGGCAGCCACGGCCGCCCGGCCTCGGTGCTCTTGACGCTGCCGCCCCTGGCATGCGTGGTGCTGAAGCCGCGACGATAAGGCTTTCATGGTCCCCTCTCCCGCAAGGGGCGAAGGAACCAATAGCCATCAGGCGGTGGTTTCCGGCGGAAGCTGGAAATGCCCGGCTACGACCCCTGGGACCGTGAGATCCTCGTCCAGTTCTTCCCACCGCAGTGCGTAACCGTCCAATTCGATGGTGACTTTCTGAAGCATCTCATCCGACGCCGCCTTGAGCCGCTGGAAACGGCTGGCCGGAAATCCGACGATCCGGCCATCACTCAACTCCAGGAAGACCATCCGCCCTTCAACCCACGCGCGAAGCGCGGCAGGTTCGGTCGCTAGCGCGGAGTTAACGGTTGTGGTATTCATGGTACCTCTGCACGAATAGCTCGCGATGGTCAAAGACTATGCGCTCAATTTCCCGGAGGTCGTGGGCGGAAATTCCACGATTCCCCGCAAGACCTACGGGCTCAAGCCAGAACTTGCACTCTCCCTGCGGTGAGCGAACGTGGATATGAGCAGGCTCGCGCGATTCATCCGAATAAAAGTGAAAACGGTACGGGCCTACCCGCAACACCGTAGGCATGTCATCCTCCTGAACTGTCGCCCGGCAGCCACACAAACGTGGCTCACTCGTCCTCGTCGTCGGGGATCGGGGCCGGACTCGGAGCCGGGCGGTTGCCGCGCTGTTCCTCGTCCCGCTGGTCGGGTTGTATCTCCCACTTCAGGCCAGCCGATTCGCGCAGCTCTTTTTCCCAGGCACGTGTCATCGCCCGCTGGTCGTCCAAGGCCACGCTCGCATAGCGCTGGAAGGAATCGCTCTCGAACTCGGCCAACAGAACCTTTTCCGCCGGGGTTGTTTTGACCAGTTGGATCACATAAGCGATCGTCTCCGGCTGGTTCATGGCCGTGCCGACCGCGCCCGGCTGCAGGCTGAAAACGGTCTGCATGAACTCGGCTCCCGGCTGATCGATTCCCTTGACCTCGCTGATCCGCGGTTCGCCGTAGCCGCTTTCGAACACCCCTCGTGTCAGCCAGGTGAACGGTTCGGCAGTCACGACCTTGGCGTCTCCCGCCAGGGCTTGCCGGAGCGGCTTCTTCGTCCTAGCAACCTGCTCGCACAGGCTCTTGGCCGCCTCCCGAGCCAGTTTCCGGGCACGCACCAATTTCCAGGCATTGAGCACTTCCTCGCGCACGCCCGGATCGTCGAACTTGGGAATCAAGTCCTTCGTCTCGTCGGTCTTCCAGAACAGATACAGGTTCTGCGCCGGATCGATCGACTTCTCGGGTCGATACTTGGACAGCGACTGGTAGGCATATTCCTCGAAACGCGTCGAGTTCGCGTAGGAGGAATCGATGTCCCGACGCCGCAGCTCGATCGCAGAGAGCAGCCCCGTTTGCTGGAAAGCCAGGGCGTGCTGCTTGGCCAACGCGGCGAAATCCGGCGGCGGCGGCCGCTTGGCGGTCTTGTTCCTGATCCGCTCGGCGTCGTAACGCGTCCACTTGACGTGGTACTGATTCAATGTGGCCGGCTTCTTCTCCGGCTCAGCTTTCTTGTCAGCGTCCGGTTTTTTCTCTTCCGGCTTAGCTTTCTTGTCAGCGTCAGGTTTCTTCTCTTCCGGCTTAGCTTTCTTGTCAGCGTCAGGTTTTTTCTCTTCCGGCTCGGCCTTCTTGTCGGCGTCAGGTTTTTTCTCTTCCGGCTCGGCCTTCTTGTCAGCGTCGGGTTTTTTCTCTTCCGGCTCGGCCTTCTTGTCGGCGTCAGGTCTTGGCTCTTCCGGCTTCTTTTCCGCAGTCTTGTCGTCTTTGATGTCCTCCGTCAGCGCGGTAAGTCGAAACGGAGAAACCTCTTGTAAAGCGGAAGAATTGTCGGGATGCGGTTCTTTCTCCGGCTCTGCCTTCTCCTCGGCGGCCGGCGCGGGTCCGGGGGCCGGGGCCGCGGGCTTCTCGGTTGCGTCGGGCTCCTCCTTCTTAGGGGGCTTCTTCTCAGAAGGCGTTGCCGGCTTCGCCGTTGCCTCGGGCTTCTTTTCCGGTTCCGGCTTCTTGTCGCCGGACTTTTCCGCGGGCTTGCCTTCCGCTATTGGCTTCTTCTCGGCGGGGGCGGCCGGTTTTTCCACCCCGCCCGACGGCTTCTTTGCTTCCGGCTTTTCCTTTTGGCTCTCCTCGTACTCGTCGTACACGCGCTTGTGCTTCTGGTATTCCTCGATGACTTCCGCGTCGGTCACTGTCTTCTCGAAGCGGTCGTAGTCGGCCTTCAAATACTCCAGGGCAATTCGATGGGGCTGATGAAAGCCCGGTTCGGGCGATTCGGGCGTGGGATAGGTCGCCTTGTGCTTCTCGAAAAAGGCATTTAACTCCTCGTCGCTGGGGTCCGGCACCTGGGACACGAAATTGGCCGCCGGCACGGCCGCCAGTTCGACGGTCGCATGACGGTTGAGCCGACAGTAGTAATCCCACCGCTGCCCCGGCGGCGTCGCCAGCGTGAACAGATTCAAATTGGAGAAGTTGGGATGGACTTGGAAGATGTCGCGGAGCCGCAGCGCCAGCAACTCGTCGCGAAGATAGCCAAAGAGTTGGATCTCCGACAACCCCCCGCCTCTGCCGCCAGAACCTTGCAACAGCGACGCCAGATCCTTCATGGAGATCTTGTTTTCCGTAGCCATCTTAAGGAACTGTTGGATGTCCTGATCGCTGATGACCATGCCGATCTGCTCGGCCTCCCGGGCGAAGAGCCACTTGTCGACTACCGACGTCTCCGTGGGGGCGCCCATGAGGTTCGCATAGCCGATGGCCTGCCCGGTGCCGCCGTTCTTCCTCACCTCAGCGGCCAGGGATTCCAGAAAGGTCCGCAAGCGCTGTCGATTTTGCACCAACAGGCCCAGATCGTGGCGATAGAGATTGCCGAACTTGGAGGTCCGCACCACCACGGGGTCCGTCGCCCCACGTCCGGTGAAAAGGTCGATGGTGCCAGGGTTAAAGATAACAAAGGCGAACATGGCCATGACCGTCAATACCGCCATGGCCACCTTCTGATGCTTGCGAAAAATACTGAATGGGCTTGCCATATGTGGTCAGGCTCCCCCCGATAATGTTATACCATTACGCCGAATCTGACAATTCTAAGGCGCGAATACATAATTGCAATGCCAAATTCGACCTGCGCAAAACGCCAATTGTGCGGATCGCGCGGCCTGCTATACTTTGGGCGGTTTGAGGATCCCAACCGCACCAACCGGTCTTTTGCACCTGCACCTTGTGGTCCGTCCATTTCGACATTACCGGTTGGGTGCCACTGCTGGCTTGCCCAGCAGTGCCGGAAACACGGTTGGACAAGCCAACCGTGGCACCCGTAAACTCAAGTTGTACAGACCACTAAAACCGTTCACGCTAGAATTTCATGCTCGCCCTGCGTCCGTACGGATCGGCGGTGACGGATGAAGCGGTGATCCGGGGGATCGGATCGCGTCCGCTCCCCACGCCGTTTCGACTCACGGCGGCAACCCGAAACGGCTGATATTAAATCACAACCCAAACCTTTCCTATACATCCTATTTTGACATGGCCAAGAAATCGACCCATTCAGACGGCACCTCCCTAGTGATTGTCGAGTCGCCCGCCAAGGCGCGGACCATCGGCAAGTTCCTCGGTCGGGGGTACGTCATCGAAGCCAGCATTGGCCATATCCGCGATCTGCCCCAGGGGGCAAAAGAGATCCCCGAAAAGTACAAGGGCGAGGATTGGGCCTATCTGGGGGTAAACGTCAATAAGGATTTCGATCCGGTGTACGTGATTCCGCGCGAGAAGGCGCAACAGGTGCGAAAGTTGAAGGCGGCCTTGAAGAACGCCAAAGACCTGTACCTGGCCACTGACGAGGATCGCGAAGGCGAGGCCATCAGTTGGCATCTGTGCGAGGTGCTCAATCCGAAGGTGCCGGTCCACCGACTGGTGTTCCACGAGATTACCGAGGAGGCGATCCGCGAGGCGCTCACCCGGCCCCGGCAGATCGACAACGACCTGGTGCGGGCGCAGGAGGTGCGGCGGATCGTCGACCGGCTGTACGGATACGACGTTTCGCCCTTGCTGTGGCGGAAGATCCGGCCGCGGCTTTCGGCCGGACGCGTGCAAAGCGTGGCGGTGCGTTTGATTGTCGAGCGCGAACGGCAACGGATGGCCTTCACGTCGGCCACCTACTGGGACTTGCTGGGGGCCTTCGCCCAGTCCGGCGGCCAGGAGTTCGAGGCCGTGCTGATCTCCGTCGACGGCCGGAAGATCCCGGCGAGCCGGGATTTCGATCCGGCCACCGGAGTGCCCAAAGACCCGCATCTGCTGGTGCTCGATGAGGCCGCAGCGGCGGCATTGGCGGCGCGCTTGCGGCAGGCCGAGTGCCGCGTGGCGGAGTTGGAAGATAAGCCGTACACCACCCGGCCCTATCCACCCTTCACGACCAGCACGCTGCAGCAGGAGGCGAACCGCAAGTACGGCTTCACCGCCCGGCACACCATGGAGGTGGCGCAAAGCCTCTATGAGAATGGGCACATCACCTACATGCGTACCGACTCCACGAACCTGGCGGCGGTGGCCATCGAGGCCGCCCGGCAGTTGGTCGCCCTGCACTACGGCAAGGAGTACTTGCCGGCCCAGGCCCGCTTGTATCAGACCAAGGTGAAAAACGCCCAGGAGGCGCACGAGGCGATCCGGCCGGCGGGCCATCCGTTCGACTTCCCCGACGCGCTGCGAAACGAGCTGAGCCCCGACGAGTTCAAACTGTACGACCTGATCTGGAAGCGGACCGTGGCCAGCCAGATGACCGACGCCCGCGGACATCGCATCACCACCCGCGTGCAGGTGGACGGAGCCCTCTTCGAGGCCAGCGGCCGCACGATCGAATTCCCCGGCTACTTGCGGGCGTACGTCGAAGGGTCGGACGATCCGGAAAGCCGGCTGGCGGATCGGGACGTGTTCTTGCCGCCCCTGGCGGTGGGCGAGTCGCTCCACTGCCGCCGGCTCGATCCCAAGACACACACCACCCAGCCGCCCAACCGTTACAGCGAAGCCTCGTTGACCCGGGCGTTGGAGGAGATGGGCATCGGCCGGCCCAGCACCTACGCCTCGATCATCGACACCATTCTGGCCCGGCAATATGTGTTCAAGGCGAAGCGCGGCAACGTGCTGGTGCCCACCTGGATCGCCTTCGCCGTGTCGCAGTTGCTCGAAGCCCACTTGCCCAACCTGGTCGATTATCAGTTCACGGCGGCGATGGAGGATGAGTTGGACGCCATCAGCCGCGGCGAGTTGGGGCACCTGGAGTACCTCAAGCGATTTTACTTCGGCAACGACCACCCCGGGCTGAAGAAGCAGATAGAGAACAAGGTCGACGAGATCGACGCCCGCGACGTGAGCCGGATACTCATCGCAAAGCCGGCAGGACAGGCGGAGATCTACGTGCGCGTGGGCCGCTACGGACCGTTCCTGGAGCAAGGCCAACGGCGCGCCACTCTGCCCGAGCAAATGCCGCCGGACGAGCTCACCACGGCCGTGGCCCTGGAAATGTTGCAGAAGGCCGCCGAGAGCGACGAGCCCTTGGGCATCGATCCCGAAACGCAAAAACCGATCTTCATTCGGGTAGGACGGTTCGGCCCCTACGTGCAGCGCGGCGCCGCGGACGACGCCGAGAAGCCGCAAAGCGTTTCGCTCCTGAAGGGAATGGCGCCGGAAGACATTACGCTGGAACTGGCGCTGCAGCTCTTGACCTTGCCGCGCACGCTGGGGCCGCATCCGACTACGGGCGAAACGATCGTGGCCTACAACGGGCGCTATGGGCCGTATGTGAAGTGCGGCGAGGAGACCCGCTCCTTGCCGGCGGAACTATCGCCCTTGGACGCGACGCTCCAGCAGGCGCTGGAACTGCTTGCGCAGCCCAAAACGCGCGGCGGCCGCGGCGCCGCCCGCAAGGAGCCGATCCAGGTGTTCGAGGCCTCGCCGGTGACCGGCAAAGCGGTGCAATTGCTCGCCGGCCGCTATGGTCCCTATGTTACCGACGGCGTGACCAACGCCTCGCTGCCGCGCGGCACGGCCGTGGAGGAGGTGACGCTTCCCTATGCCCTGAATCTGCTGAAGGTTCGCGCCGAGAAGGGGCCGTCGGCGAAGGCCCCGCGGCGAAGAGCGGCAGCGAAGACCGTCAAGAAGACGGCAAAGAAGCGTGCGGCGAAGAAGAAAACCGGCAAGAAGTCAGTCAAGAAGACGGCGAAGGGGGAAGGGAAGGAGACTGGGGGGTAAGCTTCTGCCTG